>NZ_CP035952.1:4741500-5084500 GCF_004214895.1 Pseudomonas tructae | reverse complement strand
TCGAGCGACATCAGTATGCAACCGCAGCGGCTCGGGCATTGCGGTATTTTCAAGAATGCGAGAGGCAACATCATATGAACGCTCACTGCTTGAACAACTGTCGCCGGCTACTGGCTGCGTTGGTTTTTAGCGCGCCCTGTACAGTGTGGGCCTGCGACTTTGCACCGGGCTATTTTCTTAACGTCAACCTGAATGCGGGGGCGCTGTATGTGCCCAGAGACGCCCCGCCTGGCACGGTGATCGGAGCTCGACAGGTCTCAGTACATGGCCTCAATCCCGCTCAACTGTGCAGCATGGCTGCGGTGTACACGGTCAGCTCGCCGTTGCGTGCTGAATATGGTTCGCCGTTGGTTAGCGCGGGGGAGGTGGTGCTGCATACGGATATCCCGGGCGTTGCCGTAGTGGTCGATACGCGACTGTCACCGGCTTCATGGGAATCGCCCCACTGGAACTATGTGCCAGGTACTGGGCTTAACCGCTCTGGCGTACCTTATGTGGCACACAACCTGGGGGTAGTCGATGGGGGCTATGCCAGAGTCTTTGACGTAACCCTGGGCTATCGGATCATCAAGACCGGCCCCATCGACCCTGGCAATGGCCCGCACTCGCTGTCAGGCGTGACGCTGGCTCGTTTTTCGAGCAGCCGTATCGGCCCTATGATCGACATCAAGATCAACAGCGGTACCTTGACCGTCGCGCAATGCAGCCTGCCGTCCGCGCCGGGCAACCAGATCAAGGTCCCCCTGGGGAGCTGGAACCAGAGCGCCTTCAACGGCCAGGGTTCATCGACCGATGCCTCAGCTTTTTACATTCCATTGAGTGGTTGCAGCAATGGCAGCGGTGCGGCGAACAACCACTTCGCCCACATCCGCCTGGACCCACGCAATGGCTCCACGGTGGTCGACGGTCCGCGCGGGATCGTTGGCCTGACGGCTGACTCCACGGCCACGGGCGTGGCCGTGCAGGTGCTCAAGGAAGATTTGAGTCCGCTGGCCTTGAACGAGGATGTCCCCATCCGGCGATTGCAGAACGGCAGCATCACCCTGCCCATGGCCGCACGTTACATCCAGGTCGGCGATGCCGGGCCTACGGGAGGCATTGCCAATGCGGCGGTCAACTTCACTATTACCTACCGATAGCCACTAGCGCGGTGGTGGATACTCGGAACGCCGGGCGCCTAATTGTGCCTGAGCGTCAGGCACATTCAAGCGCAGCACTACCTGGCTGTGTTTCAGCGTTCTGCAAAAGCCACGGCGCGGGCGGCGACGATCAGGCAGTCGGTCAGCTCCGGCGAAGAGAACTTGGTCAGCACCGCATTGGCCCCCACTTCCTTGGCTTTATCGCTGTTCATGGCGCTGTCCAGCGAGGTGTGCAGCAAGACATACAGGTGCTGGAAGTCAGGGGTTTCGCGCAGGGTGCGGGTAAAGGCGAAACCGTCCATTTCGGACATCTCGATGTCCGACACCACCACGTTGATCTCGCGCTCGGTGCCTTGCAGCTCCAGCAGGGTGTTGATCGCATCCTTGGCGCTGCGCGCGGTGTGGCATTCGATGCCGAGGTTGCGCAGGGTATGCACCGATTGCTGCAGGGCCACCTGGCTGTCATCGACCACCAGGATATTGGTGGCGCCCAGCACCGCGGAATCCTCGGCACTGAGCACGGAGGTGAGCACTTCGCGCTGTGGAGGGGCGATGCCGTGGATGACCTTTTCGATATCCAGTACCTGCACCAGGGTGTTGTCGACCCGGGTCACGCCGGTAATGAACGACTTGCTGCCCGAACCGAACGGTGGCGGTTTGATGTCGGTGCTCAGGCAGTGGACGATCTTGCTCACCGCCTGCACGTGCAGGCCCTGCTTGGAGCGGCTGATGTCGGTGACGATCAGGCAGCCACCCTGCGGATCTGCCAGTGGCCGCTCGCCGATGGCCCGCGACAGGTCGATGACCGACAGTGAATTGCCGCGCAAGGTGGCCACGCCCTGGACGTGAGGGTGCGACTCCGGCAGCTTGGTCAGCGGCGGGCAGGGGATGATTTCACTGACCTTGAGCAGGTTGATCGCCATCAGCTTGCCGCTGCGCAGGGTGAACAGCAGCAGCGACAGCGAGTCCGCGCGGGCATTTTGCGACGCCATAGGCACCTTCAGGGCAGAGTAATTGGGGGAGATGCCAGGTTATCGACCCGGCAGCCCGGGGCTTTAATCACTCGGTGCAATCAGCGTAGACCCAAGCGCCGTGCCAGGCGACTCAGATTTGCCCGGTCCAGGCCCAGCTCGCGGGCGGTGCTGGCCCAGTTCTGCTGGTGGCGTTCAAGGCAAGCCTGGATCAACTGGCGCTGGTAGTCGTCCAGGGCCTGGCGCAGGTCGCCGCTGGGCAGTGGCTGATCAGCCAGCGCGGTGGTTTGGGCTGGTGTCGGGAAGGCCTGGACCGGGCGCAAATCCAGGTCGGCAGCCTCCAGGGTGAGGATTTTTGGCCGTTGCGCGTGTTGCCCCAGGGCCTTGAGCGCCGAGCGACCGATCAGGTGTTCCAGCTCCCGGACATTGCCCGGCCAGCCGTAGCTGCTCAGCGCAGCCTGGGCCTCGGCACTCAGGCGCAAACTGCCCAGGCCCATGCGTGAGCGGTTCTGCTCGAGAAAGTAGCCGCTGAGCAGCAGTACATCGCGGCCGCGCTCTCGCAGTGGTGGCACCAGCAGCGGGTACACGCTCAGGCGATGGTAGAAGTCGGCGCGGTAGCGTCCGGCGCGTACTTCTTCTGCCAGGTCGCGGTTGGTTGCCGCGATCAGGCGCACATCCACACGGTGCTCCTGGTCCGAACCCAGCCGTTGCAGCTGCCCGCTCTGCAGCACGCGCAGCAGCTTGGCTTGCACGCTCAACGACAACTCGCCGACTTCATCGAGAAACAGCGTACCGCCATTGGCCAGCTCGAACTTGCCGCGCCGTTCGCCCACCGCGCCGGTAAAAGCGCCACGCACATGACCGAACAGCTCGCTCTCGACCAGGGTGTCCGGCAGCGCCGCGCAGTTCAGGCTGATCATCGGCCTGGCTGCGCGGCTCGAGGCCTGGTGGATGGCCTGGGCCACCAGCTCCTTGCCGACCCCGGTTTCGCCGGTGATCAACACCGTCAGGTCGCTGCTGCCGACCAGGCGGATTTCTTCCAGCAGGCGTTTGTGCGCCTTGCTCTGGCCGATCAGTTCCTTGTGCTGCTGACCGCTGGCCTGGCGATAGACTTCGGCGCGCTGGTGTTCGTCTTCGACGCGCAGGGCCAGGTGTTCGATGCGCTCGGCAACATTCACCGTGGCCGCCGCCAGGCTGGCAAAGGCCTGCAGGGCATCGAGCTCGACCTGCTGGAACTGCTCCGGGTCCAGCGCATCGAGGGTGATCAGGCCCCAGGGCCGTTCATCGACAAACAGCGGGCAACCCATGCAGTCGTGCACCTCAAGGTGCTGGTGCAGGCCTTCGACCAGGCCGTCGTAAGGGTCGGGCAGCGTGCTGTCGCTGGCGAAGCGGGTCGGCTCGCTGCGGCTGAGAATCGCGGCGAAACGAGGATGCTCATCGACCTTGAAGCGCCGCCCGAGGGTGTCGGTGCTCAAACCGTTCACCGCCAGTGGTACCAGCCATTCACCGTCCAGGCGCAGCAGGGCGGCGGCATCGCACGGCAGCAGGCTGCGCATGGCTTCGAGCAGGCGCCGGTAGCGTTCGCGCTCGGGCAACTCGCGGGACAGGTCGCTGACCAGGGGCAGCAAAGCGGTGAGCAGGGATTTTGCGGTCATAATGACTCCTGTAAGTCGAAATGACTATATCGCAGTTGTTGTCTTTATGACTCATTTGTTTGTAAGTTATTGATTTTTAATAATTTAATAGTTGGCACGAAAGCTGTAATAGCTCAGGCATTCATCAAGAAGCCACAGGCTCAGGAGTCATCCATGCTCAATGCCCAGGATCGTGCAATCGTCAAAGCCACCGTACCTCTGCTGGAAAGCGGCGGTGAAGCGCTGACCACTCATTTTTACAAACTGATGCTCAGCGAGTACCCGCAAGTGCGTCCGCTGTTCAACCAGGCGCACCAGGCCAGTGGCGACCAGCCACGGGCGCTGGCCAACGGCGTGCTGATGTACGCCCGGCACATTGACCAGCTTGAGCAGCTCGGTGGCCTGGTCGGGCAGATCATCAACAAGCATGTGGCCTTGCAGATCCTCCCGGAACATTACCCGATTGTCGGCAGCTGCCTGCTGCGCGCCATTGAAGAAGTCCTCGGCAAAGACATCGCCACCCCCGAAGTGATTGCCGCCTGGGGCGCGGCCTATCAGCAACTGGCCGATATCCTCATCGGTGCTGAAAGTGACGTCTACGCGCAAAAGGCCGCAGCACCTGGTGGCTGGCGCGGTGCGCGCGAATTCACGCTGGTGGAGCGGGTCGAGGAGAGCAGCGAGATCGTCTCCTTCTATTTTGCCCCGGTCGACGGCGGGGCGATCCTGCAGGCCGAACCAGGCCAGTACATCGGCCTGCAACTGATCATCGACGGCCAGGAGCAGCGCCGTAACTACTCGCTGTCGGCTCTGAGCAATGCCGGCCAGTACCGCATCAGCGTCAAGCGCGAAGCCGGTGGCAAGGTCTCCAGCTACCTGCACGAGCAGTTCGCCGTGGGCGATACCCTCAACCTGTTCCCGCCATCGGGCGAATTCACCCTGAGCGCCAGCGACAAGCCGCTGGTGCTGATCAGCGGTGGCGTCGGCATCACCCCGACCCTGCCGATGCTCGAAGCTGCGCTGGCCAGCGGGCGCCTGGTGCACTTCATTCACTGTGCGCGCAACGGCGCGGTGCACGCCTTCCGTGACTGGGTCGATGAACTGGCGGCGCGCCACCCGCAGGTCAAGCGCTTCTACTGCTACGCCGAAGACGATGGCCACAGCCAGCCGGCGGATGCGCTGGGCCTGCTCAGCGCCGATCAGCTCGGCCAGTGGCTGCCGCAAGAACGTGACGTGGATGCCTACTTCCTCGGCCCCAAAGCCTTCATGGCCACCATCAAGCGCCACCTCAAGGGCCTGGGCGTGCCCGAGCAACAGAGCCGCTATGAGTTCTTCGGCCCGGCGTCGGCCCTGGAATGAACACGCTGCGGTAACCGCGAATTGAAAGGATGAAGGCACAGCCAGCGATGGCTGTGCCTTGCGGCATTCGGTCGCCTTCTCAAGCAGGGGGCCTGGCCTCTTTACTGCATACCGACAAAGCGTCATGCGCCTGGCGCATCATCCTTCCAGCCGTATCAAGGAAACCGTATCGTGAGCATCAATTGGGCTGACAAACTGCGCAAGCGCCTGCATGGCTCGGCCGACTCGCTGGGCAACCTGTGCGTCGAGGCGTTCCATTACCTGGCCCTGTTCGGCATCGGTGGCATCACTGCCTACGCGGCCGTGGTCACCTTCATCGAGATGCTCGGCAAGGGCGTCAGTGTCGACGACATCCTGCTGCTGTTCATCTACCTCGAACTCGGCGCCATGGTGGGGATCTACTTCAAGACCAACCACATGCCGATCCGCTTCCTGTTGTATGTGGCCATTACGGCGCTGACCCGCCTGCTGATTGGCGATGTTTCGCACCACAAGGCGCCGGATGTGGGGTTGTTGTACGTGTGTGGCGGCATTCTGTTGCTGGCGTTCGCGATCCTGGTGGTGCGCTATGCCTCGTATCGTTATCCGTCGACCAAGGCCATCGATGCCAGTGGCAAGGAAATCGAGGAAGCGAAGTAACAGACGCAGGACGCTCCTACAAAAAAGGCGAGCCCTTGGGGCTCGCCTTTTTAGCGTCTGCGTTACGGCTTATCCGTTGAGTCGAGCTTGCTCGTTCTCCAGGAATTCTTCCTGCAACAGCCCGTCATTCTGGGCGTCGTCAATGCCTTGATTGGGGACCGCGCGTTTGCTGCGCAGCTTGCCGTAGAAGTGCTCCAGGGCGTGGTCCAGTTTGATTGCGGCACCTTCGACAGCCTGGTCGAGGGATGCGGACTTATGGCTTACGGAAATCGGTTGATGGCCTTTTGGGCGTGCCTCCATCTGGCAGCGTTTGTCATGCGGACCAGGCTTGTCGCCATTCTCGTCGCGCAGGTGGACCTCGATGCGGGTGAGGTCTTCTTCAAAACGTTCGAGCGTGCTTTCTACCGTGCTGCGGACCCACTCTTCCAGCCGGATGTTGCCTTGAATATGGTTGTCGCTATTGACTTGGATTTGCATAGTTCAATCCCTTATTCAGCTAGCTCGCAAGAGAATCGACGGGGCCTTGGCGGCCTGTGAGAACCATCGCCTCTTGACTACAAGGTCAGGCAGTTGGCGGAACAATTCAAGCCCTTTTGAAATAAAAATATCTTGTAGCAAAAAGCCCGGCGGCGGCCGGGCTTTTGCATGCGCTGGATCAGAACGCGACGGAGGTCTGCAGGTATACCGTACGAGGTTCTCCTACGTACTTGCCCTTGTTGTTGTCGTCGAACGAGCGGGTGTAGTACTGGTGATTGAAGATGTTTTTCACCCCCACGGCGACGTTGAGGTTCGACAGTTGCGGGCCGAAATCGTAGGCCGCACGGCTGCTGAACAGCATGTAGCCGGGGATGCGTCCGGTGCTGCCGTCGGCGCTTTCGGCCGAGGTGTTGGCATTGTCGGCGAACTGGTCGCTTTGGTAGGTGCTGTCGAGGTTGAGCTTCCACTGGCCCTCGGTGTAACCAATACCCAGGGTGCCTTTGTGGCGTGACGAGAAGGGCACACGATTGCCCTTGTTCGGCCCGTCTTCGCGGATTTTCGCATCGACAAAGGCATAGGTGGCGTACACGTCGAAACCTGCCAGTGCCGGGTTCAGGCCTTCGAGGGCGTACTTGACGCTGGTCTCGATGCCCTGGTGGCGGGTTTCACCGCGGGCGATCACCGAATCGTTGGTCTGGTTGCTTTCGTACTGGTTATCGAAGTTGATCAAAAACGCACCGATTTCGGCTTGCAGGTTGCCATTGTCGTAGCGCGTCCCCAGCTCCCAGGTGCGGGCTTTTTCCGGTTTCACTTCGCCGCTGCTGACCCGGTTGGGCATCTGGCTGTACTGCACGCTGCCGAACGAGCCTTCGGTGTTGGCATACAGGTTCCAGCTGTCGCTCAGGTGATACATCACGTTGAGCGCCGGCAATGCGGTGTTGTAGTCGCCCTGGTAGCGCTGGCCGGTGAGCTTGTTGGATTGCTCGGAGTCGATCATCTCGTAGCGGATGCCCGGGGTGATGGTCCACTGGCCTATGTCGATGCGGTCATCGAGGAAAATCGCATGGGCGTCGGTGCCGCCACGGGTGTCGCGGTCGTTGCGGCTGGCGGTGGTTGGCAACTGGTTGGCGGCGATCGGCTCGCGGTAGCGCAGTTCATGGCCTGCTTCGTTGATGTAGCGGTAGCCGACGCCGACTTCGTGCCAGCTTTCACCGAGGGCAAAGCCCTGGGAGAAGCGCGTTTCGATGCCGCGTACCCAGTACTCGCGCGGCGACAGCGAGACGAAAGTGCCCTGGTCCAGGTAACCGCTGCGCAGGGTCTTGGTGAAGAAGCTGTTAACGCTGAACTGGCGGGCGTCTTCCTTGTAGTCGTAGCCGAAGTTGAACATCGTCCGGCGGCCCCAGAACTTGTCTTGCAGGCGGGTCGACTGATACGGGTCGGCATCGTAGTCGGCGACGCTCAGGCCGCCGGGCATCTGCGCCTCGCCCTCGTAGTACTGGGCCATGGCGTGCAGGCTGTTGGCTTCGTCGAGCTGGTACTTGCCCTTGAGGATCAGGTCGTCGATCTGCGTATCGCTGTGCTCGCGCCAGTCACCGCCACGGGTGCCGGAGTAGAGCAGGGCGCCGCCCAGGCCGTTGGCGTTGGTGCCGCCGGCCAGCAGGTTGGCGCTGGTCTTGAAGCCGTCATGGCTGGACGAGGGGCTGGTCTGGGTCTGGAAGCCGGCCTTGACCGTCGGCTCGTCGGGGATCGCCCGGGTCACGAAGTTGACGATGCCGCCGACGTTCTGCGGGCCGTAACGCACCGCGCCGCCGCCGCGGACCACGTCCACCGCGTCCATGTTGCCCATGCTGATCGGGGCGAACGATAACTGCGGCTGACCGTAAGGGGCGAACGGTACCGGGATGCCGTCCATCAGCACGGTGGAGCGTGAGGCCAGGCGTGGGTTGAGCCCGCGAATACCGAAGTTCATTGCCATGTCATGGCTGCCGGTGCCGTTGTTTTCCGGGGCGTTGACCCCGGGGATGCGGTTGAGCACTTCGCGGGCGGTGGTGGCGCCGCTGCGTTCGAATTCTTCACGGCGGATCACGTCACGCGCACCGGCGTGTTCGAAGACGTTGTCTTGCTGCGCCGCGCCCAGCCAGTCGCCGACCACGGTGGAGGCGCCGAGCTCGACCGGCGCGTTGACGGCGGCGAGCGGTTGCAGGCTGAAGGCATTCTCGCCCTCGGCACGCGCTTGCAGGCCGGTGCCCTGCAACAGCGCGTCGAGGCCTTGTTGCGGGCTGTACTGGCCGTGCAGGCCGGGGCTTTGCACGCCACTGGTGACCTGCGAGCCGAAGGAAATCAACACACCGCTTTCGCGGCCGAACTGATTCAGCGCGGCTTCCAGGCTGCTCGGAGCGATCTGGTAGGTGCGCGCCGGGGCCTCGGCCGCCTGGGCGGCAAGCGTGGTGAAACTCAGGCTGGCACCCAGCAGCAGGGTGCGCAGGGCCTGGGCAAGTGGACTCGGTCGAAGGGGCATGCGGGAGGTCCTTGAGAAGGTCGAAGCAAAGGGTTCTGCCTTCTCTGTCACGCGAGATTTAAAAACGGCTCAGGTCAGTTGAAAAAAGTTTCAGGCCCGCGCTTGGACCGTCACCCAGTAGCGGGTAAAGCGCCGCACGCGCACCGGCAGCGCTACTTCGAGCAGGTCGAGAATGCGCTCGCTGTCGGCCAGCGGATAACTGCCGGAGATCAGCAGGTTGGCCACCTCGGGCGCGCAGTTGAGCTGGCCGCGACGGTAGCGGCCCAGTTCCTCGAGGAACGCGCCCAAGGGCATGTGCGCGGCCATCAGCATGCCGTCGACCCAGGCTCCGGCATTGCTGTCCAGGGCTTGGCTGGCCTGCCATTGCGGACCATTGAAGCGCGCTTGCTGACCGCTTGGCAGGACCTTGCCGGCCAGGCTGGCGCTGCCTTCATACACCGCCAACTGGCTGTACTGCGGGAACTGGCGCAGGTTGTAGCGACCGTTGCTCAAGTTCACCAGGCCATGTTCGGTGAGCAACTGCAGCGGTCGCGTATCACGGGCCACGGTCAGTTGCAGTTCACCTTCGAGCAGGCGCACCAGACGCTGGCTGGCATCGAAACGCACATCAGCGGCGCTGCGGGTGTTGAGCTGCAACAGGCTGCCGTCGTCCAGGGCCAGGCGCCGACGTTCGCCCACCGGGCTGCGGTAATCGGCCAGCAGCGTCGGCAGCGGGCTGTGTTGGTGCAAGGCCAGGCCGCTGGCGCTGCCGACGCCGAGGATCAGCAGGGTTTTCAGCGCCCGTCGGCGGCTGGCTGAACGCGGTGCCTGCAAGGCTGCATGGGCAAGCGGCGAGGACAGGCCACGTAAACGCTGGTTGATCCGCTCAATGTGCTCCCAGGCGCGTCGATGGCTGTCATCGGCCTGCAACCATTGCTGCATCGCCTGCTGCTGACGCGCATCGAGGGCGCCGCCCTGCAGCTCGATCAGCCAGTGCACGGCCTGTTCGGCCACCTGCGGGGAAAACGCCTGATGGCTGCTCACAGGGCAAAGTAACAGCGCATGGCCGCCTTGTTCAGGTAGCGCTTGACCGTGGCCAGGGAAATGCCCAGTTGCGCAGCGATCTGGCTGTAGCTCAGGCCGTCGACCTGGGCCATCAGGAAGGCCCGTTTGACCGGCAGGGGCAGGCCGTCGAGCAGGCGGTCGAGCTCCAGCAGGGTTTCGAAAATGATTGCCCGGTGTTCTTCCGACGGCGCCAGTGCTTCGGGCAACTGCGCCAGGGCCTGCAGGTAGGCACGCTCCAGGTCCTGACGACGGTAGTGGTTGCACAACACCCGTTTGGCCACGGTGGTGAGGAACGCCCGCGGCTCGTTGAGCAGTGGCGTGTCGCGGGCCTGGAGCAGGCGCATGAAGGTGTCCTGGGCCAGGTCTGCGGCGCTGTCGGGGCAGCCGAGGCGGCGGCGCAACCAGCCGGTCAGCCAGTTGTGATGGTCGACGTAGAGGCCTTCGAGCGAGGAAGAGGGAGCGCTGGGCACCGTGAACACTCCGGCGCCAGTATGCGCAACAGAATAAGAATTGTTCGCATTGTAGTGAAAGGTGCTGCCCGTCGGCAATCGGCGCCTGACTGACGGGCGTAGCAGAGGATCGGGAAAATGTAAAAAACGTAAATACGCTTTACTCTCATTTGAGAATAAATAGCATTCGCTCCCTAGATGAATTTACGCAACATTTACATTTCTCAGGGAGAGGTCCTCGTGTCCCCGACTTTCAGCAAATCCTGCCTCGCGCTCACCCTCTGCTCGTTGTACAGCGCCCACGCCACCGCCCAGACCCAGCCGCTGGAGCTGGACAACATGGTGGTGACCGCGTCGGGTTTCTCCCAGCAGATCAAGGATGCGCCGGCATCGATTTCGGTCATTACCCGCGAGCAGATCGAGAACAAATCCTACCGCGACGTCACTGACGCCCTGCGCGATGTGCCAGGGGTGGTGGTCACCGGCGGTGCCAGCTCCAGCGACATCAGCATTCGCGGCATGGCCTCCAAGTACACCCTGATGCTGGTCGACGGCAAACGCCAGGACTCGCGCGCCACCCGCCCCAACAGCGATGGCGCCGGTATCGAACAGGGCTGGATGCCGCCACTGGAAGCGATCGAGCGCATCGAAGTGGTGCGCGGGCCGATGTCGTCGCTGTACGGCTCCGACGCCATGGGCGGGGTGATCAACATCATCACCCGCAAGGTCACCCCGCAGTGGTACGGCGGCATCCGCACCGAAACGACTTTCCAGGACCGCTCCGACTCGGGCGACTACAACAGCACCAACGCCTTCATCTCCGGGCCGCTGGTCGACAACCTGGTCGGCCTGCAACTGTACGGCCAACGCTCGCGCCGTGACGAAGACCACATCGTCAATGGCTTCAACGAACAGAGCACCGACAGCGCCACGGCCAAGCTGTCGTTCACTCCGGACGAGCACAACGACATCACCCTGGAAGCGGGCAAGTCCGAGCAGGAACGCAATTCGCACAAAGGCCGTTCGGCGAGCCGATCCGACAGCCGCAACGACTACGACCGCACCAACTTCTCGGTGACCCACTCCGGGCGTTGGGACAGCCTCACCAGCGAGAGCTACCTGCAGCGCGAGAAGATCGAGAACCCGGGCCGGCGCATGGAGCTGGAAAACACCGTGCTCAACTCGCAGGTGTCGTTCTTCAGCGATTCGCACATCACCACTTTCGGTGGCCAGTACAAGTACGAAGACCTCAGCGATGAAGGCAACCAACTGGCCTCGGCGGCCAGCGTCAACCAGCTGACCCGCTGGTCCTGGGCGCTGTTTGCCGAAGACGAATGGCGCCTGACCGAGGCCTTCGCCCTGACCGGCGGCCTGCGCATGGACCGTGACGAAAACTACGGCACCCACTGGTCGCCACGCTTGTATGGGGTTTATCACCCGACCGAGCAGTGGACCATCAAGGGCGGTGTCTCCAGTGGTTATCGCTCGCCGGACATCCGTGCGGCGGTGGATGACTGGGGCCAGATCACTGGTGGCGGCGGCGACCCGGCAATCATCGTGGGTAACTCCAGCCTCAAGCCGGAGAAGAGCCTGAGCCAGGAAATCGGTTTCATCTGGGACAACCTCGAAGGTTTCTCCACTGGCCTGACCCTGTTCAATACCGACTTCAAGGACAAGATCACCGAGACCCGCCGTTGCACCGACAGCACCGGCAATGCTTCGGGCCAGTGCCAGATCGGCGGCACCTCGTACAAGTTCATCAGTGACCGGGTCAATGTTGACGAAGCACAGATGCGCGGCGTTGAAGCGACCCTGGACTGGGACATCACCCAGACTGTGTCGCTGGCCACCAACTACACCTTCACCGCCTCCGAGCAGAAGAGTGGCCCGCAAAAGGGCAAGGCCCTGAACCAGATGCCACGGCACATGTTCAACGCCACCCTGGACTGGCAGGCCACTGATCAGCTGGGCACCTGGGCGCGCCTGAACTACCGCGGCAAGACCTCGGACTACCTGGGCCGTACCACCATGTCCGACGGCACGCCGTCGTACACCTTCGTCGACTTCGGCGGCACCTACCGGGTGACCAAGAACGTCAAGCTGCTGGCCGGTGTGTACAACGTCTTCAACAAGGAAGTGGACTACGACAACTACCAGACCGTACTGGACGGTCGTCGCTACACCCTGGGTGTCGACCTGTCGTTCTGATCCGTCTGGCCTGCGGCTTTGCTTGTGAGAATATAAATCATTACTATTGTGCGCTTCTCGTAATGGACCGATGCCATGAAAAGCAAAGCCGCCAGGCTACCCATCAGCTATCGCCTGGCCGTGACCTCCCGCAGCCTGGCTGCCGTGTTCGGTGGTTACCTGCTGGCGGCCATGGCCAGCGTCTGCATCACCCTGCTGTTGCCGGTGCCCCGTGCCGAGGCGGTGATCAGCGGCATGATGCTGTCGTTCCTGTTCTACCTGGTGGCCTTCCTCTGGTGCTTCGCCTGTCGTAGCGCCTGGCAGGCCTGGCTGGGTGTACTGCTGCCAAGCCTGGTGCTGGGTATGATCAACGGACTGGTCTACTGGATGAAAAACCCATGAAAGAGGGCTTTCGCCAGGCCATGGCCTGGCTGCACACCTGGACCGGGCTGATCTTCGGCTGGTTGCTGTTTGCGATTTTCCTGACCGGGACAATGTCCTATTTCAAGGAAGAAATCAGCCATTGGACCCAACCGGAAGTGCCCAGCCGGGCGCTGGATCCGGCGGCGAGCCTGGACCTGGCCCAGCGTTACCTGCAGGAGCACGCGCCGACGGCGGGAAGCTGGTTCATCCAGTTGCCCAACGCCCGGGAACCGGCGCTGAGCGTGAGCTGGCCCAAGGCGGGTGGTGGGCGCCGTGACTTCACCTCCAAGACCCTCGACCCTGCCACCGGCACCGAATTGCAGGCGCGCGAGACCCGTGGCGGCGAGTTCTTCTACCGCTTCCATTTCCAGCTGGAGATGCCTCACCCCTGGGGCCGCTGGCTGTCGACCTTTGCCGCGTTCATCATGCTCCTGGGCCTGGTGACCGGGATCATTACCCACAAGAAGATCTTCAAGGAGTTCTTCACCTTCCGCCCGGGCAAGGGCCAGCGTTCCTGGCTCGATGGGCATAACGCCATTGGCGTGCTGGTGCTGCCGTTTCATCTGATGATCAGCTACAGCAGTCTGGTGATCTTCATGGCCATGGTCATGCCGGCCAGCATCATCGCCAGCTACGGCGACAACACCCGTGGCTTTTTCAACGACCTGTTCGGCGGCCAGAGCCAGGTACAGGCCGCTGGCACCCCGGCGCCGTTGCTGCCCTTGCCGCAGCTGTACGCCAAGGTCCAGGAGCAGGCACCCGGGGCCAATCTTGCGTGGGTCGAGGTGCAGAACCCAGGTGACCAGAACGCCCGGGTACGTTTCGCCCGCCATGCCGGTGACCGCATCGCTCACCAGCGCGGTGGTGGCTGGCTGTTCGACGGGGTTAATGGCACGCTCGAAGGCGGCAGCCAGATCGAGGCCACGCCGGTGCTGATATCAGGTGGTATGTATGGCCTGCACATGGGGATTTTCGCTGGCCCCTGGCTGCGCTGGCTGTACTTCTTCTTCGGCCTGGCCGGCACGGCGGTGATCGGTACTGGCCTGGTGATGTGGCTGGGCAAGCGTCAGCTCAAGCATGCCAAGAGCGGTGTCCAGCCGTTCGAGTTGCGCCTGGTCGAGGTGCTCAATATCGCCAGCATGAGCGGCCTGCTGATCGGCGTGGCGGCGTTCTTCTGGGCCAACCGCCTACTGCCGATCGGCGTTGAAGACCGCGCCGACTGGGAGATCAACAGCTTCTTCCTGCTCTGGGCGTTGTCGCTATTGCACGCCCTGCTGCGCCCCGGCCGGCGGGCCTGGGCCGAGCAACTGGGCCTGGGCGCGCTGATGTGGGCGGCCTTGCCGCTGCTCAACGGCCTGGCCACCGGCCAGGGCTTGAACCACTCGATTGCCGTGGGTGACTGGGCCATGGCCGGTTTCGACCTGACCGCGCTGGCCAGCGGTCTGTTCCTGGCCTGGGCTGCCAGCAAGATGTGGCGGGCGCCGGTGGTTGCGGCCAAGCGTGCGCCCAAAGCTGCGCCCGGCAAGCTGATCGAAAGCGAGGTGAACTGATGCTGGCCATTGCCCTGTTTGGTTTTGCCGGCTTTGCCGCCCTGTGCCTGGCCATGGAAAAACACTACAAGGACCTGCTTGGGCAAAAGCCCGGCGGTGCGCGGCTCAAGGCTTTGCGGGTGGCCGGTTGGCTGCTGCTGACCCTGGCGCTGCTGCTGGCCGTGCGCCACAGCGGTTGGGCCATGGGCCTGGTCGAGCTGTTCGCGGTGCTGATGGCCGGGGTCACCCTCTGGGTGTTTCTCTTGCCTTACCAGCCACGCCTGTTGCTGGGCTTGGCGGCGGCCAGTGTGGTGCTGGCGCCATTGACTGTCCTGGCCTCATTGTAAATTGGTCAACGAGCCGCTCGATCTGCCCGCCGAAGGTGCTAATGACGCCGACGGGGCAAGTGGGCGTGCGCGTTTCGTGCAGGTGTTCCTCGCGCAGCGGGCGCAGATGGAAGCCCTGGTCAGTCGCCGTATCGGCTGCCGGGCGACGGCCTCGGACCTGGTCCAGGAACTGTTCCTGCGCTTCTGGCGCCGCCCGCAGGTCAAGGTCGAGGCGCTCGATACCTACCTGCTGCGCTGTGCCGGTAACATTGCCATCGATCACCTGCGCAGCGAAGGTGCTCGCGAGCGGGTCAACGATAGCCTTCAGCTGGAGGTGGCCGACGATCATGTCAGCGCACCGCACGTAGCACTGGAAGTGAACAGCGACCTGCAGCGCATCGAAGCGGCGCTGCGTGAACTGCCTGAACGTACCCGGCAGATCTTTCTCCTCAACCGTATCCACGGCCGCAAGTACGCCGAGATCGCCAAGGCCATGGGCTTGTCCCAGAGCGCGGTGGAAAAACATATGATGCGCGCCCTGGAGGCGTGCAAGGCGAGTGTTGCGCCGCCGCCAGCCAGCACGCGCAAGCCAGGGAAAGCACCATGAGCGACATCACTGCCGAGCAGCATCAGGCCGCTTTGGGCTGGCTGAGCCGGATCAACGAGCAACCGCAGCTCGCTGAACGCGCCGAGTTCAAGCGCTGGATGCTGGCGCACCCGGCCCATGCCCGCGCTTTTGCCCAGGCCCAGACGCTGTGGCGCCTGAGTGAAACGCCGGCGCGCCGGTTGGCGGCCGAAGATGACCTGGCCCTGCAAGGCTATTTGCGCGCCATGCAGCAACCGGCAGCGGGGCGTACCTGGCGCCGCATTGCCAGTTTCGCTGCCGCCGCTTGCCTGGTGCTGGCCCTGGGCACTGCCGCGGGCTGGCATCCGGCTTACTGGCTGGATGATTTGCAGGCGGATTACGTTACGGCGCCAGGGCAGGTCGAGGAAGTGGTGTTGGCTGACAACTCGCACATGACCCTCGATGCCGGCAGTGCCGTTTCTGTGGACTTCAGCCACGGTGAGCGCCAGGTGACGATCCGCCGGGGCGCGGCGTTCTTTCATGTCACCCACACGGGCGAGCCGTTCGTGGTCGAAGCGGCAAAAGGCGAAACGCGCGTGCTGGGCACTCGCTTCGAGGTGCGCAAGCTCAATGGCGGTGCGCGGGTCACTGTGCTCGATGGCCGGGTGGCGGTGACCGCTGCGCCTGGGCGTTTACAACAGCAGTTGAACGGCGGCCAGCAGGTTGGTTATCGCGACGGCACCGCCAGCGCTGTCGAAGCGGTGGACAGCGAATCGCGCCTGGCCTGGCGCCAGGGCTGGCTCAATTACTACCAGGTGCCGCTGAGCACGGTGATCGATGACCTGGCCCGCTACTACCCAGGGCGCATCATCGTGCTCGACAGCGAGCTGGGCAAACGCAAGGTCAGTGGCAGCTTCCCGGCCAGCCAGCCGCTGGCGGCGCTGGACTCGCTCGGCGCGGTGCTGGGTTTCAAGCGCAATACCTTGCTGGAACGGGTCACGCTGATTCGCTGAAAATATTTTCAAAAAGTGATGAGGTAAGTTCACGCGACAACCGTGTAGTGAGTGAAAGTGCGATTCATTCGCATAAACGTCACTCCTTCACAGGTTATGGTCATGAAGTTCACACCCTCGGCAGCGCGCGGCTTTTCAATCTGGCTCAGTGTCTCGGCGCTGGCCGCAGGTAGCGCGCTACCTCTGGGGGCGGCCGCCGCGCAGCAGGTTTACCTGTTTGCCCAGCCAAGCAAGCCGCTGGTGCAGGCGCTCAATGACTTCAGCCGCCTCACCGGGCAAAGCGTGATCTACACCACCGACCTGCCAGCCATTGAGGCACCGGCGCTCAATGGCAGCCTCAGTGCCGAGCAGGCCCTGCAACAACTGCTGGGCAATTGCGGCCTGGCCTTTCGCCGCGTCGACGCCCGCACCCTGACCCTCGAAACGCTGGATGCCAGCGGTGCGCTCAAGCTCGATGCAACCACGGTCAACTCGCAAGCCGATGCCGATTACAGCTACCAGCCGCCGCAAGGCAGCTCGGTGATGCGCAGCCAGGCAGCGATCATGGAAACGCCCCAGGCGATCAACGTGGTACCGGCCCAGGTACTCAAGGACCAGGCACCGCGTAACCTCGATGATGCCCTGGCCAATGTCAGCGGCGTGACCCAGGGCAACAACTTTGGCGGCACCCAGGACACGGTGATGAAGCGCGGCTTTGGCGACAACCGCGATGGCTCGATCATGCGCGACGGCATGCCTATCGTGCAGGGGCGCAGCCTCAATGCCACCACCGAGCGGGTCGAAGTGCTCAAGGGCCCGGCCTCTTTGCTGTACGGCATCCAGGACCCGGGCGGGGTGATCAACGTGGTCAGCAAACGGCCGCAACTGCAGCGCTACAACGCCTTGAACCTGCGTGGCTCCACCTACGGCAGTGGCAAGAACGGTAGCGGCGGCGGCCTGGACAGTACCGGTGCACTGGGCCAGAGCAACGTCGCCTACCGGCTGGTGCTCGACCATGAAGACGAAGACTACTGGCGCAACTTCGGTACCCACCGCGAATCGCTGGTGGCACCGTCGCTGGCCTGGTTCGGTGAAGACACCCAGGTACTGCTGGCCTACGAGCACCGTGAGTTTCTCTATCCGTTCGATCGCGGCACGGCCATCGACCCGCGCACCAATCACCCGCTGGACATCCCCAGTACCCGCCGCCTGGACGAGCCGTTCAACGACATGCAAGGGCGCTCGGATCTCTACCGCCTGGAGGTCGACCATCAACTCTCGGATGACTGGAAAGCCCACTTCGGCTTCAGTTACAACCGCGAAACCTACGACGCCAGCCAGGTACGGGTGACTGGCGTCAATGCTGCCCGCGGCACCCTGACCCGGAGCATGGACGGCACCCACGGCGCGCTCAGCAGCGACCGTTTCGCCACGGCAAGTCTTGAGGGCAAGGTGCAACTGGCGGGCATGCAGCATGACCTGCTGTTCGGCCTGGATAACGAGTACCGCAAGGTCTACCGCGCCGACCTGATCCGGCAGGGTAGCCTGAGTACCTTCAGTTACCTGAACCCGGTGTATGGCCGCGAAGTCGAGGGCACCAGTGTGCGCGACAGCGACAGTGCGCAAACCGACAAGCTGCGCAGCGATTCGCTGTTCTTCCAGGATTCGATCCACCTCGACGAGCACTGGATCCTGGTTGCCGGCGCGCGCTACCAGATGTACGACCAGCTCGCCGGACGCGGGCGGCCGTTCAAGGCCAACACCAACAACAATGGCCAGGCCTGGGTGCCGCGCCTGGGGCTGGTGTACAAGGTTGACGAGCAGCTGTCGTTCTATGGCAGCTACACCGAATCGTTCAAGCCCAACTCCAGCATCGCCCCGTTGACCGGTGGCCTGGTGCTGGATTCGGGTGTCGAACCGGAGGAGGGTAAATCCTGGGAGCTGGGTGCCAAGCTCGACATGCCGGGGGCACTGACCGGCACCCTGGCGTTGTTCGATATCCGCAAGCGCAATGTGCTGGTGGCCAACTTCGACTCGGCAACCGGCGACACCCTTTACAGCAACGCCGGTGAGGTGCGCTCGCGGGGCGTAGAGCTCGACCTGAGCGGCCAGTTGAGCGAGCACTGGAGCCTGATCGGCAACTATGCCTTTACTGACGCTGAAGTCACTCAAGACCCTGCGCTCGAGGGCAATCGTCTGCAGAACGTGGCGCGCCACAGCGGCGCGTTGTCAGCGGTGTATGACGTGGGCAGCCTGTTCGGTGGCGACCGCCTGCGCCTGGGCGCCGGTGCGCGCTATGTCGGTGAGCGAGCGGGTAACGCCGAAAATGACTTCGAGTTGCCGGGCTACACCGTCGCCGATGCCTTTGCCAGTTACGAAACCCGCCTGGACGAGCACAAGGTGCGCTTGCAGTTGAACGTCAAGAACCTGTTCGACCGCACCTATTACAGCTCGGCGGTGAACCGCAATTTTGTTTCGGTGGGCGATGCGCGCCAGGTCAGCCTGTCCAGCACCCTGGAGTTCTAAACACTGAAAGCTGCCCGGTAGGCACCGGGGCTCGCCCCCAGGGCCTGACGGAAGCGGTTGCTGAAGTGGCTGGCGCTGGCGAAGCCGCAGAGCAGGGCCACGTCACCCAGGGGCAGTTGACCGTGGCGCAGCAGCTGACGCGCCTTGGCCAGGCGTCGGGCCAGCAGGTACTGGTGTGGCGGCAGGCCGAAACTTGTGCGGAACATTCGGGCGAAGTGGTATTCGGAGAGGTTGCACAGCGCCGCCAGTTCGCCCAGGGTCAGCGGCTGATCCAGATGCGCTTCGACATACTCGCTCAGTTGCCGGCGCTGGTAGGCAGCCAGCCCGCCCTTCAAGCGCAGGCCCTGGCGCACGCCGACCTGGCTGAGCACGGCATGGTCGAGAATCTCGTGGGCCAGGCTGCTGGTCAGCAGGCGTTCGGCGGGCTCGTCCCAGTCCAGGGCAATCAGCTGACGAAAGCGCCGGGCCTGCGCGGGGTCGTCGAGAAAGGTCGCTTCCTGCAATTGCAACTCACGGGGTTCACGGTCCAGCAGGCTGATACAACCGAGGGCAAACTGCTCCTGGCTGATGTACAGGTGTGCGAGGCGGATCGAACCGTTGACTACCCAGTGCGAAGCTGAGCCTGCCGGCATGATGCACAGCTTGTCGGGCGCGCCGGTGTGGCCGGGGCGGTCGCGGCGAAAGGTGCCGGTGCCGTCGGCGATGTAACACGACAGGGTGTGGTGGCTGGGAGCCTCGTAGTCGCGGGCGTCATGGCGGTTGTTCCACAGGGCCGCAGCCAGGCCGTCACCCAGGTGCGCGCTGTGCTCCAGGCGGGCATGGGGTGAGTCGTGCATGGCTTTGAAGACTTGCAGTTGGTCCAACGACGTCATGGTTGCTACCTCTGTTGGCCATCCTACTCCGCCAGGTGCGGGCTGACAGCTGCTGGCCGCGCAAAAGCGCAAGAATGTGCAAGTGCCCGCGCAAGCGACGGTTGCACACTGGTGGCCTGGAATCGAGGAGTACCGCCATGAACCTGTCGTTATATCTGCTCACTGTGCTGATCTGGGGCACCACCTGGATTGCCCTGAAGCTGCAACTGGGCGTGGTCGCCATTCCTGTGTCGATCGTTTACCGCTTTGCCCTGGCGGCGCTGGTGCTGTTCGCAATCTTGTTGCTCAGCCGCCGCCTGCAACCGATGAACCGCCGTGGTCACCTGATTTGCCTGGCCCAGGGGCTATGCCTGTTCTGCGTCAACTTCATGTGCTTTCTGACCGCCAGCCAGTGGATTCCCAGCGGCCTGATCGCTGTGGTGTTTTCTACGGCGACCTTGTGGAATGCGCTGAATGCGCGCTTGTTTCTTGGCCAGAAGATTGCCGCCAATGTGTTGGCCGGTGGGGCACTGGGCCTGGCGGGTTTGGGCCTGTTGTTCTGGCCCGAGCTGGCCGGGCATGCGGCCAGCCGCGAAACCATTATCGGCCTGGGCCTGGCCCTGCTCGGAACCCTGTGTTTTTCGGCCGGCAACATGCTCTCCAGCCTGCAACAGAAAGCCGGCTTGCGGCCGCTGACCACCAATGCCTGGGGCATGCTCTATGGCGCCAGCATGCTGGCACTGTACTGCCTGGTCAGCGGTATCCCGTTTGCCATGGAATGGAACACGCGTTACATCGGTTCGCTGTTGTACCTGGTGATCCCGGGCTCGGTGATCGGCTTTACTGCCTACCTGACCCTGGTCGGGCGTATGGGGCCGGAGCGGGCGGCGTATTGCACGGTGCTGTTCCCGTTGGTGGCGCTGAACGTCTCGGCGTTCTACGAGGGCTATCAGTGGACGGCGCCGGCACTGGCGGGCCTGGTGCTGGTGATGCTGGGTAACGTGCTGGTGTTTCGCAAGCCGCGGCCCAAGGTGGTCGAGCCGGTGGTGGCCTTGAGGTAATCATCGCGGGGCAAGCCCGCTCCTACAGTCAGTGGGAGCGGGCTTGCCCCGCGATGGCTGCACCGCCTACTTCCACACCTGCGGATTGACCAGATCCCGCGGCCGTTCCCCTAGCAAGGCGCTGCGCAGGTTGTCGATGGCACGGTTGGCCATGGCCTCGCGGGTTTGTGCGGTGGCTGAGCCCACATGCGGCAAGGTCAGGGCGTTGGGCAACTGGAACAGCGGCGACTGTGCCAGCGGCTCTTTTTCGTACACATCCAGCCCGGCACCGCGAATGGTGCCGGCCTGCAGTGCCTCGACCAGCGCTGCTTCATCCACCACCGGCCCGCGGGAGACGTTGATCAGAAATGCACTGGGTTTCATCAGCTGCAGTTCACGGCGGCTGATCAGGTGTCGGGTCTGCGCCCCCAATGGCACCACCAGGCAGACGAAATCAGCTTCCGCCAGCAGCTCATCGAGGCTGCGGTATTGCGCACCGAGTTCCTGTTCCAGGGCAGGCTTGCGGCTGTTGCCACTGTAGATGACCGGCATGTTGAAGCCAAAGCGCCCGCGCCGGGCAATCGCCGCGCCGATGTTGCCCAGGCCGACGATGCCCAGGGTCTTGCCGTGCACGTCACTGCCAAACTGCGCAGGGCCGACAGTGGTCTGCCATTGGCCGGCCTTGGTCCAGGCATCCAGTTCCGCGACCCGGCGGGCACTGCCCATGAGCAGGGCAAAGCCAAGGTCGGCGGTGCTTTCGGTGAGGACGTCGG
This sequence comes from Pseudomonas tructae, assembly GCF_004214895.1. Lineage (NCBI taxonomy): Bacteria > Pseudomonadati > Pseudomonadota > Gammaproteobacteria > Pseudomonadales > Pseudomonadaceae > Pseudomonas > Pseudomonas tructae. The sequence continues at coordinate 5,063,061 of NZ_CP035952.1, read as the reverse complement.
GAGTATTGGTCAGGGCGATGCCGCGCTGATTGAAGTAGGCCAGGTCATAGTTGTCGTAACCCACCGAGACGCTGGCAACCACTTGCAGTTTGGCAGCGTTTTCCAGCTGTGCCTGGCCCAGCTTGCGGCCGACGCCGATCAGGCCGCAAGCCTCGGGCAAGGCCTCGTTGAACTGGGCGCTGATGTCGCCGAGCTTGGGGTTGGGCACGATCACGTTGAAGTCTTGCTGCAGGCGTTCGACCATCGCCGGGGTGATACGGCTGAAGGCAAGGACAGTCTTTTTCATCGGCGAAATCTCTGCGGGCGAGGAGAACGAGTAGCACGCTATCATTCTCCACCGCCGCTGTGCAGCAAGATTTCAGGTGGCGAGGCGCAGTTCGTGGGTTTTCAGGTCCGCTTCATGGGCGGCGAGAATGTCCGGCAGCGAGTTGCGCAGGTACTCGACCCAGGTCTTGATCTTGGCATCCAGGTACTGGCGCGACGGGTAGATCGCGTACAGATTCAGTTCCTGCAGGCGGTACTCGGGCATTACCCGTACCAGCGAGCCGTCACGCAACCCCTCGATCGCCGAGTAGATCGGCAGCACGCCTACGCCCATGCCACTGCGGATTGCGGTTTTCATTGCGTCGGCCGAGTTCACCTGGAACGGTGCCTGAGTGATGTTGACCACTTCCTGGCCTTCAGGGCCGTCGAACAGCCATTTTTCCAGCGGGATCACCGGGCTGACCATGCGCAGGCAGGCATGATTGAGCAGGTCGCTGGGCGTGTGGGCGATGCCGTGGCGCTTCACGTAGTCGGGGGAGGCGCAGACGATGCTGTAGGTAATGCCCAGGCGCTGGGAGACAAAGCCCGAGTCCGGCAGCTCGGTGGCCAGCACGATGGACACGTCGTAGCCTTCGTCGAGCAGGTCCGGCACGCGGTTGGCCATGGTCAGGTCGAAGGTCACGTCCGGGTGGGTTTCGCGGTAACGGGCGATGGCATCGATGACAAAGTGCTGACCGACCCCGGTCATCGAGTGCACCTTGAGCTGCCCGGCCGGGCGCGCATGGGCGTCACTGGCCTCGGCTTCGGCTTCCTCGACATAGGTGAGGATCTGTTCGCAGCGCATCAGGTAGCGTTTGCCGGCTTCGGTCAGGGCGATGCGGCGGGTGGTGCGGTTGAGCAGGCGGGTTTGCAGATGGGCTTCAAGATTGGAGACCGCCCGTGACACGTTGGCGGTCGTCGTATCCAGTTGCACAGCAGCGGCAGTGAAGCTGCCGACTTGCGCCACGCAACTAAAAGCACGCATGTTTTGCAGGGTGTCCATGGGTCGCTCTCAAGGTAGACGACAAATTGTGACATGAAGTAACCGGAGCGGTCTTCAGACTAAAGCCTGATTATCGCTGTTTTCGTAACAAAGATTCGCAGTAATGCACGCTTATCGCCAGTGCGCCGGCCCCCTAGAATTGCCTCTCCAAGCGTCATCCACCTTCTATGTCGGGAATTCGCAGCTGTGCCGCGTCGCATCATCAGAGCGCTGAATGCGCTCAGTGCCTGTGCCTTTAGCTTGACCTTGAGCGGCTGTATCGGAACCTGGGGCATTGCCCCGCAAAGCAAGACGCTGCAAGCCAATACCCTGACCACCGACGCGGCAATCCGTGAAGCCGCTCTCGACGCCCACTGGCCCGACCAGCAATGGTGGCGGGCCTATGGCGACCCGCAACTTGATCGCTGGATCGCCCTGGCCGTGCAGGGCAGCCCGACCCTGGCCATGGCCGCCGCGCGGGTGCGTGAGGCCAAGGCCATGGCCGGGGTGGTCGAGTCGGCGGAAAAACTACAGGTCAACGGCCAGTCGACGCTCAAGCGCCACAACTGGCCGGAAGATCAATTCTATGGCCCCGGCGCGTTGTCTGGTGCCAACACCTGGGACAACAATGCCACGCTTGGTTTGAGCTACGCCCTGGACCTCTGGGGCCGCGAGCGCAATGCCAGCGAGCAGGCCGTGGACATGGCCCACATGAGCGCGGCCCAGGCGCGTCAGGCCCAGCTCGAATTGCAGAACAACATCGTCAAGGCCTACATCCAGCTGTCGTTGCACTTTGCCCAGCGCGATATCGTCAAGGCCGAGCTTGCTCAGCAAGAGCAGATCCTGGCCCTGGCTGAGCGGCGTCTGGCCGGCGGTATCGGTACCCATTTCGAAGTCAGCCAGGCGCAGACACCGCTGCCCGAAACCCACCGCCAGCTCGACGCCATGAATGAAGAAATCGCCCTGGCCCGTAACCAGCTGGCAGCCCTGGCCGGCAAAGGTCCGGGGCAGGGTGCGCAGTTGCAGCGCCCGCAACTGGCCCTCGGTACGGCATTGAAGTTGCCCTCGGCCTTGCCTGCCGAACTGGTCGGCCAACGCCCGGACGTGGTCGCCAGCCGCTGGCAGGTCGCAGCCCAGGCCCGCGGTATCGATGTCGCCCATGCCGGCTTCTTCCCCAACGTCGACCTGGTCGGTGGCCTGGGCTTCATGGCCACCGGCGGCGGGCCGCTGGAGTTTCTGACCGGGCGCAAGTTCAACTACAACGTGGGGCCGGCGATCAGCCTGCCGGTGTTCGATGGCGGGCGCCTGCGCTCGCAGCTGGGGGTTGCCTCGGCCGGATACGACATCGCCGTGGCGCGTTACAACCAGACCGTGGTCGAGGCGCTCAAGGGTATTTCCGATCAGTTGATCCGCCGTGAGTCGATGAACGAGCAACAGCACTTTGCCGCCCAATCCGTGGCCTCGGCGCAGAAGACCTATGACATTGCCATGATCGCCTTCCAGCGCGGCCTGACCGATTACCTCAATGTGCTCAATGCGCAGACGCTGTTGTTCCGCCAGCAGCAGATCCAGCAGCAGGTCCAGGCCGCGCGCCTGAGTGCCCATGCCGAGCTGGTCACGGCCCTGGGCGGCGGCCTGGGTGCAGGCTACGATGTGCCGGCTGAGGATAAGCAACAGGCGCCGAAAACCCCGGCAACCCTGGCGATTTTCGATAAGCCGGTTCATGCCCAATGAACGCATTGACCCTGCCGTTTCGCTGGTTGGCCACGCTGGAGTGGCGTCGCGGGTTCTTTGAATGGGTGCGCACCGACGGGGTGACCTGGGTGTATATCTTCAAGGTCCTCAGCGCCGCTTTCCTGACCCTGTGGTTGGCCATGCGCCTGGAACTGCCGCAGCCGCGCACAGCGATGATTACCGTGTTCATCGTCATGCAGCCGCAGAGCGGCCACGTGTTCGCCAAGAGTTTCTACCGGCTGCTGGGCACGCTGGCAGGATCGTCGATGATGGTCGCGCTGATCGCCCTGTTCCCGCAGAACACCGAGCTGTTCCTGCCGAGCCTGGCGATCTGGGTCGGTCTGTGTTCGGCCGGTGCCATGCGCTACCGCAGCTTTCGTGCCTATGGTTTCGTGCTCGCCGGCTACACCGCAGCGATGGTCGGCCTGCCGGCCCTGCAGCACCCTGATGGTGCGTTCATGGCGGCAGTGTGGCGGGTGCTGGAAATCTCCTTGGGGATTCTGGTCTCGACCCTGGTCAGCGCGGCGATTCTGCCGCAGTCGGCCAGTGCCTCGATGCGCAACGCCCTGTACCAGCGCTTTGGCGTGTTCGCCGGTTTCGTCGCCGAGGGCTTGCGTGGTGACAGCCAGCGCGACCGTTTTGAAAGCAGCAACGTGCGCTTTATCGCTGAAGCGGTGGGCCTGGAGAGCCTGCGCAGTGTCACGGCCTTCGAAGACCCGCACATGCGCCGACGCAGCGGTCGGCTGGGGCGGATGAACAGTGAGTTCATGGCCATCACCACCCGCTTCAACGCCTTGCACCAGTTGCTTGAACGCCTGCGTTTGCGCGGGCCGTTGCAGATCGTCACGGCCATCGAGCCTGGGCTCAGCGCCCTGGCCGAGCTGCTCGACGCCTATGCCGGCCGCGGCCTGACCGAGGCGGATGCGGCGCGCCTGGCCGAACAGCTGGCGGCCTATAAGGAAGGTTTGCCGGAACGGGTGCGCCGCTTGCGTGCCGCGTTCGTCGACAGTGGCCCCAGCGATGCCGACTTGCTGGATTTTCATACCGCCTATGAGCTGCTGTACCGATTCGTCGACGACATGCACAACTACGCCCAGACCCACGCCTCGCTGACCGAGCACAACCATGCCCGCGAGCAGTGGGATGAGCCTTATGTGGCGCAGACCAACTGGATGGCCTCGCTGGCGGCCGGCGTACGCGCCGCGTTCATCCTGCTGGTGCTGGGCAGTTTCTGGATCATGACGGCCTGGCCGAGCGGGGCGATGATGACCCTGATCGCAGCGGCCACCGTCGGCCTCTCGGCAGCTACGCCAAACCCCAAGCGCATGTCGTTCCAGATGGCCTGCGGCACCTTGTTCGGCGCCTTTGTCGGCTTCTTCGAAACCTTCTTCGTGTTCCCCTGGATCGACGGTTTCCCATTGCTGTGCCTGGTCCTGGCGCCGGTGTTCGTGCTCGGCGCGTTTCTCGCCTCGCGGCCGGCCTATGCCGGTTACGGGCTGGGCTTGCTGATCTTCTTTGCCACCGGTTCCGTGCCGGACAACCTGACCATCTACAACCCCTACACCTTCATCAACGACTACATTGCGATGGTCATCGGCATGCTGGTCTGCGCCGCTGCCGGGGCGATCATCCTGCCGCCCAACAGCCGCTGGTTGTGGAACCGCTTGGAGCAGGACCTGCGCGCCCAAGTGCTGTACGCGATCAGTGGCCGCCTGCGTGGGCTGGGTTCGAGCTTCGAAAGCCGCACCCGCGACCTGCTGCACCAGGCCTATGGCTTGGCGGTCGGCCAGCCGTTGGTGCAGAGCACCTTGCTGCGCTGGATGTTCGTGGTACTCGAGGTGGGCCACGCGATCATCGAGTTGCGCAAGGAGCAGGCGATATTGCCGGTGCATCCGTGCTACGCCGAATCGCAACCCTGGCGCCAGGCCATCCGGGTCATGGGCCGGGCCCTGGCGCGCCTGTTCATGCAGCCCAGTGCGAGCAACCATGAGCGCGCCCTGGTGGCGGTGGACCATGCCATCAGCCGCGTGCAAGCCACCGACGAGCCGTTCGCCCGTCACTTCGATACCTCAGCCTTGCGCCGGGTGCAGAGCTATCTGCACTTCATCCGCACCTCGTTGCTCGACCCTCAGTCGCCGCTGGCCGATCTGGCCCCGGCCAAAGGACTGCCCCATGCCTCGTGAAATCGCTTTTCATGGCGTCTACATGCCGACCATGACCTTGATGTTCCTGTTCGCCGCCGGCCTTGCCTGGGGCCTGGACCGCTTCATCGCAAGCCATGACGGCTACCGCTTCTTCTGGCACCCGGCGCTGCTGCGCCTGTGCCTGTTCATCTGTTTGTTCGGCGCCATGGCCCTGACTCTCTACCGTTGAGACCTGTGTTGATGAAAAAGTTTTTTAGCCTGATCGCTACCTTGCTGGTGCTGGCCGCTGCCGTGGTGATCGGTCGCCAGCTCTGGATGCATTACATGAATACGCCCTGGACCCGTGACGGGCGGGTGCGCGCCGACATTATCAACGTCGCCGCCGATGTACCGGGCTATGTGGTCGATGTCCCGGTGCGTGACAACCAGTTGGTGAAAAAGGGCGAGGTGCTGCTGCAAATCGACCCTGAGCACTACGAAGTGGCGGTCAGGCAGGCCGAGGCACTGGTGGCCTCACGCAAGGCCACTTGGGAAATGCGTAAGGTCAACGCCCATCGCCGCGCCGACATGGACAACCTGGTGATCTCGCGGGAAAACCGCGACGACGCCAGCAACATTGCCAATTCGGCGTTGGCCGACTACCAACAGGCCCAGGCGCAACTGGCGGCAGCGCAACTGGACCTCAAGCGCACGAAGATCCTGGCCACGGTCGATGGCTACGTGACCAACCTCAACGTTCACCGCGGTGACTACGCACGCACCGGCGAGGCGAAGATGGCGGTGGTCGACAAGGATTCGTTCTGGGTATATGGCTTTTTTGAAGAGACCAAGCTGCCGCGTGTTCGAGTGGGTGACCAGGCTGAGCTGCAGATGATGAGCGGCGAGCGGCTCAAGGGTCATGTCGAAAGTATCTCGCGTGGCATCTACGACCGTGACAACCCGGAAAGCCGCGAGTTGATCGCGGACGTCAACCCGACCTTCAACTGGGTGCGCCTGGCCCAGCGGGTGCCGGTGCGCATTCACATCGACGAAGTGCCGGAGGGTTTTTTGCTGGCGGCGGGGACCACTTGTACGGTGGTGGTCAAGCCTGGCCAGAAAGAGGGGTGAGATTATCGCGGCATTGGTATCGACACATCTCTAGCGAGTCAGCCTATTGGTTCTTGATAGGCGTGCTTATCCAGTTGATGTGGTGAAGCTACCGGCCCCTTCCGCCCTTACGTGAACTGACCCCCTCCATCGGTGCTCCACTCGGCCTACTGAAGTCGCTGCAGATCAAGATCAAGATCAACAGCGCGGTGTGAACACAAATGTGGTGTGCGACCTCAGCCAGCAAGAGCGAAGCGAATTGTGCTGTTGATCTGGCTTTTGATTTTTTCGCGATTTCAGGAGGCCGAGTGGAGCACTGATGGAGGGGGTGGAGGCCCATGGATGGGCCGCAAAGCGCCGAGGGACATGGATGTCCCTTCGGCGCGGCCCCCGGAGTCGGTGCGTAAGGAGGGAACCCGGAGCGCAGCGCAGGGCCGGATGATTGAGCGAGCGGTTTTGCTCACTTTTTCCAAGAAAAAAGTGAGCCGCCGTAAGGGCGGAAGGGGCCGGCAGCCTCGCCACATCAACTGGATAAGCACGCCTATCAAGAGCCAATAGGCTGATTCGTGCTCTTTAGCGGTGCATGAACTGAGGTGCGCGCTTTTCGGCAAACGCCGCCATGCCTTCCTTCTGGTCCTCGATGGCGAAGGTGGAGTGAAACAGACGCCGTTCCTGACGCACGCCTTCGCTCAAGGTGGTCTCGAAGGCGCGGTTGACCGCTTCCTTGGCCATCATGCTGACTGGTCCCGAGTAGCTGGCAATCCGCGCCGCAGTCTGCAGGGCTTCGTCCAGCAGGGCCTGATCGCTGACCCGGCGGCTGACCAGGCCGCAACGCTCGGCCTCTTCGGCGTCCATGGTGCGCCCGGTGAGCACCAGGTCCATGGTCTTGGCCTTGCCGATCGAGTGCGCCAGGCGCTGGCTGCCACCGGCGCCAGGGATGGTGCCGAGTTTGATTTCCGGTTGGCCGAAGCGGGCGCTGTCGGCGGCGATGATCATGTCGCACATCAACGCCAGTTCGCAGCCGCCGCCCAGCGCATAGCCAGCTACTGCGGCGATGCTCGGCTTGCGAAAGCTGGCCATGCGCTCCCAGTTCACAGTCACGAAATCGCTGGTGTAGACATCCATGTAGCTGCGCTCACGCATGGCCTTGATGTCGGCACCGGCGGCGAAGACTTTGTCGCCGCCGGTCAACACCACGGCGCGCACGCCAGGGTCCTGCTCCAGGCGGTCGAGGACGCCGGCCAGTTCAGCCGCCAGTTCGCAGCACAGCGAGTTGAGCACTTCGGGGCGGTTGAGGCGGATCAAGGCAACGGCGCCGATCTGTTCCAGTTGCAGGTAATCGAATTTCATCGGGGGCATCTCGCTCAAGGAATCGGGGGAACAGCAAAAGCGCTCAGGCGTGGCGGGCGTCGACCAGCACCGGGCAGCCGGCCTTGTCGATGACCTTGCTGCTGATCGAGGGATCGAACATGCGGTCCAGCCGCGACAGGTGGCGGTGGCCCATGACGATCAGGTCGCAGTCCAGGCGCCGGGACTCGGCAACGATGGTCGACACCGGGTCACCGTTGACCAGGTTGCCTTCGGTCTGGAAGCCACGACTGCGCAGGTGCTCCAGCGCCTGCTGCATGGTCATGTCGGCCAGTTGCTGCTCATGGCTGGCGGCCGGGTATTCGCTCTGGTCAAAGGCGCTGATGCGGCCATGGTCCTCGGCCAGGGCATAGGCACTGTCGACCGCCAGCAGCACATGCAACTGATGGCGTGCCGGGTCGCAGAACTGGCCAACGGTTTCGAGGATGCCGTGGCTGCGAGGCGAGCCGTCGATGGCGATCAATACCGAGCTATACATGGTGGCGGGGCCTATCCTTAATACAAAGAGCAGGCATTCTTGAAAAACCGTGCGGCGGGGTAAATGGTGCACGACGCAATGACTAGTTGCGTGGGATGCAAGGACCGGAAAACCCGCAGAAACTGGTAAGATTGCAGCGGATTCACTGAAATACTTGAATGGATGCTTACCATGCACTTTCCAGATATGAACTTGCTGGTCGCCTTGGATGCGCTGCTCGATGAGGGCAGTGTGGTCGGTGCTGCCCGCCGCATGAACCTGAGCCCGGCGGCCATGAGCCGCACCCTGACACGCATTCGCCACGCGGTCGGTGACCCCATTCTGGTCCGCGCCGGTCGTGGCCTGGTACCCACGCCCAAGGCCATGGCCCTGCGCAGTCAGGTGCGCAGTGTGGTCGAGCAGGCGGGCCAGGTGTTCAGCTCCAGCGACGAGGTCGATCTGCTGACCCTGGAGCGCTCGTTCAACCTGCGCGCCAACGACGTATTCATCGCCCCGTTCGCTGCGCCCTTGCTCGAAACCATGCGCCAGCAGGCGCCGCGTACGGTGCTGCGCTTCGTGCCCGAAGGCGAGGGAGGGGATGAGGACGACAGCCTGCGTGACGGACGCCTGGACCTGTACATCAGCGCTACCCGCAATCTCGGCCCGGAGATCAAGGTGCAAAGCCTGTTTGCCACCACCTTCGTCGGCCTGGCCCGGGTCGACCACCCGATCTTCAATGATGAGATCACCCCTGAGCGTTTTGCCGGCTACGAGCAGATCAGCGTGTCGCGTCGCGGTCGCGCCACCGGGCCGATCGACACGGCGCTGGCCGGGATGGGCCTGAGCCGGCGAGTGGCATTGATTACCCCAAGCTTCCACTCGGCGATGTTCTCCCTGCCCGATTCCGATCTGCTGCTGCCATTGCCTCAGCACGTGTTGCTCAGCGTCGCGCGGCTGGGGCTGCCGCTGCGTTCGTTCCGCATCCCCATGGCGCTGGAGTCAGTGACCATCATGCAAGCCTGGCACCCGCGTTATGACAATGATCCCGCGCACCGCTGGTTACGCCAGACGCTCAAGGAGTGTTGCAGCAAAGCCTGAGTGTTATCGTCAAGATTGATGCTTTTGGCCACATATATACCCCTGATTTGATAGTTGCGTGCTGCGCAGCATAAAACTGCGAATATGTCAGTTTTCGTCAGTAATCGGCCTCCATAGACTTGCCGGGTACCTCAACTACCCGGAGTCATGAAGCCATGTGCCTGTCCCTGTTTTATCGAGCCTCAGCGCCTGTTCCAGGGGGCAGGCCATGAGTTCGCTGGAGGCCCTGGCGACGCCGGGCGCGGCGGTGCTGGCCCCTGCGCCGACACCTGCCCCGGCCAAGCCTGCTGCGCCCGCAGCGTTCGGCCCGCGCATCGTCATTGGCCTGCTCGGCGTGCTACTGGCGGTGCTGTGCGCCGGCCTCAACGAAATGGTCACGAAAATGGCCCTGGCCGACATTCGTGGCGGCATGCACATCGGCTCCGACGAAGGTTCGTGGCTGGTCGCCCTGTACTCGGCGACCTCGGTGTCGGCCATGGCCTTTGCCCCCTGGTGCTCGGTAACCTTTTCCCTGCGCCGCTTCACCCTCTGCGCCATTGGCGCTTTCGCCCTGCTCGGATTGCTCTGCCCGTTCGCGCCCAACCAGGAAACCCTGATGGTGTTGCGCACGCTGCAGGGCTTTGCCGGCGGTGCCTTGCCGCCGATGCTGATGAGCGTGGCGCTGCGTTTTCTGCCTCCTGGCATCAAGCTCTATGGCCTGGCCGGCTATGCCCTGACCGCCACTTTCGGGCCGAGCCTGGGCCTGCCGCTGGCCGGTTTGTGGACCGAGTTCTTCGGCTGGCAGTGGGCGTTCTGGCAGATCATCGTGCCTTCGCTGCTGGCCATGGCCTGCGTGGCCTGGGGCTTGCCGCAGGACCCGCTGCGCCTGGAGCGCTTCAAGCAATTTGACTGGCGCGGCCTGTTGCTGGGCTTGCCGGCCATTTGCTCGATCGTCATCGGCCTGAGCCAGGGCGATCGCATGGGCTGGTTCAATTCGCCGCTGATCTGCTGGCTGTTGGGCGGTGGCCTGGCGCTGCTGGTGCTGTTCATGATCAACGAATGGTCGCATCCGCTGCCGTTCTTCAAGCTGCAGATGCTCAGCAACCGCAACCTCACCCACGCCCTGATTACCCTGGGTGGCGTGCTGGTGGTGCTGTCGGCGGTGATCATCATCCCGTCCAGCTTCCTCGCCCAGATCCAGGGCTACCGGCCGGTGCAGACCGGCCCGGTGATGCTGCTGGTGGCCTTGCCGCAATTGCTCGCCCTGCCGCTGACCGCAGCGCTGTGCAACATCCGCGCGGTGGACTGCCGCTGGGTTCTGGCCATTGGCCTGGGGATGCTGGCGGTGTCGTGCTTTGGCGGCACGATGATCACCTCGCAGTGGATTCGCGACAACTTCTACGTGCTGCAGTTGTTCCAGATCTTCGGTCAGCCGATGGCGGTGATCCCGTTGCTGATGCTTGCCACCGGCGGCATGACGCCGCAAGACGGCCCGTTCGCCTCGGCCTGGTTCAACACCGTCAAGGGCCTGGCTTCGGTAGTCGCCGCCGGCGTGATCGAGGCGCTGACCACGGTACGCCGGCATTTTCACTCGAACATGCTGGTGGACAACCTGGGCAACTCGCCCTTGGCCGATGCCAGCGCGCCTGGCCTGGCCAAGCGTATTCATGAGCAGGCAGTGGTGCTGACTTCGGCCGACCTCTACCTGTGCATGGCCATGCTGGCCGTGGCTCTGATTTTCCTGATTCCCTTCGTGCCCACCCGGATCTATCCACCTCGTGCGGTGGCATAGCGATCTTGCCAAGAGAGAAAGACGTAATGACCTTAAGTAAAAACCACAAACTGGGCTTGATTGCAGCGGCGCTGCTGGTCGTTGGCGGCGTCGCCTATGGCGCCCTGTCGTCGGTGTTCGGCGCCGGCGGCGTGCAATCGACCAACGATGCCTATGTCTCGGCCGACTACACCGTGGTCGCGCCCAAAGTTGCAGGCTTCATCACGCAGGTGCTGGTGGAGGATAACCAGCGGGTCAAGGCTGGGCAGACGCTGGCCTTGATCGATGATCGTGATTTCCAGGCGGCGCTGGCAGCGGCCGAAGCGCAGTTGCTGATGTCCCGGGCGCAGGCGCAAAACGCCAAGGCAACCCTTGAGCGCCAGGCCTCGCTGATCTCCCAGGCGCAGGCGACCGTCTCGGCCGATGAGGCCGAACTTGCCTTTGCCAACCATGAACTGACGCGCCACAGCCGCCTCGCCGAACAGGGCGCAGGCACCGTGCAGAACGCCCAGCAGGCGCGTAGCCGGGTCGACCAGGCGCGGGCGCGGCTGGCCAACTCCAGTGCCGCACTGGCGGCGGCGCGCAAGCAGATCGATATCCTCACCGCTCAGGTCGAGGCCGCCCGAGGTGGCCTCAAACATGCGGAGGCTGCGCTCGATCGCGCGCGCCTGGACCTGTCCTACACCACCATCGTCGCCCCCATCGACGGAATGGTCGGCGAACGTGCGGTGCGCGTGGGTGCCTACGTCAATCCGGGGGCGCGAATGCTCTCGGTGGTACCTCTGGACCGCGCCTATGTGATCGGCAATTTCCAGGAAACCCAACTGACCAACGTGCAGCCAGGGCAAGTGGTGGAAGTGAGCGTCGACACCTTTGCCGGTGAGCGCCTGCGTGGCCATGTGCAGAGCGTGGCACCGGCCACGGGCCTGACCTTTGCGGCGGTCAAACCGGACAACGCCACCGGTAACTTCACCAAGGTGGTGCAGCGCATTCCGGTGAAGATCGTCTTCGACGCCGACCAGCCCCTGCTCGAGCGCCTGCGTGTCGGCATGTCGGTGGTGGCCAGGATCGATACCCTGAGCAAGGCCAAGGCCGAGGCGGGTAATGAGGTCAGTGTTCGATGAAACTTGCACACACCGTTACCCCCCTCATGCTCGGCGCTACGCTGGCCTTGAGCGCCTGTACCGTCGGCCCGGATTTCGAGGCGCCGAAAAACACCGCGCCCGAAACTTGGCCGCGCCTGCAGGAGCAGCCGGCGCCCAGCCAGCCACAACAGGCACCGCTGGAGGCGCAGTGGTGGCAAACCTTCAATGACCCGCAATTGTCGGCGCTGATCCAGCGTGCGGTGGAGCGCAACCTCGACCTGCAGATCGCCACATCCAGGCTGATGCAGAGCCGCGCGGTGCGTATGAGTATCGCGTCTGACCAGTATCCGGCGGTTGATCTGGATGCTGGCTACAGCCGCGCCCGCAACAGTGCCGAAGGGCTCAACGACCCGTCCGGCAAACGCGGCAAGTCGGCCTTCAACCTGTGGAACGGCGACTTTACTGCGTCCTGGGAGCTGGACCTGTGGGGGCGCGTGCGCCGTGAAGTGGAAGCGGCCGACGCCAGTGTCGAGGTGGCCGAGAACGACCGGCAGGCCGTGCTGCTGTCCTTGCTCGCCGAAACCGCCCGTGACTACATCCAGTTGCGCGCCGTACAAAGCACCCTCGCCGTGGTCCGGGAAAACCTCGATGTCTCCCGGCACAGCTTGCGTCTGTCGCAGATGCGCCTGAACGACGGCGTGGCGACCAACCTTGATGTCGCCCAGGCCGCGGCCCAGGAAGCGTCGATCCAGGCGCGTCTGCCGGCGCTTGAAGATCGTCAGGCACAGTTGATCAACGCCTTGAGCCTGCTGCTGGCCGAGCCGCCGCGCAGCCTGCAGAACGAGCTGCTCAAACCGGTGGAGCTGCCGCGCACCGTGCAACGCTTTGCCATGGGCTTGCCGTCGGAACTGGCTGAGCGCCGTCCGGACATCCGCCAGGCGCAGGCCCAGTTGCATCTGGCCACTGCCAGCATCGGTGTGGCCAAGGCCAACTTCTACCCGAGCATTCGCCTGTCTGGCAGTGCCGGCTTTCAGTCGTTGCAGCTGTCCGATTTTGGTAACTGGGATTCGCGCCGCTTTGCCATCGGGCCGCAGTTGAGCCTGCCGATTTTCGAAGGCGGGCGCCTCAAGGGCGTGCTCAAGTTGCGCGAGGCCCAACAGCAGGAAGCCGCGCTGCAGTACCAGCAAGTGGTGCTGCGCGCCTGGCATGAAATCGATGATGTGCTGCGCTTGTACAACGCCAGTCAGTTGCGCCGTGACTTGCTCGACGAAGCGGTGCGCCAGAGCCGGGTGGCCCTGGAAACCGCGCAGCGCCAGTACGTGGAAGGTGCGGTCGACTTTCTCAACGTGTTGACCGTGCAGGGCACGCTGCTGGCCAACCAGGAACAATGGGTCGAAAGCTCGGCGGCGACCTCGCTGGCCATGGTCGACCTGTACAAATCCCTGGGCGGTGGTTGGCAGTCCTTTGCACCGTCGCTCCAGGCCACTGCTGAACTCCCGTGAGAGCAGCGGTCGAATAACCATGAGGCCGCCGCCAACAGTGCTCCGCGCAGTTGGCGGCGTGTCGTTTGTGGGTTCACATTTCATCCATATAAGGACGCAGGTATGAATATTTCCTTGCACGGCAAACGTGCGATCGTCAGCGGCTCAACCGCCGGTATCGGCTTTGCCATTGCCTTCGGGCTGGCCGAGGCGGGCGCTGAGGTGGTGATCAACGGGCGCAGCAAGGCACGGGTGACCCGCGCCATCGAACAGATCCAGCGCAAACTGCCGGGCGCCCGGGTAACGGGCGTGACTGCCGATCTGGGCACCGCCGAGGGCGCCGAGGCGCTGTTCGCCAAAGTCCCGGACACCGACATTCTGGTCAATAACCTGGGGATCTTCGAACCCAAGGGCTTTTTTGATATCACTGACGACGACTGGCGGCATTTCTTCGAGGTCAACGTGATGAGCGCGGTGCGCCTGTCACGTCACTATGCGCCGGCCATGGCCGAGCGTGAGTGGGGCCGGGTGTTGTTCCTGTCGAGTGAATCGGCGTTGCAGATCCCCACCGAGATGGTCCACTACGGCACCACCAAAACCGCCTTGCTGGCCGTGTCCCGCGGGCTTGCAGAAACCCTGGCCGGTACCGGCGTCACCGTCAACGCGGTGCTGCCGGGGCCGACCCGTTCCGAGGGGGTGGGTGGATTCTTCAGTCAGATGGCCGAAGAGCAAGGTGTGCCGGCCGAACAGCTGGAAGCCAGCTTTATCGCCGAGCACCGTTCAAGCTCGATCATCAAGCGCCTGGCCACGGTCGAGGAGGTCGCAAGCCTGGTGGTCTATCTGGCGTCTCGCCAGGCCAGCGCCACCACCGGTGCGGCCATGCGGGTCGATGGCGGGGTGGTGCGTTCCATCGCCTGATCACTGCGGCCTGGGCGACGCTGCGCGCCCAGGCCTTGACCTCAGCTGGCGATCGCCGCCTGCTCAAGCGGTTGCAGGCCGTAGTCGAACTCGGCGAACAGCCGGGCAAAGCGCTTGAGTGATTCGGGGGCGTCCATGCGCTCCATCACCACCTCGATGAACACCAGGCTGTCGGCGCTTTCAGCTTCGACCAGCGCAGCTTCCAGTTGATCCTCGGTATGCACGGTGAAGTGCCGGGAGCGATCGCGGGTGTCGAGCACCTGCGGCAACTGGGCGTAGCGCCAGGGGTTGATGTCGTTGTAGCTGGAGTTCTCGCCGAGAATCAGGCGCTCGATGGTGTAGCCATCATTGTTGATCAGGAAGATCACCGGCTTGAGCTCATGGGCGAGGATGGTCGACAACTCCTGCACGGTCATCTGCAACGAACCATCGCCAATGAACAGCATCTGCCGCCGCTCGGGCTGCGCCAACAGGCTGCCGAGCAGGGCCGGCAGGGTGTAGCCGATCGAACCCCAGATCGGCTGGGTGATGTAAGTCACCCCGCTGGGCATGCGCAGGCCATTGAGCCCTGCCGAAGAGGTGCCGCTTTCGGCAATGATCAGCTCGCCACCCTTGATCAGGTGCGCCATGCGCTGCCAGAAACGCAGCTGGCTCAGGGGTTGCTCGGGCAGTGCGCGAACGGCCTGTGGGGCACTGAACGGCGGGATCTGCCGGGGCGTGGCGCACAGGGTCGGCGGTTGCTGGATCAGTTTTTCCAGGACCTGGCCCATGCTGACGGCGTTGTAGTGCACTTTGGCGATGGAGGCGGCGTAAGGCTGCAGCTGGATCAGCGCACCGTCCTTGAATTTTTGCGAGAACAGCGCCGTGCTGGTGTCGGTAAAGCGCGCACCGATGCTGATGACGCAGTCGGACTGCTCGATGGCCTCGCGCACGCTCGGCGCCGAGCCTGCACCGGCGTAGGTACCCAGGCACAAAGGATGCGACTCGGCCAGCATGGCCTTGGCCGGTGGCAGGTTGGCGAACGGCAATTCCAGGCGCTCGATCAGCTCCAGTACCCGGCCTGTCAGGCCGAAGCGCTCGACGTCGATGTCCAGCAGCAGCACCGGATTGCGCGCAGCGGCCAGGCGCTGCTGCAGTTGCGTCACGACCTTGTGCAACTGGCCGGGCTCGCTGCGCGATTCGCTCAGTTGCAACGGCGTGTCGGGCACCTCGATGGTCAGGTAGGCCAGGTCCGAAGGCAGTTGCAGATAGACCGGGCGACGTTCGCGAAAGCAGGTCTGCAGTACCCGGTCGATCTCCTGGGCGGCGTTTTCCACGGTGATGCGTGCCTGGGCCACAGTGAACTGGCGCAGGGTGACCATGATGTTGTCGTAGTTGCCGTCGCACAGGGTGTGGTGCATCAGGGCCCGATCGATGATCGCGTGCAGGGGCGGCATGCCGGAAATCATGATCACCGGCACCCGCTCGGCGTAGGCACCGGCGATGCCGTTGAGGGCACTCAGGTCGCCGACCCCGTAGGTGGTCAGCACCGCGCCAAAGCCCTGGGTGCGGGCATAGCCGTCGGCGGCATAGGCGGCATTGAGTTCGTTGCAGTTACCGATGAAGCGCAAGGAGGGCAGGGCTTCGACTTGCTCGAGCAGCGTCAGGTTGTAGTCACCGGGTACGCCGAACAGATGACGGATACCAAATTCCTGCAGGCGACGCAGGAGAAAATCGCCAATGGTCATATCCATGATGGGGCAACCTCGTTAATCCTTGAAGAGGGGGCGGCAGGCGGTTAGCGAGTGCCGCGCAGATCGATGACTTTTCCGGCCTTGCCTTCGGAGCGCTTGAGGGTGTTGCACGGCTGCAGCACGATGCGTGTACTGATGCCGACATGCACCTTGATCTGGTGGCTCAGTTGCTGGCAGGCGGCAAGCTGTTCATCGCTGCTCAAGCGGCTGTGCTCCGGACGCATCTCGACCTGGACGATCAGGGAGTCGAGGTTGCCTTCGCGGCTGACGTGCAGTTCATGCACGGGGCTGAAGATGAACAGCTTGAGCAACTGCTCTTCGATCTGGCTGGGGAATACGTTGACCCCGCGGATGATCAGCATGTCGTCGCTGCGGCCGGTGATCTTGTCCAGCCGGCGCATCGCCCGGCCATTGCCCGGCAGCAGGCGCGTGAGGTCGCGGGTACGGTAGCGCACCATGGGCAGTGCTTCCTTGCTCAGGGTGGTCAGCACCAGTTCGCCGAACTGGCCCTCAGGCAGCACTTCGCCGGTTTCGGGGTTGATGATTTCCGGGTAGAAGTGATCTTCCCATAGGGTTGGCCCGTCCTTGGTGTCCAGGTGCTCCATGGCCACACCCGGGCCCATGACTTCTGACAGCCCATAGATGTCCAGGGCCTGGATGCCCAGGCGCTGCTCCAGTTCGACACGCATCTGCTGGCCCCAGGGCTCGGCACCGAAGATTCCGACCCGAAGGGCCAAATCGTGCGGGTTGATGCCCTGGCGCTCGATCTCTTCGGCGATGTTGAGCATGTAGGACGGGGTCACCATGATGATGTCCGGCTGGAAGTCCTTGAGCAATTGCACCTGGCGTGCGGTCTGCCCGCCGGACATCGGGATCACCGTGCAACCAAGTTTCTCGGCGCCGTAGTGGGCACCCAGGCCGCCGGTGAACAGGCCGTAGCCATAGGCAATGTGGATACGGTCGCCTTGCTTGCCGCCTGCGGCACGGATCGAGCGGGCGACCAGCGACGACCAGACGTCGATGTCGTTACGGGTATAGCCGACCACGGTCGGTTTGCCGGTGGTGCCACTGGAGGCATGCAGGCGCGAGACCTGGTCCATGGGCACGGCAAACAGGCCAAAGGGGTAGTGGTCGCGCAGGTCGGCCTTACTGGTCAGCGGAAAGCGCGCCAGGTCTTCAAGCTGATTGAGGTCATAGGGGTGCACGTCGAGCGCATGGAACTGCTCACGGTACCAGGGCACGTTGTTGTAGGCATGGGCCAGGCTCTGGCGCAGGCGCTGCAACTGGTGGTGGCGCAGCTCATCGAGGCTGGCCTGTTCAAGACGGTCGTCGACGGGCTGGGCAAAGGCTGCAGGCATCTGGGCGACGGGGGTTCTGTGCAGGGGTATGGACTTGATAGGCATCCGAGCTGCTCTCTTCAAAGATGGGCGGAGTAAAGGCAGGCAGAATCCCGCCGCCGTGCCACACCAGGCCCAAAGGTGTGGCCTGGCGTGGTGGCAGGGGTTGCGAAAAAAAGGGCTTGCGGGCTGCTGGCTCGACCGCTTCAGGCGGCCTGTGTCAGGCGTAGCAGCTGATTGAAGATGTTCTTCTGGTGCATCTCTTCAGTACCGCCGACGCTGGCGAACCCCAGCGCGTCCTTGACCAGGTTGGCAACGTCGCCTTCGTGGTAACCCAGGCTGCCATACAGCTTGAGCAGACTGATGGCGCTGTTGATGAAGTCCTGGGCGGCGCCGAGCTTGGCGATCGAGCAGCTCATCAAAGCCTGGGGATGGTCATTGAGCAGTTGGTCCAGCGCTGCGTAGACCATCCAGCGATTGCGCTCCATGCCCATGACCAGGTCCACCAGGCGCTTCTGCACGTATTGGTGATTGTCGATGGTGCTGTTGAAACTTTGCCGTTGAGCGGCGTACTGCATGGCTTCGTCGAGGAACGGCGTCGGCAGGTTGGCCGCCACCAGGCCGTAGTACAGGCGCCCCAGGGAGATGATCTTGATCAGTTGCTGCAGGCCGCGACCGGGTTGGCCAAGCACTTGCGAGGCGGGGATCGCCAGGTTGTCGAAGTACAGCGGGCCGGTCGGCAGGTGCTTGTTGCCCAGCTTGTCGTCGGGCTCGCCGCGGGTCAGGCCCGGGGTATCCTTGTCGATCATGACCAGGGCGATGTTGGCCTTGGCGTCGGTGTCGAGCTTGGTCACGATCAGCATGAAATCGGCCACTGGCGCGTGGGCGATGTTGAACTTGCTGCCGTTGAGGCGGTAGCCATCGCCAACCGGGGTCAGCAGGCTGTGGATGCTGCGCACATCGGTGCCGGTGCCAGGTTCGGCAATCCCGGTGGCACTCAGGGCACCGTTGAGGATTGCAGTCAGGTAACGGTCTTTCTGTTCATCGCTGCCATACAGCATCAGCGCACGCACCATGCCGGCCTGGGCAATCACCGACAACAGCAGCTCCGGGGTGCGGATCGACGAGGCCAGCCCTTCCAGTGCGGCGGTAAACCCCCACCAGTCCTCGCCCAGGCCACCGTGGCTGGCAGGAATCACTAATTGCCACAGCCCGGCGTCGCACAGGCGTTGCCAGCCGTAATGGTCGAAACCGGGCGTTGCAGTCTTGCGGGCGGTGGCCAGCTCGGCACCGATTTCCCGATATTTCACCAGCAACGCGTGTTGCTGTGGAGTCCAGGAGAGTTTCATCGCTAGATTACCTTTGCAGTCTGTTCGCCGGCCGCACGGCGCCCGGCGAAACCATCATCCTTGAGCGGTTGCTCAGCCTTCCTGGAACGCCAGGACCTGGTCTTTGAACGCTTGCGGTACAGGCACGGTGGACTGTTTGTCGTAGTCGAACATGACGTGATAGGACTTGGCCTTGGCGACCACTTCGCGGCTGTCGTCCTGACGGCGCATGGTGTGTTCGATTTCAAAGCTCTTGGTGCCGAACTTGACGACTTCGCTGGTGACGACCAGGGTTTCGCCGTACATGGCTTGCTTGATGTAGTCGCACTCGCTGCGAACCATGATGTGCGGAAGCTTTTCGCTTTTTGGCAGTTTCAGCAGATCGTGCATGTAGCAGAGGTAGGCGTGCTGCATGTAGTCATAGTAAATCGGGCTGCTGACATGACCCATGGAGTCGGTGTCGCGGTATTTGATTTCAATGACGGTGTCGAAACCCTTGTTGCTCATCGTGAACATCCTTTTATTGATTTGGGAGGAGATCAATTGCAATAAAGTTGAAACATTGTTTGCTGGCGAAGTGCGCCATAAAACAACGTTTCAATTTGTTTCTCATCCTAGGCAAGTTGCTTTGTTATGGCTACTCGCATTCAAATAGCTGAGCGCCGTGCTGCGCTATTTCGCGGTGAAGGCCAGGAAATACGCGGCGTTACGGGGTTTAAAATGAACGTTATGGTTCGTTATGAAGGGCTGCGTCGATTTGCCGCGATGAAAATAATGAGGATTTGCAAGTTACTCGCATTTCGTCGCGCACAACGAGTCATGCGCTCCATTATTTAGCGATTTTTTTAAATGCGAGTTAATGTACTGATGAAATCGGATTTGCCGTTGCGCAGGCACAGTTTAGAAGGCGAGTAGTTGTTGTGCCAACATTCTTTTAGCATGTCATTGTTTGCTAAATGGAGTGTTGTTGATATGTCAGATAAAACCAGGGTCGCCGTGGTGACCGGCGCCGCCAGCGGCATCGGTGCGGCAACGGCGCGACAACTGGCTGGCGAGGGCTACCGGGTTGTCTGCCTGGACCTTGATGGCGCCGGATTGGCCAGGACGTTGGCGGCGATGGGGCCCCAGCATCTGAGTTTTACCCTGGACCTGTGCGACGAGCAGGCGCTGATCACCGCGTTCGCCGAGGTCGAACAGTCTCTGGGGCGTGTCGATGTACTGGCAACCTGTGCCGGCGTTGTCGATACCGCGCCTTTTGATCAGTTGAGCGTTGCGCGCTTGCGTCAACTGCTGGATATCAACCTGATCGGTACCTTCGCGGTGGTGCAGCAGGCGGTTCGTCTCATGCTCTCAGGGGGACGCATCTGCACCGTGGCCAGTGTCGCCGGGATTCGCGGCGGCGGGTTGGCCGGGACCTTGGGCTATGCCACCAGCAAGGGCGCCGTCATCACCATGAGCAAAGGCCTGGCTCGTGAGCTTGGCCCGCGCGGCATCAATGTCAATTGCGTCGCCCCGGCAGTGATCCGCACGCCGATGCTCGATGACACCACGCGCACCAGCGGCAAGCTCGAACAGTTGCACGGCATGACCGCCTTGCGCCGCGAGGGCAGCGCCGAGGAAGCGGCCGAGGTCATCTGCTGGTTGCTTTCAGGCAAGGCTTCGTTCGTCAGTGGCACCACCATCGCTGTCGATGGCGGTCTGGCCATGCTTTAACTGCTTCGCCCTTTTCTCATTTTCATACAGGACGTAATCATGGCTGTTTCCAAGGACAATCCCCTGGCGCTTTGCCGTACCTTCTTCTTCATTCCGGGCGCCGACGAAGCGGCGCTGCTTGATGCGCTCAACGGTGGCGGTGACGTACTGGTCCAGGAACTGGAGGACTTCACGCCGCCTTCACGCCGCGCCGAAGCCCGGGCGCTATCGGTGCGTATCATGCAGCACTGGCGTGAATGCGGGCGCATCAGTTCGGTGCGCATCAACCCGTTCGAAACCTGTGGCCATGAAGACCTCGACGCGGTGATGGCAGCGCGTCCGCAAGTGGTGATGATGTCCAAGGTCGAAGCCTGCGAGCAGATGATCGAACTGGACAGGCAGATCACCCGTCTGGAGGCTCACTACGGCATCGAAGCCGGGTCCACCCTGATCGTGCCGAACATCGAAACCGCGCTGGGCGTGGTGCGGGCCATCGAGATTGCCCATTCCAGCCCGCGCATCAAGGCGATGCTGGTGGCCACTGAAGACATGGTCGCAGACCTTGGGGCCGGTCGCAGTCGCGCCGGTACCGAGTTGTATTACCCACGTTCGCGGTTCCTCCTGGAGTGCGCGGCGGCGGGAGTGCTGGCCATCGACTCGCCTTACACCTTTGCCGATGACGCTGGAGCCGAGGCAGATATGCAGTTTGCCCGTTCCATTGGCTATCAGGCCAAAGGGGTGGTCAACCCGGCCCATGTTGCCGTTGCCAATCGCTACCTGACGCCGACAGCGGCTGAAGCAGAGCTGGCGCGGCGGCAGATCGAGGCGTTCGAGCAGGCGGCCAGTACGGGCAGCGTGCGCGCCGAAGTCGATGGCCTGGTGGTGGAAGTGCCTAGCTACCTGCAATCACGACGCCTGGTGGAGCGCTATCAGCAGTTGCAACAGGTGCAGGCTTCACGCGGCGGGCATGCTTGAACGTGCCAGGGCACTGGTGGCGCTGCCGCGCAGATAGGCATGTTGGTTGAACCCGGTGTCAGGGGTTGAGCACAACAGGCCAATCACCGAACAGGAGATGGCTTGCTCGATCTGCATCTGGCTGATTTGTGGCGCATCGAGAATGTAAGCCTTGACCATCGAGGTGATCATCTGCGCCGTCAGCCAGGCGGCTGCCTGCAGGCTGGAGTGGGCCAATTGGTGACTCCAGCGCTGCAGCAGGCACTCGATGGACTCAGAGATCCGCGCCTTGTACTGGTGTTCGCTCGATTCATTGCTGAGGAAGGCGAAGTCCTTGTCGAGCAGGCGGTGCAACTGCGGTTCCTGCAGATGCAATTGCAGAAGGGCGCGGACCAGCAGTTTGATATGGGCTTGCAGGTCGGCCACTTCATACTGGCCGGCGACATCGAGGATCACCCGGTTCATGGACAGGGCATGACGCTCATAGAGCGCCGCGATCAATGAGTCTTTGTTGGGAAAGTACTGGTACACCGAGCCGACGCTGACGCCGGCGCGTTGTGCCACCAGGTTAGTGTTGGTGCCCGCGTAGCCGTGCTTGACCACGATCTTGGCGGTGGTCTTGAGGATGGTCTCGACCATCATCCTCGAGCGTGCTTGTGTGGGTATCTTGCGAGGAAGTTGAGCTTGTTTCACGAATGACTCCAGAATTTACCTGATTGCATTTGTGAGAAAGACTGCCAGCCAGACCACGGGGCTCCGACCCTGGAGGTTTTTCCCTGATTGCCTTTGAAGCGGCTGTGTTGCGCTGCCCGAAAATGGGCACGCAAGCCCGATCTCAAAGGGCGGGCGCAGGCACAGGTGGCTGGCGCAGCCGTTCAAATGCGATAGGGATTCTTCGCCTTGGCGGCGCTTTGGAAAATGCTCTGGCGTGCACTTTATAGTTAGCGATAGGGTCAGCTATCGCTAAGGCTCGTCCCCTGAAACCGGGAAGATCAGAGTGTGCTGTTGAGGCCGAAACGTTTTTTCAGGACGTTTTCCAGCAAGGTTCTGGGCAGCCATCTAGCCATCCACGGCAACACCCGGCTGCCATTGCCCAGGCGTACCAGAGCAGTGGACGGACGTTGTTGCACGGCATCGAGCACGCCGCGGGCAAACTCGGCCGCCGGGGTTGGCCGTTCCTGGGAGGTGCGGGCACGGGCCCGAATAGATTCGCGCAATGGCCACCAGGGTGAGTGCTCCTCGATCAGCTGTTCGGCTTCGCGGCCGGCGTTGTTGGCGAATTGTGAGGCGATTGCCCCGGGCTGCACTTCCATGACCCGCACACCGAACGGCGCCAACTCCAGGCGCAAGGCATCGCTCAGGGCGTGCACGGCGGCCTTGGAGGCGCAGTAGGCACCGGCGAACGGCGTGACCAGTACCCCGGAGACACTGCCGATGTTCACCACCAGGCCTTTTTTCTGGCGCAGAGCGGGAAACAGCGCACGGGTGACACCGACAATGGCGAACACATTGGTCTCGAACTGCCGGCGCATGGCGTCGGTGCCACCGTCGAGCAGCGGGCCCATGGCGCCGTAACCGGCGTTGTTGATCAGTACATCGAGGCCTTGGCCGTTCTGTTCCAGCTCGCCGGCCAGCTGCGCCAGCGCTGCCTGGTCAGTGACGTCCAGTTGCCTGGCCATAAAGCCGCTGGCCGCCAGGCGCTGGACGTCCTCGGCCTTGCGCGCCGTGGCCCAGACCTCGAAACCCGCGTTTTTGAAAACCTCGGCCAGGGCCAGGCCGATACCGCTGGAGCAACCGGTGATCAAGACATTCGGCATGCTGTACTGTCCTTGAGCTGCTGAGGGGGGGCAGCCTGCGATCATACGCTTTCAATGAGCAGGGAAAATACCTTCCAGCGCTTTTCGCAATTGCTCGACACTGGCACCGGTGGCCAGCAACTGAAGGCTTCCTTGGCAGTCGAATAGCAGTTGAGTGGGGATGACGTTAACCTCGGGGGACAGCGACAGCTCCTGAAAGGTATGGAAAGTCGAGAGGTAGAAGTCGACCTTGTCTCGATAGCCGTTGTCAGCCAGGGCCTTGAGGTTGTCCTTGCCGGCCGTGCAGGCTGGACAGCTGTCCTCATGGACCATGATGACCACAGGTTTGGCTAGCGGCTGCTGGTTTTTCAGGCACCACACCACCTTGGCAAACTCGTCCTGCACTGTATCGGATGTATCGATCATGGCGTGCCTCAATGCTAAGTGTCCGGGGCACTATTCAACGCTTTTGGCCGGGCGGCGTAACCTGACAGAAATACCAGGTGTTCAGTCGGCGAAGCTGCCTTGCAGGTGCTCGGCACGGTAGTCGACGCTTTGTGGCCGATAGCCGGAACGCAGCGGCGGCAACGGCAGGCACTCCTGCCAGCTGGCGCCCGGTTGTAGCTCGCCCGGGCCGCGGTAGCGCGGGGCGGCGTAGGTATTTTCGGCAAGGTTCACGGTGTCGCCGGGAGCATAGGCGGCGACCCGCCAGCGCAGTTCCACCAAGGGCACTGTGTTGCCGTTGTTGATGTGCACCTGCAAGGGACGGTCGGCCGGGCATTGCTCGGGGGCGTAGGTCAGGCGCAGTTCAAGGCGGGCCAGTTGGCTGGCCTCGCGGTTGTCCAGCCAGACCACCCACAACGCCACCAGGCCCAGGCCGAACAGTGCGGCCAGGGAGATCGGCAGGGCCTTGGCCGGGTAGCGCAACAGCAGGACCAGCCAGGTGAGGATCAGGGCAGCGCCGATTATCATGGGAAAATTCCGATAGAGCTTGAACCTTAATCCTAGCGTCAAACAGATCCCCGCCCAAGTGCGTGGCGGGAACCTGCATCAGGTGCTGACGCTTCAGAAGGTGTATTGCAGGCGCATCGCGATGCCAGAGCCGCTGTCGTCGCCAACCTGGTTGGCCAGGTTGTCGGTACGGGCGGACACATAATCGGCCGACACCTTTACCGCCTCATTGGCATACCAGTTGACCCCGAGGGTGTGTGTCTGACCTTTGGCGTTACCTTCCCGGGCCAGGTTGTTGTCTTCGACGGTCAAGCTGTCATAGCGGTAGAACAGCTCCCAGGCGCCTATTGTCTGATTCTCCGGCTTGATTGCATCGAACGCCGCGCCGTCTAGCCTGTATTGGCGGGCTTCGCCAGTCAGGGTATAGGCGACCTGGCCGTAGTAGCCAGAGGCATTGACGTCACTCGCCGCCCTGTCGGCTTTCAGCGTACGCCGCAGGTACTCGGCCTGTAGTGACAACGGACCATGGGCCCAGGCGCCCTCTAGCCCCCAGACGTTGTCATTGCGCCACAACCCGGGCTGGGCACTGGCGCCACCGAACAGCGGGCGATTGCCATTGGTGCCAGCGTCGTTGCCGCCTTCGGTGTCGACGCCACGGATGCCCAGGCGTGAGCGGATACGGGTGTCGACGGCGCTGTCCTGCAGATCGCGGTAGGCAAATTGTGCGCCCAGGTGGAGGACGTTGCCGCTGCTGTTCCAGGGGGCGAATACAGTCCTCAGGTTGTAGCGCTTGACGCTGTCGCCATTGCTGTCGTTGTTGTTTTCGTTGAACAGGCTTGCCGAGACGAACGCCAGGTTGTTCAGCACGCTGCGTGCCTGGATGCCCAGGCCAAGGTTGTCGCCGGTCCAGCTCACGGCGTCATAGCTGAGGTTGCGCTCCATGGCGGTGACCCATTTCGAGCTGGTCGCCTTCTCCAGGCCAAAGTCGGTGTAGAAGCGTCCCAGGCGCAGGTCGAGCAGGTCGAAACCGGTGTAGGTCAGGCTCGCCTGGTCGAAGTAGCCGCTGCTGGCATTGCCGACATTGCGCGAGAGGTCGTAGTTGACCTGGTATTTCCAGTCGCTGTACAGGCGGCCGCCAAACTCGAGGTAGGCACGCCTGAGGTACGCGGCATCGGCGCTGTTGCCATTGTTGGTGTAGATACCGTCGAACTGAGAGTAGTCGGCCTGGACGCGACCGCCGAGTTTGAAACTGAAGGCCTTGTCGACGGTCGCAAGCTCCAGGCCGCCACGGGTCTTGACCATCAAATCGGGGCCATCGGTCGTGACGATTCCTGCCTGCGACAGGGAAGTAAGCATTAGCCCGGTAGAACAGACGGCAGCACGAAACCCCAGTACGAAATACTGTTTTGATACGTTCATGAAAACCTTCTGGCTCAAGTTGTAAGTTGGCGTTATAGGTATTGCGGGTGAACTGAGCCGGCGCCGGTAGAGCAAATGATTTTATAGTTGAGGCAGGTATTCAAGCTTCGAAATCAATATTTCAGAATTGTGACAGCTACACGGCGTTATGTTCGGAGCGTGTGTGGCTGCCCAGAGCGGCAAAAACTCAGGCGAGCCAATCGCGGCGCTCGGCGAAAAGCAGGTTTATATAGCTGGCCAGACAGGTGACATCGGCGTCGGACTGATTGTCAGCATGAATCGACAGCAGGACCTGTTGCTGCATGGTTTCGTTGAACAGGTCAGGTATGGGCAATAGCGTGCGGTCCAGATGGCGGATGTAGTTGGGCAGTAATCCAATGCCTGCGCCACCCTTGATCAGGTGGAAGGCCAGGCCCGGGGCGCGGATGTAAGTAACGCCTGAGCGGCGTCGGTCGATCAGCTGATTCCAGGGCGCAAACGCGGCACTGTCCTGGTACTGCTCCAGCTGGATGAGGCGAAAGTCATCCAGGCGCTCAAGGGACAGTGGGCGAGTCGCCTCACGGGCATAGCGCATGGCGACGAAGGGCTGGTAGCGGATGATCACGGGGGGATTGAGTGGTTGCAGGCAATGCCTGGGCTGGGGGATCTGTGCGCCGGGGCTGGTCGTCCAGAGTGCCAGGTCCAGGTCCTGATGCGGCAAGTATTGGGCTGACTGCAGCGGGATGATGTCCAGGCAGCGTCGGGCATTTTCCCGGGTAAACGTGATCAGGGTGCGGACGAGCATGTCGTGCAGCAGGGTGTCGTCAATACCGATCCGCAGTGGCCGTCGGTTGTCGCCGACGTCGGAGCATTCTTTCGAGCGGGTTCTCAGTTGCTGGTGCAGGTCCCTCCCTGCCTGGGTCAGTACCAACTGGTTATCGCGATACAGCAGCAACGTCACCCCCAGGTTGTCCTCGAGCACTTCCAGTTTGCGGCGTAACAATGCAGGTTGGAGATTAAGAGATCGCGCAGCCTGTTTGAAGGAAGAACAACGTACGGTTGTAAGAAAACAGTCGACCAGTAGACGGTCTTCAAAAATGCAGTAGGGTACGGACGTATCTTGTCTGTAAGTTGACGTGTAGGAAGTTTCTTTATTCACTGGGATACTCCACTTGGTGCCTTTGATTTAGTTGTCGTATTGCGTTCACGATAACCAATCAGGCACAAGCAGAGGGCTACATTTCCAAATTGTAATTTTAACTTTATCTTAGTGTTTTCTATTCATTCAAGTGGGCAGGCCTGCTGCGCAAGCGGGGCGCAGCAAGCCGGTCGTGCTCCGAGGTTACTGGGCGATGGTCTTGATCGAGATCCCGCGCTCGATTGGCGTCGAGCGTCCGTAGACATCTTCAAAGCGCTCGATATCGTCTTCGCCCAGGTAGCTGCCCGATTGCACCTCGATGATCTCCAGCGGGATCTTGCCCGGGTTGCGCAGGCGGTGCACCGAGGCGATCGGAATGTAGGTGGACTGGTTTTCGGTGAGCAGGAAGACGTTCTCGTCGCAGGTCACCTCGGCGGTGCCGGACACCACGATCCAGTGCTCGGCGCGGTGGTGGTGCATCTGCAGCGACAGGCTGGCGCCAGGCTTGACGGTGATGTGCTTGACCTGGAAACGCCCGCCCATGTCCACCGAGTCGTAGGAGCCCCACGGCCGGTACACTTCGCAGTGGTTCTGGGTTTCGCTGCGGCCTTGCTCGTTGAGGGTGTTGACCAGTTGCTTGACGCCCTGAACCTTGTCCTTGTGGGCAATCATCATGGCGTCCTTGGTCTCGACCACCACGATGTTCTCAAGGCCGATCACCGACACCAGTTTGCCGTTGCCGTGGATCATGCAGTTGTGGCTGTCCTGGACCACCACGTCCCCCTTGGTCACGTTGCCGTTGTGGTCCTTTTCATGCACATCCCACAGCGACGACCAGCAACCGACATCGCTCCAGCCCGCCGACAGCGGCACCACGCAGGCACGCTGGGTCTTTTCCATCACCGCGTAGTCAATGGAGTTGTCCGGGCAGCAGGCGAAGGTGGCGTCGTCGATGCTCAGGTTGTCGCCGTCTTCGGCGCTGCGCTCCAGGGTCAGCAGGCAGGTGTCGTAGATGTCGGCATCGTGCTTTTTCAGCTCCTCGAGGAAGCGGCTGGCGCGGAACAGGAACATGCCGCTGTTCCAGAAATAGCCACCGGTGCGGACGAACTCGGCCGCACGTTTTTCGTCCGGCTTCTCGACGAACTGCGCCACCCGGCTGACGCCTTCGGGCAGCAGCACGTCCTGGCTCGACTTGATATAGCCATAACCGGTCTCCGGCTTGGTCGCCGGTACGCCGAACAGCACCATCTCGCCGCGCTCGGCGGCCACCGTAGCCAGGGCCAGGGCCCGTTGCAGGGCTTTCTGGTCGTCGATCACATGGTCGGCCGGGAGCACCAGCATCAGCTCGTCACGGCCTTCGTTGACCAGCTTCATGGCGGTCAGCGCGACCGCCGGTGCGGTATTGCGACCGAAGGGTTCCATGAGGATGCCCTGGGTTTGCAGTTTGAGGCTTTGCAGCTGCTCGTTGACGATGAACTTGTGGTCCTTGTTGCAGACCACGATGGGCGCGTCCATGCCGTCGAACACCAGGCGCTCGATTGTCTGCTGGAACAGGGTGTGTTCACCGGTCAGGGCCAGGAACTGCTTGGGGAATTGCTTGCGCGACAGGGGCCACAGACGCGAACCGCTACCACCGGACAGAATGACTGGAATCATGGGTGTTCTCCAAAAATAGAAATAGGCAGGTGGTTAACGGGTGGATACCGGGCGCTTGACCCAGACCGGCGACAGGCTGCTGCCCGAACCGGTCACGTACAGCACGGCTGCTTCGCCGCGCTCCAGCGCCACAGGCTTGAGATCGCTGACTTTCTTGTCGCCTTGATACAGCGCCAGGCTGACCTTGACCGGGTTGATCTCTCGCTCGCCATGGGTCTTGGCGGCGACTGGCTTGACCACTTCGGTCTTGCCGTCGGCGGTCTTCAGGGTCAGGGCCTGGTCACTGAGGTTCTGTACCCGTACCAGGGATTTCTGCTTGTTCTTGAACGGCGGCTCCTCGACCAGCTGCGCCTGGCCCGCGCTGTTGTTGACCAGGGTGTAGTAGTGATCGGCGGCGAGCTTGACCGGCAGGCTGTGGCTGCCGAGCTTGGCGCTGTAGTCGCCCTGGGGCATGAAGCTGAAGTCACTGCTGCCCAGGGCGGCCACCCCGTCGATCCGGGTGTTGCCGATGCTTGCGCTCACAGGCTGGGCGCTTGCGTTATAGATGCGTACGAAGGTCGAGCCTTTCGGCGCGCTTGGGCCGTACAGTGCGGCATCGGCGCCAGCGAAGGCCTGAAGGGACAGCAGGCTCATGCTGGCGGTCAGGACTAGAGTTTTGGCAATACGGTACTGGGTGGTCATGTGCGTTACCTCTTCAGTTTTCCGTCCGACGGGACGACAGGGCCAGGTCTTGATTGGCATTGCGGGTTTTTTTCAGCTGCGCGATCCACTGCGGATCGAACGCGCTGAGGTCGTTCTTCATTGGCAGATAACGTTCCGGGAACTCCCAGATCAGCAGCTGTGGCGCGCTGTTCTTGAAGGCATCGGTTTGCAGGTACTTGAGCATCGGCAGCAGCGGGCCATGACCGTCTTCGGCGTAATTGACCACGTCGCTGCGCAGCGCTTGCTGCAGGGCACCGAGGAAGTTCCAGTTGGGGTTGGCGCTGTAGCTGGTGCCGATCAGCGCCACGGGGATTTGCGTGTCGGCGAACAGTGCCTCGCCGTTTTCACCTTCAGTCTGGGCCGGGCGGGTGCTGCGTTTTTGCAGGGTGTCCGGCGGCGGCAGCAAGTTGCTGAACAGTGGGTCGAGCGGCAGGAAGTTGGTCAGGTCGCCCTTGTACGGTGCGCTCTGGCGCTGTTCGGTGATGAACTGCTGTGGCGCGCCGTTGAGCAGGGTCTGGCGTGCCACGGCGGCGGCCAGGTGCTGGGCCGCCACTTCGGCGCCCATGGGCGTCCAGTGGCTGTCGGTACGCAAGAACACCTGGCCACGGGCCTTGGCGTCCTGCAGCGGCGCCAGCAGGTCGGGGGCGAACACGCCGACCTGGCGGGCCTGGGCGTGGAACTCGTTGTACAGGTCGGTGTGCAGGCTGGCCGGGGTCTGTGCACCGAGGTACTCCGGGTACAGCCGCGCCTTGGCCGGGACAATCGCCAGTACCAGTTGCACACCACGTTGTTGCAGGGTGTCGCGTACGCCGCGAATCAGCGCCAGGTTTTCCTGTTCGAACTGGTCGCTGTTGGCTACCGGCTTGAATTCCTCGTCACTGAACAGCCAGTGCTCGCGGCCCAGAACCACGCCCGGTCGGCCTTCGTTGAACAGCTTGAAATCCAGCGCCGCCCACAGGTTGGTGCCGATGCGCTTGAGCGGGAACTGCTCGTCGTAGTGGGTCTCGGCGGCCTTGGCCAGCTTGCCGTCGAGGGCGGTCATCTGCGCGCTGCGCTGGAAGCTGCCCAGGCCGCCCAGCGACCACAGGCCCAGGCCCAGCAACAGGGCGAGGAACAGCAGCGAATAGAGTTTGCGTAATGATCGGGTCATGGTCGGCTCGCTCAGAACTGGAAGTAGAGGAACGGCGAGTAGCTTTGCGCCGAGAGCTTGAGGATCGAGGCGACGAACAGCAGCAGCACCAGCGTGCGGGTGACGTACAGGCCCCAGTCCAGGCTCAGGCTGCCGTCGGCATGCACTGCCACCGGGCTGGCTTTTTGTGGTTTGGCATTGCGATAGAAGTCGCGCAGGCCGAAGTACGCCAGGGTCGCGTAGGCCACCAGTAGGGTGGCCACTTGCAGGCCGGTGAGGCTGGCGCGGTTGAGCTCCGACAGCTGCCAGTCACCGAAGCTGAACATGGCGCCGTACATGCGCGCGGCAACGTCGAGGTTTTCGGCGCGGAAGATCACCCAGCCAACCACCACCAGCAGGAAGGTGAAGGCCCATTTCACCGGGTTGAAGCGCTGCGCATTGGTGTCCAGGCCCAGCGCCCGCTCGATGGCCAGCCACATGCCGTGCCAGGCACCCCAGATGATGTAGGTGAAGTTGGCGCCGTGCCACAGGCCGCCCAGCAGCATGGTCAGGAACAGGTTGCGGTAGGTGGCGAAGGTGCCGCCGCGGTTGCCGCCCAGGGTGATGTACAGGTAGTCGCGCAGCCAGGTCGACAGGCTGATGTGCCAGCGTCGCCAGAACTCGGTGATCGACTGGCTGATGTACGGCTGCTTGAAGTTTTCCATGAAGCGAAAACCCATCATCAGGCCCAGGCCGATGGCCATGTCGCTGTAACCGGAAAAGTCGAAGTACAGCTGTGCGGTGTAGGCCAGGGCGCCGAGCCAGGCGTCGCCGGTGCTCGGGTTCTGCAGGGCGAAGCAATGGTCGGCGACTACCGCCAGGGTGTCGGCGATGAACACCTTCTTGATGAAGCCCTGCATGAAGCGGGTGCAGCCTTCGGAGAACTTGTCGAGGGTGTGGGTGCGGTGGTTGAACTGGTCGGCCAGGTCCTTGAAACGCAGCACGGGGCCGGCGATCAGGTGCGGGAAGATCGCCACGAAGGCGGCGAAGTCGATCAGGTTGCGCGTCGCCGGGGTGTCGCCGCGGTACACGTCGATGATGTAGCTGATCGACTCGAAGATGTAGAACGAGATACCGATCGGCAGCAGCACGTGGGTGAGGATGAACGGCTCAAGCCCGAACGAGGTCATGATCGCGTTGAGGCTGTCGACGCCAAAGTTGGCGTACTTGAAGTAGCCGAGAATGCCCAGGTCGACCACGACCCCGAGCAGCAACCAGCGCTGGGCCGGTTTGCTGCGCACGCCGGCGGCGCCGACCTTCAGGCCGATCCAGTAGTTCCACAGGGTGACCCCGGCGAACAGGGCGAGGAAGTCCACTCGCCACCAGGCATAGAACACATAGCTGGCCAGCAGCAACAGGGCGTTGCGATAGCGTTGCCCGCTCAGGTAGTACAAGCCGAGAAAGATCGGCAGGAACAGGAACAGGAACACGTTGGATGAGAACACCATCCCGATCTCTCCTTGTCGTTATCAACCGGGGCAGCAGCCCCCCAAACCCCCCATGCCGGAACGCGGGAGGCAGTGTTTGAAGCATCGCGGGGCAAGCCCGCTCCCACAGGTACGGCGTCAGCCAATCACTTTTTCTGTTCGGCCTGCGGGTCATAGACCCGGGTCAGGTCGCCGCCCAGGCGAAAGCTCTTGAACGGCTGCATGTCGTGTTTGCGCTCGAGCACATCGCTGTTGCAGCGGTAGAGGCTGCACCAGGGTTCGAGCCAGGCGTATTTGCTGTCGATCTTCAGCTCGTCCATATCTTGCTTCTCGCCGTTCCTGGCCTTGAACGGGCTCGGGTCTTTCGAGCCCGACAGCACTCGGTCGCCCAGGCGTTTGAGCGCGCCATTGTTTTCCGGGCGCACATCGACGCCGTTGGCCTGGGCGAAGCTTGCGATCATCGCCAGCGGCGGCAGGGCATAGTTGTGGTAGGCCAGGGCGCGTTGCTTGCGCTTGAGCTCGTTGGGCAAAAAGCCTTGGGCGTCGACCTGGTTGGCGGCCACGCGGTACTCCTTGATCGACCAGTCGAACAGGTCGCGGCGGTCGGTCGCGACAGCGGTGGCCATCACCGACCAGGCCGCCCAGTAGGCGTGGTTGTTGATCTTCTCAAGCGGCAAGCCGCTCCAGTCCTTGACCACCTGGTCGGCCAGGCGCCCGAACCATTTCTCGATCAGTTCGGCCTGTTGTTGATGCGCGGCCAGCGGCTGGGCGTTGGAGAACTTCAGGTGCAGCCAGGCCGAGCTCAGGCTGCCCAGCGCCCATTTGCGCATGGACTTGCCGGTATGGTTGTAGTCGGTGGACATCAGCGCATCGGCGCGGGCCCAACTGCCCAGCCACTGCAAGGTGCAATCGAGCTGCTGCGGGCGGCCGTCGCGCATGTACTGCATGACCTGTTTGCTGACTCCGCGCTCAAGGGCGGTGATGCTCGCGGTTGCATTGCGAAAGGCCTTTTCCGAGTCCTTGTTCAAGGTTGCCCGGGCCTGGTCCGAGCCTTCGTACTTGCTGCGAAACTGCAGCTTGTCGGTGTAGGGCTTGGGGGTGGCTTGGCAGGTGACGTCACTGTCGCCGGTCTTGAGTTTCTCGATCCCGGCGTAATAGCCCTGCGGGGGCACCAGCCCGGCGGCGTGCACGGCCGGGCCGAACAGGGCCAGGGCCAGCGCAAGTAGCGTTAGGCTACCTCTGTGGGAGTGGTGCCCCGCGATAGCAATACCGGCCTCTTCGCGGGGCAAGCCCGCTCCCACGGTAGTGGGGGTTTTGCTGAACTTTTTCATACGCGCCTCAGGTTCGTTTGCAGAGGGTGGCCCGGACTTTCTGGCTGCCGCTTTGCGGCCCCTGGACTTCGACGGCGAGCAGGGTCTGGGCAGCCCAGTCCTCATCCTCGCGCAGCTCGAAGGCAAAGCGGCCGTCGGTGTCGGCGGTTTCCGGCTTCTCGATCTTCAGGTCTTCGTGACGGCCGTTCATGTACCAGAGGGTGGCTTGCAGGGTCTTCACCGAGGTGTCCTCGAACTGAATATCCAGTTGGTGGCGGCCATTGGTCAGGTCCTTGATCACGCCGTTACGGCCGTTGACCATCAGCTCGTTCTTGCCCGGCTTGAGTGCAGTGCTGGCGCTCATCTGTGCCGGCTTGCCCTGGCAGCCGTTGTCGACCAGGGCGAGCATCTGCCGCCAGATGGTTTCCTGGTCCAGGCGGTACAGCGGCGAGAATTCCCAGATGAGGATCTTCGGCGGGTTCTTCTGGAAGTCCTCGCTGCCCAGG
Source organism: Pseudomonas tructae (assembly GCF_004214895.1). Lineage (NCBI taxonomy): Bacteria > Pseudomonadati > Pseudomonadota > Gammaproteobacteria > Pseudomonadales > Pseudomonadaceae > Pseudomonas > Pseudomonas tructae. The sequence continues at coordinate 5,029,559 of NZ_CP035952.1, read as the reverse complement.
TACTGGATCATCGAGCCTTCCAGGCCGCCGCCAGGGAAGGCGACGTTGAGCACGTCGGCGCCGATGTACTGCTCGAGAAAACCCGAGAAGTTGTAGTTCTTGCCGCTGTGGCTAGTGCCGACCAGGGTGATCTGCGGGTTACCGCTATCACCGAACAGGTCATCGCTGCCGCTCTCGCCCTTGGGCTGGGTGACGAACTGGTCCATGTACTGCACCGCGTAGCTGGTGCCGCACAGTTGCCCGGCAACGTTGTGCAGGGTGCCGGTCTTGCCCATGCGCCCGGACTTATGGCTTTCGAACTCGCGCTTGGGTACCTCGGCAAAGGCCGGCATCTTGTGCACGCTGGCAGCGACGATCTTCGCCGCGCGCTCGGCGCCGTACGGGGTCCAGTGCTGATCGCCGCGGAAGTAGAAATCCTTGCCCTGGTCGGCGGCGGCCAGTTGCTCGTTGGTCAGCGGCGACAGGTCGGGCACGGTGTAGCCCATCTTGCCAAAGCGCCCGAGCATGCCCTGGTAGTTCTGCAGCGCCTTGGCGTAGTTGAACGCGGCCTTGTCGGCCGGCTTGAGCATGTTGCGGTTTACCAGGCCACGGGTCGGCTGGTAGACGATCACCAGCTCCACGCCCTTGGCCTTGAAGGCGTCATGCAACTGCTGCAGGCGGCGGTAGCCGGCCGGGGTGGTGTTGAACTCGGTGCGCAGGTCTTCGCGGGTACGGAACAGCCAGTCGCCCTGGGCTTGCACCAGGGTGGTGAAGTTCTGCTGGTAGCGGGTGGTGTAGCGGCTGGCGTCGTGGGCCTCCGGGCAGAGCTGGCAGCACGGTTCGGCGGTGAAGCTCGGTGCCTGCACGGTATCGGCGTTGGCGCCGTTGCTGATGGCCAGCAAGGTGGCGCTTACGCCCAGGAGTTTGATCAGGTGTGGGGTCATGTCGGGCGTCCTCATTCGGCCATTTCGGTCTGGCGTTCGACCGGGTCGATCAATACGGCTTTCTGCTGGCGCACCATCAGGTCGAGAATCTCGTCCTGACGCTCACCCAGTACCCCGGAAAAACTGATGCCGCTGGCTTTGCTCGGGGCCAGCATCGACACCCGGTACAGCTCCACGCTCAGCGGCGAGTCGATCGACAGCGGGCCGCTGCCGTTGGCCGCCAGCTCACCGCCGACGACGATCAGCGAAACCTTGGTGTCGAACGGGTCGAGGGCGATATCGCGATCGGTTTCGGAAAGGTCCTTGATGTGCCCGTAGACGCCGACCAGGCCGTTGGCCATGGCGATGTTCTCGTACAGGCGGATGTTCACGCTGTTGCGCACGCGAATGCCGTGGCGACGGTTGCTGATCAGCTTGTTGCCCCAGATCAGGTTGTCGCCGCTTTCGTACAGGGTGATACCGTCGGTGTGATTGCGGTAGATCTCGTTGTAGGCGATCAGGTTGTTGACGCTGTTACGGTCGATGACCACGCCCGAGAGCTTGTTGTCGTAGCTCTTGTTGTTGATGATCCAGCTGTCGTTGACCTCACGCGAAACGATGATGCCGTGCTTCTTCTTGGTCCCGTAAACGGTGTTGCCGGCGATGATCAAACGGTGCGAACGGTCGTGGGGGTCGATGCCGTAGACAATGTTGTCGCGGTAGGTGCTGTCCTTGATCACGAAGTCGCTGGTTTCATAGCAGTAGAAGCCGTACCACATGTCGCTGAATTCGGAGCCGATGATCCAGCCGGTGGGTTCTGCACGGCCCATCTGCTTGGCCATGTTCGGTGTGTACTGGGAGATGCTCACGCCGTAGGACTTGCTCTTGGCGTAGCCGAAGCTGGCCATTTTGCTGTTGACGATGTAGGTCTGGGTGCCGCCCCAGGACAACAGGAACGGGCGGAACTCCTTGGGCGAACGGAAGGTCGCCGGGCCGTTGTCCTTCTCGCGCCAGCCGGTTACCCGGGTGTCACTGACGAACAGCTTGCCGTCGTTGACGATGAACGCGCCGCCTTCCTGGGACAGGCGCAGTTCCTTGACCTTGGCGTCGATCTCCAGCACGCCCTTTGCCCCGACCACGATCGGCAGGCGCGCCAGGTACACCCCCGGTGCGGTTTCGCTCAGGTACTGTTTGGGCACGTGCTTGGCCAGTTGCGTGAAATCAACATGGCCATCGTCGATGAAAATTGCCTGGGGAATGCCGTGCTGACGGGCTACCCATTCGGCCATCTTGTTGTCGCCGCCGATGAACTCCTTGAGCGCGGTTTCTTGCAGCATACGGCGGACCGAGACCTTGCCTTTGTGCTGGCGGTCGATCTTTTTCTGTACCGCTTGCGCGGTGTAGCCGGACAGGTCCGGCAGGGTTGGCGCCGGGATCTGCAGCGGCTCGATTGGCGCGCTGCTGACGGTGTAAGTCTTGGCCTGCTGCAGCCCTTTGGCCATCGGCGCCTGGCCGTTGGCCAGGGCGATGCTGCTGGCCAGCAGCAAGGTACCGGCCAGCAAGCTGTGCAGAGGGTTCGATTGAAGGCTCATATCACTGCACTCCAGGCATCAGAAACGCCAGACCACGTCGACGAAGGCGCGGTGCATGTAGGAGTCTGCTTCCTTGCCGTAAGCATCGCCTGGTTTGAACACGCCACCGCGAAAGCGCACCAGCGCCGATGGCTCGTCGATCGACTTGCTCAAGGCGGCCGGTAACAGGCCCTGTTTGAAGTATTTGGTAACCACCAGGTCCATCTCCTGGCCGAGGTCTTTCTCGCCCTGGATCAGCGGCCGGTTGATGCCGTTGTCCTCGACCACGGCATTGATGCCGCTGCTGCCGATGTTCTGCTCGCCATCGACGCGCCAGAACTTGTGGTAGATCAGGCTGGCGTCGTAGTCATCGCGCAACTGCCAGGAGGTGAACAGGGTTGCTGCCTGCAGGTTGCCCAGCTCGCCTCGGAAGGCCTCGCCAAAACGGTGGACCCGCGAGCGGGTGCCGGTGAAGTTCGAGCGGTTGCTCTCAAGGCCGGTCTGCTCGTAGTTGCCTGAACCGTCGCTGCCACCGCCGCCACTGCCGCGGGCATAGGCGGCGCCGACCTGCCAGTTGGGGTCCAGGCGCAGGCGGATACCCAGGTCGCTGGCCCAGGCATTGACGTCGCCGCTCTGCTTGCCGCTGGCCACTTGCTCGCCATTGACCGTGGTGGTGTTGAGGCTGTCGCGATCGCCGGTCAGCCAGGTCAGGCTGCCCCAGTAGTTGACTCGGTTCTGGTTGCGCCAGTTGTAGGCGTCGCTGTTGGCTTCCAGGCCCAGCCAGGTCAGGTCGCCGGTGCGGGTCTTGTCCAGGGCATCGACGCTTTCGCCGGGATTCTTCAGCTTGCCGTCGTCATGGGTGTGGTGGGCGCGCAGGCCGACCCAGTGACCGGGCGTCCACTGGGTGGCAACGTCACCGTAGATGTGCAGGCGGTCTTTGTCTTGCGGAGCCAGTTCGGTGAGGTCGGTGCGGTACTCGCTGAAGCGCTCGGCCACGCCGAGGTTGGCGCGCAGCAGGGTGGTGTCGAAGGTCCAGTTCAGCGCTTCGATATTGGTGTCACGCCACATGCCGTCGTCGTTGCGCAGGCGTTGGCGGCCAAAGCGCAGTTGCTCGCCGGGGTAGGCGGTCAGGCCGCTGTAGCCAACCCAGAATTCGCGCATGGCCAGGTAGCTTTTGTCCGCTTCGCGGCCATGGGCACGACCATTGTCGGACTCGGCCTCATCGCCGGACTGGCGCAGGGTGTCGGTCTCGATGATATCGGTGGCCGCTACCGCCTGGCCCATGGCGAAGGCGCTCCAGTTGCCGCGCTCGCCATAGACCCAGGGGCGCAGGTCCAGGCCCAGGCCGTTGACGTCGCCGCCGGAGCGGGTACCCAGGTCACGGTCGTCTTCGGATTGGCCGGTGATCTTCACATCCAGGCCGAAGTTCTTCTCAGCGGTCATCGCCGCCAGGGTCGGGCACGACCAGAGCACGGCAAAGCCCAGGCCTAAACCGGCCTTCATCCACGGATTGAGTGTCATAGGGAGTTCTCGCCTTGTTCGGGTTGCGCTTGAGCCTGCAGGGCCAGGGCGTCACGGGCCTGGCGCTCTTGTTGCAGCAGGCGCTGGCCTTGGGCCTTTTGCGTCGGGTTGAGTTGCTGGTCGAGCTGGGCGGCCAGCTCACGCGATTGATCGCTGGGGTTGGCTTGCGCCAGTTGGCTGAACACCCAGGCATTCACCAGGTCCTGGCGGATGCCGTGGCCTTCGCTGAACAACTGGGCCAGGGCATAGTCGGCGCTGAGCTGGCCACCGCGGGCGGCGTTGAGCAAATGATCGACAGCCTTTTGCGGGTCGACGCTACCCAGGTAGCCGCGCCGGTACAGCTGGCCCAGGTAGTAGTGGGCGCTGACTTCGCCGGCGTTGGCGGCGCTGAGCAGGTGGGTTTGAGCCTTCTGCGCATCGACCGGTACGGTTTTGCCTTCGTAGTACAGGCGGCCCAGCAGCAGCTCGGCGCGCGGTTGTTCGGCGGCGCGGCCCTTGTCGATGTAGGCCATCAGCTGGTCGGTGTCGCCCAGCTCGGGGAAGTCGTAGAGCAACTGCGCCAGGCTGACCCAGGAGCCTGGATTGACCGGCGCCACCTGCTCAAGCATGGCCTGGGCGGTTTTCTCGTCGGTCTGGCCTAGGCTGCGGTCGGCCAGCACGCGCGCGACGCTATCGACCCGGGTGGCGGGGATCGCACCGCGCTGGTAGGCGCTTTTGACTTGCTCGATCAGCGCCGCCTGTTGCTCGGGTTGGGCGCGTTTCTGGTAGACGGTGGCCAGCTCCACGTAGCAGATATCAGTGCTGGTCAGCGCCGCCTTGCAGATGCGCTCGACCTCGTCCAGGTGCTGGTCGTAAGTGTCCTGGGTGCGGTACAGCAGGATCTGCGCCAGGCCGGCTTCCGGGTAGCCAGCGGCGCGCCATGTGTCGATCTGTTGTTGGGCATTGGTGCCGGGGAAGCTCTGCGGGTGTTGCAGGTAGAGCATCGCCAGCGGGATCAGGGTGTTGCCCTCGCCATTGGCGAAGGCTTTGTTCAGCAGGGCTTCGGCTTCCTGGCGCTCAGCTTCGCTGGCGTCCGGCTTGGCCGCCAGCAAGCGACCGAGGCGGGCCTGGGCGCGGGGAGAGATATCGGCGGCGGCGCGGTAGGTGGCTTCGGCTTGCTTGAGCTTGGCCGGATCCCGGGTGTCCACCTGGATATCGGCCAGGCCCACCTGGGCTTCGCTGTAACCGAGGTCGGCGAGCTGGCGGTAATTCTGCTCGGCCAGGGCAGTGTCACCGCGCTTGAGGGCTTCGTTGGCCAGGCGCTGGTCGGGCAGGCCGGCGCAACCGGCCAGGCTGATGGCCAGGACCAGACCCAGAAGGGCGCCGCTGTGGGAGCGGGCTTGCCCCGCGATAGCCATTGCGGCCCCTTCGCGGGGCAAGCCCGCTCCCACAGGGTAATTGACAAGCGTCATTGGCAGATCCTCTTAGAGCCCACGGGCCACGGCTTTGTCGATCAGCCAGTCCAGCGACGGGCCACGATTGCTGTCCACCGCCACCGGGCGGCCGGCCAGTTCGCTGGGCAGCGACTCGTCCGGCTTGATCTGTACGCGGATGTCCGAGGACAGGTCTTCGCTGTTCAGGCTGGTGCTGCTGACGATCTGCCCGGTGCGGGCCTGCTCTTCGCCGGCGACGGTGAAGTGCACGCGTGAGCCGGGTTTGACATCATCGAACTGGCGATAGCTGAAGCGCGCCTCGACGGTAGGGATGGTGGTGCGCGGTACCAGCTGGAAGATCACCTGGCCCTTGCTCGCGTACTGGCCGTCATCCACCAGTTGGCGGGCGACCACGCAATCGCAGGGGCTGGTCAGGGTGCCGCTCATCTGCTTGCCGAACAGCTCCTCGACCTTGGCTGGCTCCAATTGCTGGTCATCCAGATGGCCCTTGAGCATGTCCAGCATGCTGGTGCTGAACGAGGCCAATGGCGCGCCCTTGGCTACCTGGCCGCCGCTTTCCACCAAGCCTTGCACGGTGCCGTCACGCGGCATGCTGACGTTGCTGGTCGGCACGCTGACCACCCCGGCCTGGGCATGGCTGACGAAGTACAGGCCGTACACCGACTTGGCGATAAAACCGAACGCGGCCACGCCGACCACGAACACGCCGAGGCTGAAGGTCACGGCGCGCAGTCGACCGAATGCGCTCATGCCGCCGTTGGCATCTTTGTGCTTGCGCGCCTTGGTGAAGTTGTCGCGCTGCAGGGTGCTGAGCACGTCGCCGATGGTGATCAGCTCGCCGGACAAGTGCGAGGTGATGATGTGGCGCAGGGTGGCGATATCACGTGGTTCAAGGTTCTGGAACTGCACGCCGGTGCGGCCGCTTGCGGGTTCGAAAGAGCGCACCTGGATCTCGATGTCCATGGCCAGGCCGAGCTTGTCGACGGTGAACTGCAGGCGCCCGCGCAGCACTTCGCCGACTTTCAGCGGCTGCTTGGCGTGGAAGCTCAGACCGCCGGCAGAGAGGTCGTCGACCTTCACTTCCAGAGTCTCGCGGTTCTCCCCCAGGTAGCGCAGCTTGGCCGGGATGCGCACCCGGGCGTGCTGGCGCTGGGCTTCGGATTCATGCACGACATTGACGTTCACGGCGGTATTCATGGCGATTTGTTCCTGTTTAATCTGATCGGCTTGCGGCTCACACGACCATGAACAGCACAGCAACGAAGATGCTGGCCGCCGAGAAGGTCATGGTCCGGGAAGACCAGGTGTTGAACCATTGTTGAAAGCTGGCGAGGTCGCGTTTGAGGGCAGTGGGCTGGCGGGTCCAGGACTGCCGGTCGAGGCGGAAGAACACGTAGATCTTCATGATCGCGCCGACGATCTGGTTGTAATAAAGAATCAGCGGGTAGGCCGGGCCGATGGTGTGGCCCGAGCACAGCAGCATCAGGGTCAGGATCAACCGGGTGATACCGATCCACAGCAGGTACACCAGGAGGAACGCCGGGCCGAACTTGATACTGGCGATGACTGCGACCGTCAGCCCAAGCAGGCTGGTCCACATCGACACGCGCTGGTCGAACAGCACCACGCTGGTGAACAGGCCGAGGCGGCGGATGCCCAGGCCCAGGGCCCGTGAGTTCTGCCGCAGGTTGTTGCCGTACCAGCGGTACATCAGTTTGCGGCTGGCCTTGATGAAGCTTTTTTCCGGTGGATGCTCGACCGTGTTGATCGCCGCATCCGGCACGTAGAAGGTGTCGTAACCCAGGCGCATCAGGCTGAACCAGCTCGACTTGTCGTCGCCGGTGAGGAACTTGAAGCGGCCCAGGCGCCAGTGCTGCAGCGAGTCGTTCTCGACGTCTTTGATGAACTCGGGGTTGGTCACCACGGCGGCGCGGAACACCGACATGCGCCCGGTCATGGTCAGCACGCGCTTGGACAGGGCCATCGAGCACATGTTGATGTGGCGCTGGGCGAAGCGCAGCTTGTGCCACTCGCTCATGATGTAGCCGCCACGCACTTCACAGAATTCGTTGGTGGTCAGGCCGCCGACATTGCCGAACAGCTTGAACCAGGGCACGGTCTTGCGGACCACGCCTTCGCCGAGCACGGTGTCGCCATCGATCACCGCGACCACGGCGTTTTCATCCGGCAGGTGGCGGGAGATAGCCCGAAAGCCATAGGCCAGGCCGTCGCGCTTGCCGGTCCCGGCGATGCGTACGAAGTCGAGGGTCACACGCGCCGGCGGGTTGTACTTTTCCCACAGGCTTTTCACTAGCAGTTCGTCGGACATTTCCACCAGCGAACAGACCACAGTGGTCGGGTAGCCGCAGTCGATCGCCTCGCGGATCACCGAGCTGTAGACCTGGGCGGTGGTCAGGGCATCGATGCGAAAACTGGTGACCATCAGGTACACGTGGGAGGGGTCGGCCGCGCTACCGAGCTTGCGCACCTTGCGCCGCAGGTAGGGGTAGACCAGGTAGAGGAACAGCATGCCGCGCACAAAGTGCGTGGCACCCATGGAATAGCGCCAGATACCGACGGCGCCGACCAGGAAAATGAAGTCCTTCGAGTCGGGGTCGAAAATGGAGTTGGGCAAGGCCAGGGCGATCAACATGAGCAGGCTCACGTAGAACAGCCAACCGGCGACCTGTAACAGGCCGTGCTTGAGCCTTTGCATGTTCTGCATCCGTATCCAGTAGGGGGAGGTGGTGCGCGGAGCCCGAAGGCCCCGCGCCTGCCGGCTTACCAGCAGATACCTTCGGTGCGGCTGGCCGGGGAAGTGGCCTTGCTCATGAAACCGACCAGGTCGATAACCTGCTTGCCTTCAGGGGCTTGCTGGGCCAGGGCGCGGAACTTCTCGTCGCGGTTGCCCAGCACGATCACCTCGGCGTGGTTGATGACCTGCTCGAAGTCGGCATTGAGCAGTGACGACACGTGAGGGATCTTCGACTCGATGTAGTCCTTGTTGGCGCCGTTGACCCGCGCATACTCGACGTTGCTGTCGTAGATGTTCAGCTCGTAGCCTTTGCCGATCAGGCGTTCGGCCAGCTCCACCAGCGGGCTTTCGCGCAGGTCGTCGGTGCCGGCCTTGAAGCTCAGGCCGAGCAGAGCGATCTTGCGCTTGTCGTGGCTTTCGATGATGTCGAAGGCGTTCTGCACCTGCGATTCGTTACTGGCCATCAAGGAGTTGAGCAGCGGCGCTTTCACGTCCAGGCTGCCGGCGCGATACGTCAGGGCGCGGACATCCTTGGGCAGGCACGAGCCGCCGAAGGCAAACCCTGGGCGCATGTAGTACTGCGACAGGTTCAGGGCCTTGTCCTGGCAGACCACGTCCATCACCTCGCGGCCATCGACACCGACCGCCTTGGCGATGTTGCCGATCTCGTTGGCGAAGGTGACCTTGGTGGCATGCCAGACGTTGCAGGTGTACTTGATCATCTCGGCCACTTCGATGTCCTTGCGGATGATCGGCGCGTCGAGTTCTTCGTACAGCGATTGCAGAAGGTCGCCACTGGTCTTGTCCAGCTCGCCGATGACGGTCATGGGCGGTTGGTCGTAGTCCTTGATCGCGGTGCTTTCGCGCAGGAACTCCGGGTTGACTGCCACGCCGAAGTCGACGCCGGCCTTTTTCCCCGAGCAGTCTTCGAGGATCGGGATCACCACGTTCTTCACCGTGCCCGGCAATACGGTGCTGCGCACCACGACGGTGTGGCGGCTGGATTTTTCCCGTAGCACGAAGCCGATTTCGCGGCACACCGACTCGATGTACTCAAGGCCCAGGTCGCCGTTCTTCTTGCTCGGCGTGCCGACGCAGATCATCGACAGGTCGCTGTCGCGGATCGCCGCGGCAAAATCGGTGGTGCCACGCAGGCGGCCATTGTCGATACCCTGTTGCAGCAAGGCTTCGAGGCCCGGTTCGACAATTGGCGATTTGCCTTGGTTGATCAGGTCGATCTTGGTGGTGGAGACATCGACGCCAATCACTTCATGGCCACGTGCCGACAGGCAGCCCGCACAGACTGCACCCACATAACCCAAACCAAAGATGCTGATACGCATCGCATTCACCTCATGTGTTTATCTTGCCGGCTCAATAACAAGAGCCAGACCGGGTTGATTAACCAGCAGTTATCGGGCACACGGTGGCCTGGCAAAAAGAGCTCACTTCACCGTGTGCAGGCATATAAATATCAAGTGCAAAAGTATCTGCAATTAAAGTTGGCAGCCAAAGGCCAATAATTATGGGCGTGCCCTGTTATGCAGCCGTCTTTATTGCAGGTCGGTTGTCCGGCACTGCAGTGCTTGTTCTTTCAAGTGAATAAAATCCTTTGAAATCAACCACAAGGACGATTTGTAGGGCGCGTTTCTCCTGGGTTTAACCGAAGGTCGGGCGACCGACGCTCAAGTCAAAGTTATCGGGGTGCACAAACGCTGTACGCTCCAATTCGCGGTGTAGGTCATCTCTCACATAACGTTCAAGAATCGTTACGGGTGGTATGAGCGATGGCTGAGGGGATAAGTTCCGGGGCAGGTTCAGCGCTGGTGAAAGATTTTTTAATATTTTATCTGCTGGCCATACTTTCACTTTGATAGCACTTGGCAGTTTCGTCCCTATTTATAAAGGACGAACTCGGGGAGGGATGTTTTTATGCCAGTACTTGAATATTTTTTTCGAAATTCGTCAAAAAATTTCGAACGGGCTTATGGCGTTTGGCGATAAAGCTGGATTGACGGTTTTTTGGCGTCATAATTATGGTGAATTAATCGCGGGGCAAGCCCGCTCCCACAAGAGGGCAGTCCACTCTGTGGGAGCGGGCTTGCCCCGCGATTGCGGTTACTCGTCAGGATGATCGCGCAGGAACACCAGGTTATCCGTAAGCGATCCATAAACCCCACCTAACCAACGAAGGGCAGCACACTTAGCCGTGTATTTGAGGTATGCAATTCCACTGCAGTAGTGCTTCGTAGTCTTCCACTGAGGACGCCTGCGGCAGGCGTTCCAGTGCGTGGCGCAGCCACGCTTAGGGTTCTTGGCCGTTTCTACCAAGCTGTAAAGTTGTGCGCTGGCAGTGGCACCTTTGGGCGTGTCACTGAACAACCAGTTCTTTCTCCCGATGACAAACGGGCGGATCGCACGCTCGGCTGCGTTGTTTTCGATCGGCAAGTAGCCATGCTCGACGTAGCGTTCCAATTTGCTCCAGTTGCTGGCCAGGTAGCCAATGGCCTTGCCCAAGGCATTCTGCGTCGTAACCTGAGGATGCGTTTTCTCTACCCAGTTTTTCAGCTGAGTCAGCAATGGCAGGCTGCGCTCCATGCGGGCAGCCTTACGATCTTCGTCGTCACTGTCCTTCAAGTCGTGCTCGACGCCATAGAGCTTATTGATCAGGTTCAACGCGATGTCAGCGCGTCCTGTTTTGCCCTTGGGCTGTACTTTCTGCGCTTCGACGAACTTGCGCCGCGCATGCGCCCAGCAGCCCAACCGCTCCACGCCGTTCTGTGCGGCCAGTGCGTTGTAACCGGCGTAGTCGTCGGTCATGACATAACCGCGATAGCCATCCAGCAGGTGCGTCGGCACCTCCTGCGCTCGGCTGGTGGCGTAGTCGAAAAGGATCACCGGGCGATCTGGTGGGCCACCGGTTTGTACCCACATCCAAGATTGGCTGCTGGGCTCACGACCAGGCTCTTTCAACACCTGCACACGTATTTCATCACAGTGGATGATCCGACTGTTCAAAAGGCTTTCACGCATTAGATTCAGCAGTGGCTGAAAGTGCTCGCTGCATTGAATCACCCAGCGTGCCAGGGTTTGGCGCGGGATATCGATACCGTGGCGCCCCGCCACTTTTTCGAAGCGGTGAAGCGGCAAGCCGTCTACGTATTTGGTGGTCAGCAGCATGGCCAGCACACTCGGGCTGGCCATGCTTTTCTCGATCATTTGGGCGGGCTTGTCCGCCGTTACGGGCGCTGACTCGCAGTTCCGGCAGCCGTACACCTTGCGAACATGTTTGATGACGCGAATCTGCATCGGGACGATTTCAAGCTGTTCGCTGACTTCTTCACCGATAGCATGTTTGCGGCAGCCGCAAGCGCAGGTCAGTTCATGCTCGGGCAGCTCGTGGGCAACTTCGAAACGCGGCAAATCAGCCGGCAGCGGTTTGCGCTTGCCACGGCGTTTGGTCGGCGCAACGACTTCTTCGCCGCCAGCCTCATCCAAGGGTTCGGCCAGGCTTTCCGCTTCGTCGAAGAGTGGCAATTGTGGTGTCGCCGCATCGCCTGTCTGCTCGGTCTTGCGCCCGTTGATCATCTGCTCAAGCAGTTGCTTGAGCAGAACAGGATCGTCAGGGAGGTTTTCGGGCATGGAAATCATGCCGCGGAATATACCGAATCAGGCGACGTATCGAGGCGTCAAAACCTGATGCGGACGGTTGCGCCAGAGGTCGAAGCCATCGAGCAGCCAGTTCAGTTCCTGAACGGTCAGGACAATGGCGACGTCAGTCGGATCGGGTGAGGTTTTGAACCGTTCGGAGTCCAGGCGCTTGAGCCACAGGCCGAAACCGTTGCGCTCCCAATACAGGATCTTCACGCGGTTAGTGCGGCTTGATGAGGAAGACGAAAAGCACCGGGTCGAACACCGCGACCTTGATATCGCGTTCGACCAGTGCGGCCAGGCCATCGATGGATTTTCGAAAGTCGACAGGCTTGGGATAGAGGTACACTTTTTCGAATTTGGCGTCGGGTCGCATCATGGTCGGCGAGCTCCAGAAAGAAATCGGGAGCACAGCATCGGGGATCAGGTAAGCGCTTTGAATGTGGGGTTCATGGAGCACTTACTTTCAAGCTCGTTTAGTTTGGTTTTGCTGTTGTAGTGTAGACCCCATGGCGGAGTTGTAGTGCTGATGCCATGTTTGGATATCCAACGCCCGAAACTTACCGCGAAACAACTGCCGAGTAAATAGGCGTAGCTCACCTCCGGGCTTAGTGTGGGAAAGTTTTTACAATTTGAGGTTGGATTATACGTCGCGATTATTTGCAGCGCTGACTAGTGGGCGTTAATCATTGGTTTTTTCTTGCATGGATATCATGCTTTAATGTAGTAAGTGTTAAATCGGTAATGCTATGCCTTAAGTTACCTGAATGTTCTGACTCAAAATTTTCGACTTACAACGCTATTGATATATTTTAAGCAGTCGTTTATTCGGATGGATTGTACAGTGCTCAGATGGTCGATTGAGAAATAGCGCCATTCAGAATGTTCTTCACTTAGTTTAATTTTTTTCGTGTCTACAACGGTGCAGTGAAATATAAAGGCGTGTGAGTTGTAGTGTTTATGAAAGTAAACACCGGTTAGTAACGGGGAGAAGATTTCGATACCAATTTCTTCGAGGCATTCTCTCTTTAAGGCTTCGTGTATGGTTTCTCCAGGCTCCAGCGCACCTCCCGGAAGACCCCAAGAGCAATCTCCGTAAGTCGCTTTGAGCATCAGTACCTCATTGGACTGATTGAAAATTACTGCGTGGGAGCTCAGCCGGAATGTGTCGTTGAAAGCCATCAACTTTACCCTTGGAGATTTGATCCGTACGGCATGGGAAGGCTAGTTTGCCGAGGTTAATCGGCAAGACTGATGTTGTGTGCGTTTGTGTCTCAGGTGTCCGCTACACCAACCTCCAAGTTGGCTAAGGAGGTTAGCCTTCCGTTCAATGGAATTAGCTTACACGTCCGGATGATCGCGCAGGAACACCAGGTTATCCGCCTTCGACAGCTCGGCGCTGTAGTAGTAGCCCTGCACATCGAACTGCTTGAGCTGCTCGGGATCGTTGATGCGTTCCTGGATCACGAAGCGGCTCATCATGCCCCGGGCCTTCTTGGCGTAGAAGCTGATGATCTTGTACTGGCCGTTCTTGAAGTCGCGAAATTCGGTATTGATCACTCGGGCTTTGAGGGCGCTGCGCTTGACCGCGCTGAAGTACTCGTTGCTGGCCAGATTCAGCAGCAGGTCGTCGCCCTGGTCGGCCAGCGCCTGGTTCAGCCACTCGCTGATGCGCGTGCCCCAGAACGCGTACAGGTCCTTTCCACGGGCATTGGCCAGCTTGGTGCCCATCTCCAGGCGGTACGGTTGCATCAGGTCCAACGGGCGCAACAGGCCGTACAGGCCCGAGAGCATGCGCAGGTGCTCCTGGGCATAGCTGAAGTCGTCTTCGCCCAGGGTTTGTGCGTCGAGCCCAGTGTACACATCACCCTTGAACGCCAGCAGCGCCTGCTTGGCGTTGTCCGGGGTGAAGGCCGGGGTCCAGCTGCCGAAACGCGCGGCATTGAGCCCGGCCAGCTTGTCGGACAGGTGCATCAGCTCGCTGATTTGCGCCGGTGATAGCTCACGCAGTTGCACGATCAGTTCCTGGGAGTCGTCCAGGTACTGGGGCTGGGTGTAGCGCTGGGTCACCGGCGGGGTGTCGTAGTCGAGGGTTTTGGCGGGGGAAATCACCGTCAGCATCAGGTCGGCTCCTTGGTTCGTGGCGCCGATTCTACGGGGCGGGGGCGGCGATCTCCAGCTATCAAGGCAATAGCCACAGACCATCCCGATACTTGGCGCTATAGTGCGCGGCGAGGAAAACGGAGAGCCCGAACGTGCGTATTGCCCTTCTCTTACTGGCTGGTTTGTTCAGCCTCACTGCCCAGGCCGCGCCAGCGCCGGCCGCCACTTTGGATCGCAGCCACTGGCCGGAACAGCTCGACAGCCCGGCGCTGTTCGATGTCGCTTCGCGCGCCGAGATCCTTGGCTTTGCCCGGGTCCTGGGTGAAAGCGAAGCGCTCGACCAGGGCGCCCTGGCGGCGCGGCTGAACCTGCGCCAGGTCAATCTGCTGTCGGTCAATTCGCTGCGCCAGCGCCTGTGGCAGCGCTTGTGGCGCAACTATGACCTGGCCCAGAAGAGCTGCGAACAGGATGCGTCGTTCTGTTACGCCATTGACGACCTGGCTGATTTTCGCAAGCAGACGGCAACCTTCGAGGTCACCGCCGATTCGTTTTACGCCGGCTGGGCCGAGCCAGGCCGGACCTTCCATGAGCGTTACCTGGATGAATTGCTGCGCAAGGCCGCGCTGTTCCCGCAGACCTCCAGCGAGATCGAGCGCTTTTCCGACCTGGAACGCAATGGCGACGAGCTCAATGACCGGCTGTTCATGCTGACCTTCGACGGCGGCCCGTCATTGGTGGGCGGCAGTACTGATAGCCTGACCGAGTTCCTGCGTCGGCAAAGACTCGGCGCGACCTTCTTTGTACTTGGTAACAGTTTGCAGAATCGGCGCGACAAGACTTCGCTGGCGGACCTGCGCGAGCTCTACAAAGGCCAGTGCGTGGGCCTGCAGGGTTGGCAGTATCGCTCTCACGGGCAATGGCAAGGCTGGCAGGACTCGGTCGTGCGTAGCCAGGCACGGGTGCAAGGCGACTTGCCGCAGCAGTATGTAGGGTTGTTCAGGCCGCCTTATGGGCAGCGGCGTGCCGACAGTCAGGCGTTCTTTGCCAGCCAGCACCTGCAGGTGGTGTTGTGGGATATCGATGCCCAGGATCAGGGGGCGCTCAGCAGCGAACAGTCGGCGCAGCGGGTGCTGACTCTGATGCTGTTGTGGCGCAAGGGGCTGATCCAGCTGCACGACAGCCAGCCGAAGGCGCAGGCGGTGGTGACCTGGTTGCTGAACAATACGGCGCAGAGTGGGATTGGTTGGGCTAATTGTAGGATGTTAGATACCCAGTGATTCGATATGCACCGATTTACTATTGAGTAAGACAGGGTTCTTATTTTGGTGGTAGTTATAAAAATCCTTGGAATACATGAGGTTAAATGATTCGTCATCTGTTAGGGCTTTCTGTGAAATAATTGATGGTTATGAGTTGGCGGAGATTTCTTTAAATTTCTTGGGAAATTTCTTATATAAGAATAAGCATGAAAAAATATGAAATATATTTTTCGTGGATGTGCGGGAAGTGCTTCGCTAAGTTGTCGATATAAAATTCATGTCGAGCGTCAAATGGTAAAATTAAATCTGGAAGCGCTGAGAACTAGGTCGTATTGATTGAGCAGGCGTTGTTTTCGATATCTTAATTTCCTGCTTGCGTGGTCAGTGCGCAATTTTACGCAGCACGCTGAGCTGTTCTATCGAGTCGTATTGAACCTTCGAACAAGTTATTTTTCAGTGCGCGAAGTCAAATAATCTCTCCAAATGGGGATTGGAGGGGAGGGAAGTTCATGAGGATTCATGATGATGATTGCTTTCGGGTCAGTTAAAGAATTTTTGGCAGTTGGCGCATTGACGATGGTAGTGTATTTTATCGTCTACGCACTGCTTTGGTTGGTTTGCAAATTTCAGAGAAAGAAATTTAGACTTGGGTTCATGGTGTTCGGCTTGATGGTCTCGTTTTCTATTGTGTTGGGGAATTATATACAGCGGTACTTTTTATTTGATTTTTAGCGATGGAAGGAGAAGCAAGTGCGTGAGCTTTCGATAGAGGATATTAAACTTGTTGCAGGTTCAGTTGGGCCAGCCGGCGCAGCTATTGGTGCGGCCAGCGCGGCGACTGGTTATATCGGATATGCGGCAGGCTCTGGCTCAGGCAGTTTGGCTGGCTTGGCGGGAGCCGTTGTCACAGGTGCCGTAGGTGGTTTTATGGCCGGCCCTATGGGCGCAACTGCTATGCAAACTGCAGCCGGAGCCGTTCTCGGTTCTCAGGCGTCATTTTATGGAGGTATGGCAGGTGGACTGATCGAACGAGGGGTTAACGAAGCAGGGACTAATTATAATGATTGTGCCGGGACTGACTATCAATAAGAAATAGAAGTTAAAGTGAGGGTCCTCATGCAGAGGGGGATTTTGCCGGTTTCAAGTTTCGGTGGGGCGTTCAGCGTCATGGGGCGTTAGTGCTTGCAAGAATTTAATGCATGAAGCTGGAGTTAGGGTTTTGCGCGACAATTATATAAGGGGTTGTCAGGCAAGGAAGCCTCTTCTTGTTAAAGGTGGCAGTTGTGGTGGTGTGAATTAACTCTGTTGGCACCCCGATGTTGCGAGTAATGATGTTGAATTGACGTTTAATGGTGTCGCGCCGAAAGAAAAGTATGTTGAGCGCTTTTTGGAACGGGTGCTTGCTGGTCAATGTTGATTAGGTCAGTAGCGTGGGAGTGTTTGAGAAAAGGAAGAGCTCTTGTCTTTAAGGAAACTCCGAGCAAGTTGCTCAGCGAGCAGCACTGAACAGCATCTTGCCCCAGGTCGGCGCACCTCTCCCGCAGCGGTCAATAATTGCCGGCGCGCCATTCACAGATCCGATAGCGCAAATAACATGGTCAGTTGCGCCGTATTCTTGGCCAAGCCACGGAAGCGGGTCTTCACATAGCCAAATTGGCGCTTGATCACCCGAAATGCTGCTCTGGCGACGCGGGGTGATCCAGTTTCATGACGCCCAACCCAAGGCACAGGAGGCAGTGGCCTGGTTGCTCAAGCGCACGTCGCAGACGAGGATAGGGTGGGAAGATTACCGGCGTTTTGCCGGAAAAAGCTGAAGTGCCGACAGGAAAGGCCGCTCAGCAAAAAACAGTTACATGCATTTTACAGGGCCTGATTTATAACTGTAGCGGTGCTTTGCCCCTGCGCCAAGGGCAAATTGTCTTGTCGAAAAATAAACTTCAAAAAAACGTAAAAACGCTTTTTTCGGTCATGGGTTTTGCGGTATTACGAAGACAGACCGCCGAACCCTGCAGCACAGGTGGCGTCCTACGGCCCACTCTTTGTTCGCAGCTCCCTACCCGTAACGACGCGGACCAGGGGAGAACCGGCGGCCACTTCGCGGCGCAGCACCGCCCAGGTATTGCGTCGTCTGGCTCCCACAAAGGTGACCGAGTATGGATGATCAAGGACGCAGCACTTCCTCCAACCAGCCAATCCTTTATGTGCTCGATACCAATGTACTGATTCACGATCCAAACGCGCTGCTGAACTTCGAGGAGCACCATGTCGCCATCCCGATGACGGTGCTGGAGGAGCTCGACAAACTCAAGACCGGCAAGCACACGATTGCCGCCGAATGTCGCCAGGCCATCCGCCTGATTGATCAGACCCTGGGCGACGCTTCACCTGCCGATGTCGAGCAGGGCGTGCCGATCCAGCGTGGCAAGAGCGGCCCCAAGGGCTTGCTGTCGATTCTGATGAGCGCGCGCAACGAGCCTAACCGCCTGCTGCCGGAAAACCTCAACGACAACATCATCATCAACCAGTTGCTGGAGCTGCGCACCCGGCGCAAGGAACTGGACGTGGTGCTGGTGACCAAAGACATCAACATGCGCCTCAAGGCCCGCGCCTGTGGAATCGCGGCCGAGGACTACAGCACCGACCAACTGGTTGATGACGTTTCCCTGCTGTCCAAGGGCTATCACAGCGTCACCGGCTCGTTCTGGGACCGCGTCAGCAAGGTCGAGACCCGTCAGGAACGCGGCCGCACCTGGCATCGTGTGCAGATGACCGACAACCTGCCGGCCGTACACATCAACGAGTTCATCATCGACGAACAGGGCTTCGTCGGCTGGATCAAGGGCATCAAGGATGGCGAACTGGTGCTCCTGGACCTGCACCAGGAGCCGTTGCTGCACCAGGAAGCCTGGGGCCTCAAGCCTCGCGACATCCACCAGAGCCTGGCGCTGTTCGCCTTGCTCGACCCGGACATTCACCTGGTCAACCTGACCGGCGCCGCCGGTTCCGGCAAAACCATCCTGGCCCTGGCTGCCGCCATCGAGCAAACCATGGTCAGCAAGCGCTACCGACGCATCATCGCCACCCGCAGCGTGCAGGGGCTGGACCAGGAGATCGGCTTCCTGCCGGGTACCGAAGCAGAGAAAATGGAGCCTTGGCTGGGGGCGATCACCGACAACCTCGAAGCCTTGCACATGGATGACGAAAACACCCATGGCAGTGTCGAGTACATCCTTGAGCGGGTGCCGCTGCAGTTCAAGTCGCTGAACTACATTCGTGGCCGCAGTTTCCAGCAGAGCCTGATCCTGATCGATGAATGCCAGAACCTCACCCCGCACCAGATGAAAACCATCATCACCCGTGCCGGTGCCGGTTCCAAGGTGATCTGCCTGGGTAACCTGGCGCAGATCGACACCCCTTACCTGTCCGCGACCAGCTCGGGCCTTACCTACCTGACCGAGCGCTTCAAGGACTTCCCCAACGGCGTGCACATTACCTTGCAGGGCGTACCGCGCTCGATTCTGGCCGAGTACGCCGAATCCCATCTGTAACCTCCAGGCACCGGGCGGTTCAGCCGCCCGGTTTTTTTCGCTTCGAAGAGCTGACCCCAGGGTTTACACTCTTTGCTCCTGAACAGGAGGAAAGCTGTGCTGACTCATCTCGATTCCCAAGGTCGTGCCAACATGGTCGACGTCACCGAAAAGGCTGTGACATCGCGTGAGGCCGTTGCCGAAGCACGGGTGCGCATGCTCCCGCAAACCCTGCAGATGATCGTTGAAGGCGAACACCCCAAGGGTGACGTGTTCGCCGTGGCGCGCATCGCCGGCATCCAGGCGGCGAAGAAGACCAGCGACCTGATCCCGTTGTGTCACCCGTTGCTGCTGACCAGCGTCAAGGTCGAGCTCAGCGCCGAAGGCAACGACACCGTCCATATCATCGCCCGCTGCAAGCTGGCCGGGCAGACCGGCGTGGAAATGGAAGCCCTGACCGCTGCCAGCGTCGCGGCCCTGACGATCTATGACATGTGCAAGGCGGTCGATCGCGGCATGATCATCGACGGCGTGCGGGTGCTGGAGAAACTTGGCGGCAAGAGCGGCCACTACCAGGCGGATGAAGTCAAATGAGCATCAAGGTGATGTATTTCGCCCGTTACCGGGAGGTTCTGGGTATCGATGCCGAAAAGCTCGACGGTTCGTTCGCGACCCTGGATGACCTGCGCAAAGCGTTGGTGGCCAAAGGTGGCAAGCATGAGGTGCTCAGCGAGCAGAACCTGATGTGCGCGCGCAACGAAGAGCTGTGCAAGCTCGATGAGCCACTCGCAGACGGTGACGAAGTGGCCTTCTTCCCGCCTGTCACCGGAGGCTGAGATGAGCGTTCGAGTCCAGAGCCAAGCTTTTGATCCGGGTGTCGAAGTCAACGCCATGCACGCGGCCAATGTCGGTGTGGGCGCGGTGGTGGGCTTTGTTGGCTATGTGCGCGACTTCAATGATGGCCAGGACGTGGCGGGGATGTTCCTTGAGCATTACCCGGGCATGACCGAAAAGGCCCTGGCCAAGATCGTGGCCGAAGCCGAGCAGCGCTGGCCGTTGCTCAAGGTCGAAGTGCTGCACCGTATCGGTAGCCTTGAGCCCGGCGAGCCGATCGTCTTCGTCGGTGTCGCCAGTGCCCATCGCCAGGCGGCGTTCGACGCCTGCAATTTCATCATGGATTACCTCAAGACCCGCGCACCGTTCTGGAAGAAGGAACAGACCGGCGATGGCCCGCGCTGGGTCGAGGGCAAGCAGAGTGATGAAGAGGCTGCCGGGCGCTGGTAACCCCTGATCGCGGGGCAAGCCGCTCCCACACACATCCTGTGGGAGCGGGCTTGCCCCGCGAAGCTTTTGCGTGTTGAGTTTTCGTACAGAAAAGTCCAGTATGGAATTATAAGTACTATTTGATTCCAGGCCGACCCTTGCCTGCCCCATCCCCTCTGTCTTGCAACACACCTCCAACAACGAGCGAGAGAGATCCGTCATGAACAAGTTCACCCTGATCAGCGGTCTGGCCATGAGTCTGTTGGCCAGCAGCAGTCTGTTCGCCGCGCAAGAGACCTTGCGCATCGGCATCGAAGCCGCCTACCCACCCTTTGCCTCGAAGAATGACAAAGGCGAAATCGTCGGGTTCGACTACGACATCGGCAATGCCCTGTGCGCGCAGATGCAGGTCAAGTGTGAATGGAAAGAGGTCGAGTTCGACGGGCTGATCCCGTCGCTGAAAGTGAAGAAGATCGACGCTGCACTGTCGTCGATGACCATCAGCGAAGAGCGCAAGAAGTCCGTGGACTTCACCCACAAGTACTATTTCACCTCATCGCGCCTGGTGATGAAAAAGGGTGCGCAGGTCGATGACCAGTACCAGAGCCTCAAGGGCAAGACGGTGGGCGTGCAGCGCGCGACCACCACTGATCGCTATGCCACCGAAGTGTTCGAGCCCAAGGGCATCACGGTCAAGCGCTATAGCAACAACGAAGAGATCTACATGGACCTGGCATCAGGACGTGTTGATGCGATTTTTGCCGACACCATCCCGCTGGAAGACTTTCTGTCCATGCCGCGTGGCGCGGGCTATGCCTTCACCGGTCCTGAGCTGAAAGATCCGAAATACGTCGGTGAAGGTGCCGGGATCGCCGTGCGCAAGGGCAACGGCGAGCTGGTCAGCAAGCTCAACCAGGCCATCGATGACCTGCGCGCCAATGGCGAGTACCAGAAGATCCAGGCCAAGTACTTCAAGTCGGACATCTACGGCGACTGACCGCCACCTCACTCAAGGCCTGAGCGTCATCAGGCCTTGAGTTCCTTCAGGTGCTTGTACACCGTCGCCCGTCCCATCCCCAGCACATTGGCCACATAGTTGGCCGCACTCTTGCCCTTGAACGCGCCCTCGGCGTGCAGGGCCAGTACCAGCTCGCGCTTGTGGTCGCGGCTGAGCAGGTTGAGGCTCAGTTGGCGCTGGCGCAGCCAGCTGTTGAGGAAGGTGTTGATACGTTCCTGCCAGTCATCGCGAAACAGCGCGTCGGGTTGCGGGATCAGCTTGCTCGGCGAGAGGAACAGGTCCAATGCCGCCTTGGCGTTCTCGAACAGGGAAATGTTCAGGTTGATGCACAGCAGCGCCAGCGGCTTGCCGGCCGGGTCGCGCAGTACGGTGCTCAGCGAGCGGATCTTCTGACCGTCCCAGTTGAGCTTTTCGTACGGGCCGATATTGGTCTCGTCGGTGCCTTCCTCGAACATGTCCTCCAGGGCCGCATCGTCGCCAATCTCGCGCTTGGACAGGTTGTTGGCGATGTAGTCGATCTTCTGGCTGCGCAAATCGTGCAGCACCACTTCGGCGTGGGGGAAGAACAAGGTGGCGATGGCGTCGGCGATGGCCCGGTAGTTGTGCAGGGCGGGATCGGCGTGGGGTGTGGGCATTGGGGCAGGCTCCAGGCGGTGTCAGCGCCCTTGGCAAAAGGGCGCTGGGAGTGTGCCGCAATCGCGGCCGGGCGTCATCCTTGCAAGCGGCGCGGCGACAGCATTGCGGCATTCAGGCCAAAGCTCTTGAGCGCTTCGGGCAGGTCCTGGCCACGGACCAGGGCGGCGCTCGCCTGACCCATGGCCGGCGAAGTCTGGATGCCGTAGCCGCCTTGCGCGGCAACCCAGAACAGCCCCGGCACCTGCGGGTCGAAGCCGGCTACCAGGTCGCCATCAGCAACGAAGCTGCGCAACCCGGCCCAGGTGCGGGTCGGTCGGCGAATGCTCAGGGTGGTGGCTTCTTCGATCTGGTAGATGCCCATGGCAATGTCCAGTTCTTCGGCTTGCACGTCATGGGGCTCGACTGGGTCGGCATTGGCCGGTGAGCCGAGCAGCATGCCGGCGTCGGGCTTCATGTAGAACGACTCGTCGAGGCTGACCAGCATGGGCCAGGCATGACTGTCGACGCCTTCTGGGCCGGCGAAGATGAACGCCGCGCGACGTTTTGGCTGCAGGCCCAGCGGCTGAGCACCGGCCAGTACACCGATCTGGTCGGCCCAGGCCCCGGCGGCGTTTATCAGCACCGGGGCTGTGAACGTGCCACAGCTGGTTTGCACCTGCCAGAGGCCGTCGGCGGCGCGGCTTAGTTGCTGTACTTCGCAATTGCTGTGCACTTCACCCTGCTGGCGACGAATGCCACGCAGGTAGCCCTGGTGCAGGGCGTCGGTGTCGATGTCGCTGGCACTGGGGTCGTACAGGGCGCCATGCACCTTGTCGCGGCGCAGCACCGGCAGGCGCGCGCAGGCCTGTTCGGCGCTGAGCAGTTCGACTTCCGGCACACAGGCCTTGGCGCTCTGGTACTGGCGCTGCAGTTCCTCAGGGTCGCCATTGAGGTCGACGGTCATTTCCCCGCGCGGGCTGAGCAGCGGGTGCTCGGCAAAGCCCGCTGGCGGCTGGTCGAAAAACGCGCGGCTGGCCAGGGTCAGCGCGCGTACCTGTGGCGTGCCATAGGCCGCGGTGTACAGCGCGGCCGAGCGGCCAGTGGAGTGGTAACCCGGCTGCGCTTCGCGCTCGAGCAGCAGCACCCGGCCATGGCCGGCCAGCCAGAAACCGGTGGAGGCACCGGCAATGCCGGCGCCGATAATGATGAAGTCAGCGTGATGCATGTGGGGGTCCTCAGTCGGCGCGTTGCAGGCGGTACAGGGCGTTGGCCAGGGCGATGTCTTCCAGCCCCAGACCGATGGAGCGGAAGAAGGCGTGGCGCCGGTAGCTCGGTTCTTGCGCGGCACCGCTGATCAATTGCGCGAGATCGCCGACGATCGCTTCGGGTTGCCAGCCGTGTTGCTCGGCAGCGATGCGCATCTCGCCGGCGCTGCCCGGGGTGGTTACCCGGTAGTCGCAGTAGACGTCCATTTCGCTCAAGGTCGCTGGCGGCACTTCATGGGCGCGCAGCGCATTGGTGCTGATCGAGGTGATCAGCGCAGGTTTGCTCAACTGGCGCGGGTCGAGCACCGGGCTGGCCGAGGAGGTGCACAACAGGATCACGTCAGCATCGAGCACTGCTTGTTCCAGGCTGTCGCTCAGCACCAGGCGCGGATCGAGATCGCTCAGGGCCTGGCGCTGCTCGGCGGATTGCTCGCTCAGGCTTGGCGAGTACAGGCGGATGTCCTGCCAGGGGCGCAGGCTGCGGGCGTAATGCAGGTGCGCACGGGCAATCGGGCCGCTGCCGATCAGGGTCAGGCGGCGGGCGTCAGCGGCTGCCAGGGCATCGACGGCGACGGCGGTTGTGGCGGCGGTGCGTGCGGTGGTCAGCTCACCGGCATCGCACAGGAGCAAGGGCTGGCCGCTGTCCATGGACATCAGCAGGGTCCAGGCGGTGACCAGCGGGCCCTGGGCGCGGACGATGTAGGGCGAGGTCTTGACCCCGTATACACGCTGTTCGGCCAGTACGCCGCCGTAGTTGATGAAGTCGCCCTGGCCCGCAGGGAACTCCACCAGTTGCTGGGGCGGTTGCACCGCTTGCCCGGCTGCCAGGTCACGGAACAGGTTGCGCAGGATCTGCGGGACATCCACCTGGGCGAGCAGTTGACGAGCGTGCTGTTGATCGATGACGAGAGGCGCAGACATGCGAAGCTCCAAATGAACTATTTTGTCTATTATGGACTTTTAGTTTATTTGGGCAATATGGATAAGTGTAAATGCATCGCGGGGCAAGCTCGCTCCCACAGGATTGGTTGATCCTCTGTGGGAGCGGGCTTGCCCCGCGATGGTGTTACAGCGATCAGTGATGCTTGCGCGGTACCGACTTGAGCAACTCGGTCGGCGGCATTTCGCAGCTGATCTTGCGTCCCAGCAGCTCTTCGATGGCTGGCAACTGGTAGGAGTCATCCTCACCGGCAAAGCTGATCGACACGCCGCTGGTACCGGCACGGCCCGTACGGCCAATGCGGTGCACGTAGTCGTCCGGATCTTCAGGCAGGGTGAAGTTGATCACGTGGCTGATGCCGTCGATGTGGATGCCGCGACCCGCCACGTCGGTGGCCACCAGCACGGTGATGCGCCCTTCGCGGAAGTTTTCCAGGGTCTTGATCCGCTTGTGCTGCGGCACGTCGCCCGACAGTTGGGCGGCGTTGACGCCGTCGCGCACCAGCCGTTCCTCGATGCGCCGCACCTCGTCCTTGCGGTTGGCAAAGACCATCACCCGTTCCCACTTGTTCTCGGTCACCAGGTTGTACAGCAGCTTGTATTTGTCGCTGCCGGCCACGGCATAGACGTGCTGTTCGACGGTTTCGCTGGCGACGTTCTCCGGCTCGATCTCGACGATCGCAGGGTCCGTGGTCCACTGCTTGGCCAGGTTCATCACATCTTCAGTGAAGGTTGCCGAGAACAGCAGGGTCTGGCGTTCGCTCTTGGGCGGGGTCTGGCGGATGATCTGCCGCACCTGGGGGATGAAGCCCATGTCGAGCATGCGGTCGGCTTCGTCCAGTACCAATACTTCGACCATGTCCAGGTGTGCTTCACCGCGCTGGTTGAAGTCCAGCAGGCGGCCCGGGGTGGCGACCAGGATGTCGCAATGACGGGCTTCGAGGGCCTTGAGCTGCTTGTCGAAGTCCATGCCGCCGACGAAGGTCATGACGTTGAGGCCGGTGTACTTGGTCAGCGCGGCGGCGTCCTTGGCAATCTGCACTACCAGTTCGCGGGTCGGCGCGATGATCAGTGCCCGTGGCTCGCCCATGTAGCGTTCTTTGGGCGGCGGGGTCTGCTGCAGTTGGGTGATGATCGAAATCAGGAAGGCTGCGGTCTTGCCGGTACCGGTCTGGGCCCGGCCGATGGCGTCTTTACCACGCAGGGTGTAACCCAGGACCTGGCCCTGGATCGGCGTGCAGTAAGGAAAGCCCAGGTCGTGGATCGCATGCATCAGCTCGGGCGAGAGCTTGAAGTCATGGAAACGGGTCTTGCCTTCCTGCGGCTCGACCACGAAGTCTTCCAGCTTCCAGGTGGAGGCGGCGGGTTTTGGCTTGCGCTCACGGCGTGGCTTGGCCTCGGCCGGCTTCTCGGCACGGACCGGGGCAGGGGTTGCGGCCTCAGTCTTGAGCGGTGCCGACGGGGCAGGGGCCTGGGCGGCTACGGGCGGCTGCGTCGCGGCGGCAGCGGTTTCGGTGGCGAGTTGCTCAACCTCGCTCTTGCCGAACATCTTCTTGAGTGCTTTGAGCACGGTCATCTCATCAATTGGTTAAGGAATGTACGCCGGGCAGTGTAATGCAAGATTCGGGCGCGGCGTAGTGGATTGCACTGACAACTACAGGGAACTGTTCTTTTAACGCAGGCGTTTGGCCAGCCACGCGCCGATATCGTTGATTTCCTCAGGTAGCACCGCGTGTTCCATCGGGTATTCCTGCCTCTCGACGCTTACGCCCCAGTGTTTGAGGTGCTCAAAGGCAGTACGGCCCATCGCCGGCAATACCACGGGGTCATAGACGCCATGCAGGCACAGGGCCGGGGTGCGTTGCTGACAGGCGGTCAGTTCAACGCTGTCGCTGAAGGTCGGTGCGTAGGTCGAGAGGGCGATTACCCCACCCAATGCTTCTTGCCACTTTATATAGGCAGTGTGCAGCACCACCGCGCCACCTTGGGAGAAGCCGGCGAGGAAGATGCGTGCCAGATCGATGCCTTTTGCCTGCTCCGCCTTGATCAGCGCGATCACTTGGTCGGCTGAGGCTTCCAGCTGATCCTGGTCGATGGCCCGCGCCGGGGTCATGGCCTTGATGTCGTACCAGCTGGGCATTTCGTAACCACCGTTGATGGTCACCGGCCGGGTTGGCGCCTGGGGCATGACGAAGCGGGTGGTCAGCAATACTTCCTGCAGGGCTTCGGCGACCGGCATGAAGTCGTAACGGTCGGCCCCAAGGCCGTGCAACCAGATCACACAGGCATCAGCGGTTTTTTGTGGTTCAAGAATCAGCGGGTGAGTCATGACTGCTCCGAAAGTGTGCGCGCGCTCTTGTTTGCGTGCATGAAATGAAGGCGCGTCGGGTAAATCCGGGAAAAACCTGTCGCAACGCTGCAAGTTTTCCTATTGACGTGAACTGAAACGCTTTAGCCCTCCAGTGTGGTACGCGCTTTGCTATGTATCTTCTGATGCGAGGTTACACGTTTTGGACGGTAACACCCGTTAGCGGTCCCCAAGGCTGTCACAGAACAGCGCATTGCGCCAATTGACCCAAAAACAAGCCAACACGGGTCGGATGCGCCTCATAAGGGTGCGGTGCAATCCCGGCTCACACAACAAGAGCAAAACTGGAGGTTTGAATGAAGATGTTGAAATCCACACTGGCAGTGGTTACCGCTGCGACCGCGTTGGGTATCAGCGGTTTCGCACAGGCAGGTGCGACCCTGGACGCAGTACAGAAGAAGGGATTCGTTCAATGTGGCGTCAGTGACGGTTTGCCGGGCTTCTCGGTGCCGGATGCCAAGGGCAACATCGTCGGTATCGACGCCGACGTCTGCCGCGCGGTAGCCGCTGCGGTGTTCGGTGACGCCAAGAAGGTCAAGTTCAGCCAGCTCAACGCCAAGGAGCGTTTCACCGCGCTGCAGTCCGGTGAAGTCGACGTGCTGTCGCGCAACACCACCTGGACCAGCTCCCGTGACGCCGGCATGGGCCTGGTGTTCGCCGGTGTTACCTATTACGACGGCATCGGTTTCCTGGTCAACAAGAAGCTGGGCGTTTCCAGTGCCAAGGAACTGGATGGCGCAACCATCTGCATCCAGGCCGGTACCACCACCGAGCTCAACGTTTCCGACTACTTCCGAGCCAATGGCCTGAAGTACACCCCGATCACCTTCGACACCTCCGACGAGAGCGCCAAGTCGCTGGAATCCGGCCGTTGCGACGTGCTGACCTCCGACAAGTCGCAGCTCTACGCACAGCGCTCCAAGCTGGCCGCCCCGACCGACTACGTGGTACTGCCGGAGACTATCTCCAAAGAGCCACTGGGCCCGGTGGTGCGCAAAGGCGATGAAGAGTGGTTCAGCATCGTCAAGTGGACCCTGTTCGCCATGCTCAACGCCGAAGAGATGGGCATCACCTCGAAGAACGTCGAAGCCGAAGCCAAGGCCACCAAGAACCCTGACGTGGGCCGCATGCTCGGCGCCGACGGCGAGTACGGCAAAGACCTGAAGCTGCCGAAGGACTGGGTGGTGCAGATCGTCAAGCAGGTCGGCAACTACGGCGAAGTCTTCGAGAAAAACCTGGGCAAGCAAACCCCACTGCAAATCGACCGCGGTCTGAACGCCCTGTGGAACAACGGCGGCATCCAGTACGCGCCACCGGTGCGCTGACGGTTGCGGCCTGCGGCGGCCATTCGCCGCTGCAGGCTGTTCGGTTCCCTTCCTTGCGGGGCATTACATGCAAAATAATATCGGCGCACCCAAGGGACTATCCCTGAGCGATCCACGTGTGCGTGCGTGGCTGTTCCAGATCCTTACCATCGCTTTCGTGGTCGGGCTAGGCTGGTACCTGTTTCACAACACCCAGACCAACCTGCAGCACCGCGGGATCACCTCGGGCTTCGACTTCCTCGAACGCAGTGCCGGCTTCGGCATCGCCCAGCACCTGATTCCCTATACCGAGCAGGACAGTTATGCGCGGGTGTTCGTCATTGGCCTGCTCAACACCCTGCTGGTGACCTTCATCGGCATCATCCTGGCGACCCTGCTGGGCTTCATCATCGGTGTGGCCCGACTGTCACCGAACTGGATGATCAGCAAGCTGGCCACGGTGTATGTCGAGACTTTCCGTAACATTCCGCCGCTGTTGCAGATCCTGTTCTGGTACTTCGCGGTGTTCCTGACCCTGCCGGGACCGCGGGGCAGCATCAATCTCAACGACACCTTCTTTATCAGCAACCGGGGTCTGAACATGCCCGGTGCGTCCATGGCTGAAGGATTCTGGCCGTTCGTCGTCAGCCTGGTGCTGGCCATCATCGCCATTGTGCTGATGGTGCGCCTGGCCAACCGGCGCTTTGAGGCCACCGGCGAGCCGTTCCACAAATTCTGGGTCGGCCTGTTCCTGTTCTTTGGCATTCCGGCCCTGTGCGTGCTGCTGTTCGGCGCGCCGGTGCAGTGGGAAATGCCGCAGCTCAAGGGCTTCAACTTCGTCGGCGGTTGGGTGCTGATCCCCGAGTTGTTGGCCCTGACCCTGGCGCTGACCATCTACACCGCCGCCTTTATCGCCGAGATCGTGCGTTCGGGCATCCGCTCGGTCAGTTACGGCCAGACCGAAGCAGCCCGCTCCCTGGGCCTGCGCGAAGGGCCGACGCTGCGCAAGGTGATCATTCCCCAGGCGCTGCGGGTGATCATTCCGCCGCTGACCAGCCAGTACCTGAACCTGGCGAAGAACTCTTCGCTGGCAGCCGGTATCGGCTACCCGGAAATGGTCTCGTTGTTCGCCGGTACCGTGCTCAACCAGACCGGCCAGGCCATCGAGGTGATTGCCATCACCATGAGCGTCTATCTGGCCATCAGCATCAGCATTTCGTTGCTGATGAACTGGTACAACAAGCGCATTGCGCTGATCGAGCGGTGAGGACAAGCGCATGAGTACCCATGTTTTCAAACCTGATATGCCGCCACCGGTCAAAGCCGTCGGCGTTGTCGCCTGGATGCGTGCCAACCTGTTCTCCAGCTGGCTCAACACCCTGCTGACGCTGTTTGCCGTGTACCTGGTGTGGCTGATCGTGCCGCCGCTGTTGCAGTGGTCGATCTTCGATGCCAACTGGGTCGGCACCACCCGCGCCGATTGCACCAAGGATGGCGCCTGCTGGGTGTTCATCCAGCAGCGCTTCGGCCAGTTCATGTACGGCTATTACCCAAGCGAACTGCGCTGGCGCGTCGACCTCACCGTGTGGCTCGCGGTGATTGGCGCCGCGCCGCTGTTCATCTCGCGTTTCCCGCGCAAGGCGATCTACGGCCTGGGCTTTCTGGTGCTGTACCCGATCATCGCCTACACCCTGTTGCATGGCGGTTACCTGGGCCTGGCCACGGTACCGACCAACCAGTGGGGCGGGCTGATGCTGACCCTGGTGATCGCCACCGTGGGCATCGTCGGCGCCTTGCCGCTGGGGATTTTGCTGGCGCTGGGGCGGCGTTCGAACATGCCGGCGGTGAAGGTGGTCTGCGTGACCTTCATCGAGTTCTGGCGCGGCGTGCCGCTGATTACCGTGCTGTTCATGTCCTCGGTGATGTTGCCGCTGTTCCTGCCTGAAGGCATGAGCTTCGACAAGCTGCTGCGGGCCATGATCGGGGTGATCCTGTTCCAGTCGGCGTACATCGCCGAGGTGGTGCGCGGTGGCCTGCAGGCCATTCCCAAGGGCCAGTACGAAGCCGCTGCGGCCATGGGCCTGGGCTACTGGCGCTCGATGTGCCTGGTGATTCTGCCGCAAGCGCTGAAGCTGGTGATCCCCGGCATCGTCAACACCTTCATTGCCCTGTTCAAGGACACAAGCCTTGTGATCATCATCGGCCTGTTCGACCTGCTCAACAGCGTCAAGCAGGCCGCTGCCGACCCGACCTGGCTGGGCATGGCGACCGAGGGCTATGTATTCGCCGCCCTGGTTTTCTGGATTTTCTGTTTCGGTATGTCCCGCTACTCCATGCATCTGGAGCGCAAGCTGGACACAGGCCACAAGCGTTAGGAGTGTTCCCATGAGTGAAGCGATCAAACAGTCTGTGAGCCCTGAAGGCATTATTCAGATGCAGGGCGTGAACAAGTGGTACGGCCAGTTCCACGTACTCAAGGACATCAACCTGAACGTGCGCCAGGGCGAGCGCATCGTGCTGTGCGGGCCTTCGGGTTCGGGCAAGTCGACCACCATCCGCTGCCTCAACCGCCTGGAAGAACACCAGCAGGGGCGGATCGTCGTCGATGGTGTGGAGCTGACCAACGACCTCAAGCAGATCGAAGCGATCCGCCGTGAAGTCGGCATGGTGTTCCAGCATTTCAACCTGTTCCCGCACCTGACCATTCTGCAGAACTGCACCCTGGCGCCGATGTGGGTACGCAAAATGCCCAAGCGCAAGGCCGAGGAAATAGCCATGCACTACCTTGAGCGCGTGCGTATTCCGGAGCAGGCCAACAAGTTCCCCGGGCAGCTTTCCGGTGGTCAGCAGCAACGGGTGGCGATTGCCCGGGCGCTGTGCATGAAACCGAAGATCATGTTGTTCGACGAGCCGACTTCAGCACTGGACCCGGAGATGGTCAAGGAAGTGCTCGATACCATGGTTGGCCTGGCGGAAGACGGCATGACCATGCTCTGCGTGACCCACGAGATGGGCTTTGCCCGCACCGTGGCGAACCGGGTGATCTTCATGGACAAAGGCGAGATTGTGGAGCAGGCGGCGCCGGACGACTTCTTCGACCGGCCGCAGAATGATCGGACCAAGCTGTTCTTGAGCCAGATTCTGCACTGATACCATCGCGGGGCAAGCCCGCTCCCACAGGTACAGCAGTTTCCCTGTGGGAGCGGGCTTGCCCCGCGATGTATTTCAGGCCGTCAGTTTTCTTCTTTGGCCGCCGGTGCCGGCGGTGGACGCAAGCCGATCTCGGCAGTCAGCTTGAGCTCCTTGCCATTGCGCATGACCTGGATCGCTACCTTGTCGTTGGGTTTGATCCGCGCCACCTGGTTCATCGAACGGCGGCCATCGCCCGCCGGTTCGCCATTGATGCTCAGGATCACGTCACCCAGTTCCAGGCCGGCTTTCTGCGCCGGGCCATCACGGAAAATCCCCGCCACGACGATACCCGGACGCCCCTGCATGCCGAACGACTCGGCCAGTTCCTGGCTCAGCGGCTGCACCTCGATACCCAACCAGCCACGAATCACCTGCCCGTGCTCGATGATCGACTTCATCACTTCCAGCGCCAGCTTGGTCGGAATGGCAAAGCCGATGCCCTGCGAGCCGCCGGACTTGGAGAAGATCGCGGTGTTGATGCCGGTCAGGTTGCCGTTGGCGTCGACCAGCGCACCACCGGAGTTGCCCGGGTTGATGGCGGCGTCGGTCTGGATGAAGTCTTCGTAGTTGTTCAGGCCCAGCTGGTTACGCCCGGTGGCGCTGATGATGCCCATGGTCACGGTCTGGCCGACGCCGAAGGGGTTGCCGATGGCCAGGGCGACATCGCCGATATGGATGTTGTCCGAGCGGCCGATGGTGATCGAAGGCAGGTTCTTCAGGTCGATCTTGAGTACCGCAAGGTCAGTTTCCGGGTCGCTGCCGATCACCCGTGCCAGGGTTTCGCGGCCGTCCTTGAGCGCCACCACGATCTGGTCGGCGCCGGAGGTCACGTGGTTGTTGGTCAGCAGATAGCCTTCGGGGCTCATGATCACGGCCGAACCCAGGCTCGACTCCCAACGGCGCTGCTTGGGCAGGTTGTCACCGAAGAAACGGCGGAACTGCGGGTCTTCGAACAGCGGGTGAGCGGTCTTGTTGACCACCTTGGTGGTGTACAGGTTTGCCACTGCCGGTGCGGCGATGCTCACGGCGTCGGCATAGGACACCGGCCCCTGCATGATCCGCGTGGTTTGCGGGGCCTGTTGCAGGTTGACGTCCTGGCTGGGCAGGCCGACCCATTGCGGGAAGCGCTGGATGACCAGCAGGGCGATCAGCACGCCGACCAGCAGCGGCCAGCCAAAATAACGCAAAGCCTTGAACATTGAACGAATCCTGGGAGTTGGCAGAGGGCCGCAAACAGCTGGGGGCGTGAACGCGCGCGATCATACTGCGCTCGGGCTTGTGCAGGAACTGTTAAATCGTCACCAAAGCCAACAACCGATACCCCCGGGCAACTGCCGTCGGTTTCCCCAAACCCGGCGACGGCCCATAATGGCGCTCATTATACGGGGCCTTGGGCCGCGCTGAACTGCGAAATTGAGGAGTCTTTCCATGGCTGTTGCCCTGAGTACCCTGGTCGAGGAAGCCGAACGCTACCTCGGCAGCGCCAAAATCCAGGACTACTGCCCCAACGGCCTGCAGGTCGAGGGGCGCCCGCAGGTGACCCGCATCGTTAGCGGCGTCACCGCAAGCCAGGCTTTGCTCGACGCCGCCGTCGAGGCCAACGCCGACCTGGTGCTGGTGCACCATGGCTACTTCTGGAAGGGCGAAAACCCGTGCATCACCGGCATGAAGCAGCGCCGGCTGAAGACTTTGCTGAAAAACGATCTGAGCCTGTTGTCCTATCACCTGCCGCTGGACCTGCACCCGGAAGTGGGCAACAACGTGCAACTGGCACGGCAGCTCGACATCACCGTTGAAGGCCCGCTGGACCCACAGAACCCGCGGGTCGTTGGCCTGGTCGGGTCGTTGGCCGAGCCGATGTCGGCGCGGGATTTTGCCCGCAAGGTGCAGGAGGTGATGGGCCGCGAGCCGCTGCTGATCGAAGGTGAGCAGATCATCCGCCGGGTTGGCTGGTGCACAGGCGGCGGCCAGGGTTACATCGACCAGGCGATTACCGCCGGTGTCGACCTGTACTTGAGTGGCGAGGCCTCCGAGCAGACCTTCCATAGCGCCCGCGAAAACGGCATCAGTTTCATTGCCGCCGGCCACCATGCCACCGAGCGTTACGGGGTGCAGGCGCTGGGTGATTACCTGGCCCGGCGCTTTGCCCTGGAGCACCTGTTCATCGACTGCCCGAACCCGATCTGAAACTAAAACGGCAGGGCATATTCTTATACTGTTTCGTTCTAGTTGGCCGTCTAAATAGAATTGGGCGCTGTGATACAGTGGCTCGCTCGAACACGGCCCGCTGGCCGTCCATAAGATCGTATTTCCGTGAGTAGCCATGGTCGACAAACTGACGCACTTGAAACAGTTGGAGGCGGAAAGCATCCACATCATTCGTGAGGTGGCCGCCGAGTTCGATAACCCGGTGATGCTGTACTCGATTGGCAAGGACTCGGCCGTGATGCTGCACCTGGCGCGCAAAGCCTTCTTCCCGGGCAAGCTGCCGTTCCCGGTGATGCACGTCGACACCCAGTGGAAATTCCAGGAGATGTACAGCTTCCGCGACAAGATGGTCGAGGAAATGGGCCTGGAGCTGATTACTCACGTCAACCCTGATGGCGTCGCCCAGGGCATCAACCCGTTCACCCACGGCAGTGCCAAGCACACCGACATCATGAAGACCGAAGGCCTCAAGCAGGCCCTCGACAAGTACGGCTTCGATGCTGCCTTTGGTGGCGCGCGCCGCGACGAAGAGAAGTCGCGGGCCAAGGAGCGGGTCTATTCGTTCCGCGACAGCAAGCACCGCTGGGACCCGAAGAATCAGCGCCCCGAGTTGTGGAACGTCTACAACGGCAAGGTCAACAAGGGCGAATCGATTCGCGTGTTCCCGCTGTCGAACTGGACCGAGCTGGATATCTGGCAGTACATCTACCTTGAAGGCATCCCGATCGTGCCGCTGTACTTCGCCGCCGAACGCGAAGTCATCGAGAAGAACGGCACCCTGATCATGATCGACGACGCGCGCATCCTCGAGCACCTCTCGGAGGAAGAAAAGGCCCGCATCGTCAAGAAGAAGGTGCGTTTCCGTACCCTTGGCTGCTACCCGTTGACGGGCGCGGTGGAGTCGGAGGCCGAGAGCCTCACCGACATCATTCAGGAAATGCTCCTGACGCGCACTTCCGAGCGCCAGGGCCGGGTCATCGATCATGATGGCGCAGGCTCCATGGAAGACAAAAAACGTCAGGGCTATTTCTAAGTTAGGGTCTCTTCATGTCGCACCAATCTGATCTGATCAGCGAGGATATCCTCGCTTACCTGGCCCAGCACGAACGCAAAGAACTGCTGCGCTTCCTCACCTGCGGTAACGTCGACGACGGCAAGAGCACCCTGATCGGGCGCCTGCTGCACGACTCGAAGATGATCTATGAAGACCATCTGGAAGCCATTACCCGCGACTCGAAGAAAGTCGGCACCACCGGTGACGACATCGACCTGGCGTTGCTGGTAGATGGCCTGCAGGCCGAGCGTGAGCAGGGCATCACCATCGATGTGGCTTACCGCTACTTTTCCACCGCCAAGCGCAAGTTCATCATCGCCGACACTCCGGGCCACGAGCAGTACACCCGCAACATGGCCACCGGTGCTTCGACCTGCGATCTGGCGATCATCCTCGTCGATGCCCGCTACGGCGTGCAGACCCAGACCCGTCGGCACAGCTACATTGCCTCGTTGCTGGGCATCAAGCACATCGTCGTCGCGGTCAACAAGATGGACCTCAAAGGCTTCGACGAAGGCGTGTTCGAGAGCATCAAGGCCGACTACCTGAAGTTTGCCGAAGCCATCAACATGGCTCCGAGCAGCCTGCACTTTGTGCCGATGTCGGCGCTCAAGGGCGACAACGTGGTCAACCGCAGCGAGCGTTCGCCGTGGTACACGGGCCCGGCGCTGATGGAAATCCTCGAAACCGTCGAAGTCGCGGCCGACCGCAACTTCACCGACCTGCGTTTCCCGGTGCAGTACGTCAACCGCCCGAACCTGAACTTCCGTGGTTTTGCCGGCACCCTGGCCAGCGGTGTGGTGCACAAGGGCGATGAAGTCGTTGTGCTGCCGTCGGGCAAGAGCAGCCGGGTCAAGTCTATCGTCACCTTCGAAGGTGAGCTGGAAAACGCCGGCCCCGGTCAGGCCGTGACCCTGACCATGGAAGACGAGATCGACATCTCCCGTGGCGACCTGCTGGTGCACGCCGACAACGTACCGCAGGTGGCCGACCAGTTCGACGCCATGCTGGTATGGATGGCCGAAGAGCCGATGCTGCCGGGCAAGAAATACGACATCAAGCGCGCCACCAGCTACGTGCCGGGCTCGATTGCCAGCATCGCCCACAAGGTCGATGTGAATACCCTGGAGCAGGGCACGGCCAGTTCTTTGCAACTGAACGAGATCGGCAAGGTCAAGGTCAGCCTCGACGCCCCGATCGCCCTGGACGGCTATGACAGCAACCGCACCACCGGTGCGTTCATCGTCATTGACCGCCTGACCAACGGCACCGTTGGCGCTGGCATGATCATCGCGCCACCGGTTGTGCCCCATGGCACCGTCGGCCAGCATGGTAAACTGGCGCACGTCGCCACCGAAGAACGTGCCCTGCGCTTCGGCCAGCAGCCGGCCACCGTGCTGTTCAGCGGCCTTTCGGGCGCGGGCAAGAGCACCCTGGCCTATGCCGTCGAGCGCAAGCTGTTCGACATGGGCCGAGCGGTGTACGTGCTCGATGGTCAGAACCTGCGCCACGACCTGAACAAGGGCTTGCCGCAAGACCGTGCCGGGCGTACCGAGAACTGGCGTCGTGCCGCGCACGTTGCGCGTCAGTTCAACGAAGCAGGCCTGCTGACCTTGGCTGCCTTCGTCGCCCCGGACGCCGAAGGCCGTGAACAGGCCAAGGCGCTGATCGGCAAGGAGCGTTTGCTCACTGTCTACGTCCAGGCTTCGCCTTTGGCGTGCCGCGAGCGCGACCCCCAGGGCCTGTATGCCGCTGCCGGCGACAACATCCCGGGCGAAAGCTTCCCGTATGACGTACCGCTGGATGCTGACCTGGTGATCGACACCCAGAACCTCAGCCTGGAAGACGGCGTCAAGCAGGTGCTGGAGTTGCTGCGCAAGCGTGGCGCGATCTAGGCATTGCCTGTAAACAGAAAATCCCACCTCGGTGGGGTTTTTTGTGGGCCTCAACACCACCCTCACAGGCCATGGCACGTTGCAACAAATGTGGGAGCGGGCTTGACCCGCGATGCGCCGCGCGGGCGACGCTCGATCTCGAGGGCGCTGTGCCGCGGTGGCGCCCGACTCAACCCTCTTTCAATCCAGCCCGGCCGTTAGCCGCTCGCCATCCCACGATCTGCTGAATAATCTGCCCTGGCGTCTGGGCGTTACCATCGGCCGGATAAAAAATCAGATCTGACCCTTCAGGATGCTCCGTCACTGCGATGAAATGCTCAAGCAAGGTGTCCTGGTAAAACTCGGAACCGGCGGCTTCGATGATTTCCTTGAGCAGACATTCGAACTCGGTTGCCGTGTACTCAGCAAAGTTGCCCTTGAGTAACATCATTGCAGGTCACCATAGAGGCTGATGCATTGTTTGGGCGTCAGGATTCGCAGGTTGTCCATGTCGTTCATCTCGCCACCTTCGCGCGTCGGCATGATATGACGCATTTCATAGGACCGGCGGTTTTTGACGGTCTCTGAAAAAGGCGCTCGGGGTGGATAGCCTTTCTGCATGCGGGCCAGGTTCGGTTTGGAGAGTGGATAGGTGAAATGTGCAGCCGTGCTTACTGTCATTCAGAACGCCCCTTGTATGGAAGTTATGCACCGGTGAAATGCTTCCTGGTGCGCCTCCAGAACAGGATGCGGATTTGTGGGCAGTGATGTCTGTCGTGTTAGGTAGCTGCTTAAGTCAGGACTTTCTTATCAGCGAGAAATTTTCTTCCTACATGGTGCAGATTTTCGAGTGGAGTATCGCGGGGCCGGTCGAATTGTCCCGCGATCATGACTGATCAAATTCAGATGTGCTTTTCCGACACCGGAATCACCCGCTTTTCCTTCACGGCCTTGAACGAGAAACTCGAGTAGATCTCCTTCACCCCCGGCAAGGTCTGCAGCACCTCCCGGGCAAACTCACCGAACGATTCCAGGTCCCGCGCGAGGATTTCCAGGAGGAAGTCATAGCGCCCGGAGATGTTGTGGCAGGCGACGATTTCGGGGATTTCCATCAGTCGCTGCTCGAAGGCGCGGGCCATTTCCTTGGTGTGCGAATCCATCATGATGCTGACAAAAGCGGTTACACCAAAACCGAGGGATTTGGGCGAAAGGATGGCCTGGTAGCCGGTGATGTAGCCGGATTCTTCCAGCAATTTGATGCGTCGCCAGCACGGCGAGGTGGTCAGCGATACCTGATCGGCCAGTTCGGACACGGTCAGCCGGGCGTTGTCCTGCAGCGCCGCGAGCAATGCACGGTCGGTCCGATCGATGGTTGTAGGCATGTTTTACCCTCCCTGGTCTGAAATTGTTGTTTTTATGTCAATAACCCTCCGCGAGGGAGGTCATATTTGGAAAAAATTCAGCACCTCAGTGGCATAAGCTTATAACAAACCACTAGAGGCTGTTTGCCATGAGCGGCTCCAACAATAATTCAGGTTTTGCCACCCGCGCTATCCACCACGGTTATGACCCACTGGAGCACAACGGTGCCTTGGTGCCGCCGGTCTATCAGACCGCCACCTTTGCCTTTCCTACGGTCGAGTACGGCGCGGCCTGCTTTGCCGGAGAACAGGCCGGACACTTCTATAGCCGAATTTCCAACCCCACCCTGGCCCTGCTCGAACAACGCATGGCTTCACTGGAAGGTGGCGAGGCCGGGCTGGCCCTGGCATCGGGAATGGGGGCGATCACTGCCACGCTCTGGACCCTGCTGCGCCCAGGCGATGAAGTGCTGGTGGGGCGGACCCTGTATGGCTGCACCTTCGCCTTTTTGCACCATGGCATCGGTGAGTTCGGGGTCAAGGTCCGGCATGTCGACATGAGCGATGTACAGGCGGTCGCTGCGGCGATCAGTGACAACACCCGGGTGATCTATTTCGAAACCCCGGCCAACCCCAATATGCAGATGGCCGATATCGCAGCAGTGGCCACGCTTGCCCATCAGCACGGCATCAGCGTGGTGGTCGACAACACCTATTGCACCCCTTATTTGCAGCGGCCGCTGGAATTGGGTGCTGACCTGGTGGTGCACTCGGCGACCAAGTACCTCAGCGGCCATGGTGATATCACTGCCGGCCTGGTGGTAGGGCGCAAGGCCCTGGTAGACAGGATTCGCCTGGAAGGCCTGAAGGACATGACCGGTGCGGTGATGTCGCCCCACGACGCCGCCTTGTTGATGCGCGGGATGAAAACCCTGACCCTGCGCATGGAGCGCCACTGCAGCAACGCGCAAACAATCGCTGAATACCTTGAGCAGCAGCCGGAAGTTGAACTGATCAATTACCCCGGCCTGCCAGGGTTTGCTCAGTACGAATTGGCCAAACGGCAGATGCGCATGCCGGGCGGAATGATCGCTTTTGAACTCAAGGGTGGCATCGCCGCCGGTCGGCGTTTCATGAACGCCCTGCAGCTGTTCAGCCGGGCCGTCAGCCTTGGTGATGCCGAATCCCTGGCCCAGCACCCGGCCAGCATGACCCACTCCAGCTATACCCCGGAGGAGCGTGCGCAGTACGGCATTTCTGAAGGGCTGGTGCGGCTGTCGGTGGGCCTTGAGGATATCGACGACCTGCTGGCGGATATTCAACAGGCGCTCAAGGCCTGCGCCTGAACCTTTCACGGACGAGGTCAATGCAATGGTGGCAATGATGAACCTTGTGCCTGGCGAAGGTGTGCCGCGGCGCCTGGGCGATCAGCAGCTCGACAGCGACCCGGGGGAAACCGCCGAGTGGCTGGAGGCGCTGGAGTCGACCCTGCTGCACTGTGGCCCTGAACGTGCGCGGTTTTTGCTGGAGCAGTTGCAGGCCCATGCCCGCGAGCTGGGCCTGGAACACAGTGCCCAGGCCTTTTCGGCCTATCGCAACAGCTTGTCGGTGGAACAGCAGGGCGCCTACCCGGGCGATCTTGAACTCGATGAACGAATTACCAGCATTTTGCGCTGGAACGCCCTGGCCATGGTAATGCGGGCCAACCACGCCTATGGCGACCTGGGTGGGCATATCGCCAGTTATGCCTCGGCGGCAGAGATTTTCGAAGTTGGTTTTCAGCATTTTTTTCGCGGCGAGGCTGGCGGTGAGCAACGTACCGCGGACCTGGTATTTTTCCAGCCACATTCGGCACCGGGCATTTACGCCCGTGCCTTTCTTGAAGGCCGGCTGAGCGAAGAGCAACTGGCCAGCTACCGTCAGGAGGTTGCAGGCAACGGCCTGTGCTCCTATCCGCATCCGTGGCTGATGCCCGACTTCTGGCAGTTTCCCACCGGCTCCATGGGTATCGGGCCAATCAATGCCATCTACCAGGCGAGGTTCATGCGCTACTTGCACAACCGCCGGTTGCTCGACACCAGCGTGCGGCACGTCTGGGGCGTGTTTGGCGATGGCGAGATGGACGAGCCGGAATCGATTGCCGGACTGACCCTGGCCGCCCGCGAGCAACTGGATAACCTGACCTTCGTGGTCAACTGCAACCTGCAGCGCCTGGACGGCCCGGTGCGTGGCAATGGCCAGATCATCCAGGAACTGGAGGCGCTGTTCAGTGGTGCGGGCTGGAACGTGATCAAGGTGCTGTGGGGTTCTGAGTGGGACGCGCTGTTTGCCCGCGACACCGAGCATGTCCTGCTGCGCCAGCTGGCGGCGACACCTGACGGCCAGTTCCAGAACCTCGGGGCCAAGGATGGTGCCTACAACCTCGAGCACTTTTTCAATCAACAGCCGGCCTTGCAAAAGCTGGTCGAGCACATGAGTTCAGCCGAGATCAACGCGCTCAAGCGCGGCGGCCATGATTTTCGCAAACTGTACGCCGCCTTCGCCGCCGCCAAGGCCTGCAAGGGCCGGCCGACGGTGATTCTGGCCAAGACTAAAAAAGGTTATGGCATGAGCGCCGCCGGTGAATCGCGAATGACCGCGCATCAGGCCAAGAAACTCGATGTACAGGCTTTGCTGGCGTTTCGTGACCGCTTTCATTTGCCGTTGTCGGATGTTCAGGTCGAGCAGTTGCAGTTCTATCGCCCTGCTGACGACAGCGCGGAAATGCGCTACTTGCGTGAGCGCCGCGCCGCTCTGGGTGGGCCGCTGCCTGCACGGCGCAGCGATGTGTGCCCGGTGCCGGTACCTGCATTGGAGGCCATGGGCGGCTTCGCCCTGCAGGCCGACGGCAAGGAAATGTCCACCACCATGGCCGCCGTGCGCATGCTCGGTGCCTGGCTCAAAGCGCCGCAGTTAGGGCCTCGTGTGG
This sequence comes from Pseudomonas tructae, assembly GCF_004214895.1. Taxonomy (NCBI): domain Bacteria; kingdom Pseudomonadati; phylum Pseudomonadota; class Gammaproteobacteria; order Pseudomonadales; family Pseudomonadaceae; genus Pseudomonas; species Pseudomonas tructae. The sequence goes on along the minus strand of NZ_CP035952.1, from coordinate 4,989,408 downwards.
TGCCGATCGTGGCGGATGAAGCGCGCACCTTTGGCATGGCCAGCCTGTTCCGCCAGATCGGCATCTATTCGCCCCAGGGGCAGTGTTATGAACCGGAAGATGCGGGGTCGCTGCTGTCCTACAAGGAGGCGGCCGATGGCCAACTGCTAGAGGAAGGTATCACCGAGGCGGGGGCGATTTCTTCCTGGGTGGCGGCGGCAACCTCTTATGCCGTGCATGGCGAGCCGATGCTGCCGGTGTACATCTATTACTCGATGTTCGGTTTCCAGCGCGTTGGCGACCTGATCTGGGCCGCCGCCGATCAGCGGGCCCGTGGCCTGCTGTTGGGGGCAACGGCCGGTCGTACCACGCTGGGTGGGGAAGGCCTGCAGCATCAGGATGGCTCAAGTTTGGTGATGGCCTCGATGGTGCCTAACTGCCGCGCCTGGGAGCCTTGTTTTGCCGGTGAGTTGGCGGTGATCCTCGAGTATGCGGCGCGGCGCATGCTCACTGAGCAGCGCGATGAATTCCATTACGTCGCGGTGATGAACGAAAACTATCCACAACCGTCCCTGCCAGCGCAGGTGCATGAAGAGGTTTTACGCGGCATGTACCGTTATGTCGAACAGCAGGTATCTGGCGCTCAGGGGCGGGTACGCCTGCTGGGCTCCGGGGCGATCCTGCGCGAAGTCATCGCCGCCAGTGAATTGCTGGCCAGCGACTGGCAGGTTGCCAGTGAAGTGTTCAGCGTCACCAGTTTCAGCGAACTGGCGCGGGAGGCGCGGGATGTTGACCGCAGTAGCCGGCTGGGGCAGGGCAGTGGCGATCTCAGCCACGTGCAGCGCTGCCTTGATGGTGATGCGCCGGTGATTGCCGCGACCGACTATGTGCGGGCCTGGCCGCAACTGATTGCCGAATACGTGCAAGCGCCTTATGTGACGCTGGGTACTGATGGTTTTGGCCGCAGTGATACCCGCCAGCAGTTGCGGCGCTTCTTCGAGGTCGATCGCTTCAGTATTGTGCTGGCCAGTTTGCACAGCCTGGTGCGCCAGGGTGGGGTGCAGCGGCGGGTGCTGGATGAGGCGCGGCAGAAGTATGGGCACGGGGGGGCAGATGCACCCTGGAATTGCTGAGGTTTTGCTGGCCTCATCGCGGGGCAAGCCCGCTCCTACAACCGCAGCCACAATAAAAAACCCCGCCAGTTGGCGAGGTTTGTGTTTTCAGCGCTTGAGCCCGTAGTGCTCATCGAGCATGCCCGGTGCGTTGGGCGCTTTGGGGGCGTAGTCGCGTGGCACCTCGGTGTCCTTGGGTGGGGTCAGGCGATCACGCGCTGGCTGCACGGCTTCGGAGTGCAGGGCGGCCAGCAGGCGCTGACGGGTGAGTTCGTCCAGGGCCAGGCGGTTGGCGCCTTCAGCCAGATGATCCTGGACGTCCTGGTAACTCTGGGTCAGTTTCTTGACCAGCGCAGCCGTACTGTTGAAGTGAGTAACCACCTCATTCTGGTAGCTGTCGAAACGTTCCTGGATATCGTCCAGCTGACGCTGGGTGCTGCTCGGCGCAGCGTTGGGCAGCAGGCGGGCGACCAGGAAACCAACGACGACACCCACGACGAGGGCCAGGGTCGGCAACAACCAAACTAAGAGCGAGAGTTCCACGAGTCCTTCCTCTATAAACGGCTTTGCTTTACGTTAACGGCTCGGACCTGCGCTGTATACCGCGAACCATCGCAAATATCTCAGACAGAATCATTCAGCTAGACGAGTCGACCCTTCCCCAGGTCACGGAGTTTATCCTTGCTTATCCGCGAAACCCCCGTATTCATCGATGGCCCGGTCGGCCAACTGGAAGCCTTGTACCTCGATGTCGCCGACGCCCGTGGCGTCGTGCTGCTGTGCCACCCCAACCCGGTACAAGGTGGCACCATGATGAACAAGGTGGTGTCGATGCTGCAGCGCACCGCCCGCGATGCGGGCTACATCACCCTGCGTTTCAACTACCGTGGCGTTGGTCAGAGCGCCGGCAGCCACGATATGGGCAGCGGTGAAGTGGACGATGCCCAGGCGGCGGCCAACTGGTTGCTGGAAAAGCACCCGCAGTTGCCACTGACCCTGATGGGCTTCTCCTTCGGCGGCTTTGTCGCTGCCAGCCTCGGCGGACGCCTGGAAGCCCAAAGTATCAACCTCAAGCACCTGTTCATGGTCGCCCCGGCGGTGATGCGCCTGGGCGACAACCCCTTGCCGCAGTACGGCGAACTGACCGTCATCCAGCCAGAAACCGACGAAGTGATCGATCCGCAGATCGTCTACGATTGGTCCGACGCACTGTCACGCCCCCATGACCTGCTGAAAGTGGCAGAATGCGGACACTTTTTCCATGGCAAGCTCACCGACCTCAAGGAACTGGTGCTGCCGCGCCTTTCGAACTGATACAAGCCTGATAAGCGATTACCCATGACTACGCGCATCCTTACCGGTATCACCACCACGGGCACGCCTCACCTGGGCAACTACGCCGGTGCCATCCGCCCGGCGATCCTCGCCAGCCGTGAGCCGGGTGTCGACTCGTTCTACTTCCTGGCCGACTACCACGCCCTGATCAAATGCGATGACCCGCAGCGCATTCAGCGCTCGCGCCTGGAAATCGCCGCGACCTGGCTGGCCGGTGGCCTGGACCCGGAACGGGTGACTTTCTATCGCCAGTCCGACATCCCGGAAATCCCCGAACTGACCTGGCTGCTGACCTGTGTCGCGGCCAAGGGCCTGCTCAACCGTGCGCACGCCTACAAGGCCTCGGTGGACAAGAATGTCGAGAACGGTGAAGACCCGGATGCCGGTATCAGCATGGGCCTGTACAGCTACCCGGTACTGATGGCTGCCGATATCCTGATGTTCAATGCCAACAAGGTGCCGGTCGGTCGCGACCAGATCCAGCACGTGGAGATGGCCCGCGATATCGGCCAGCGCTTCAACCACCTGTTCGGCCAGGGCAAGGAATTCTTCGCCATGCCCGAAGCGCTGATCGAGGAAAGCGTGGCCACCCTGCCGGGCCTGGACGGGCGCAAAATGTCCAAGAGCTACGACAACACCATCCCGTTGTTCACCAGCGCCAAGGATATGAAGGATGCCATCTCGCGCATCGTCACTGACTCCCGCGCCCCGGGCGAAGCCAAGGATCCGGACAACGCGCACCTGTTCACCTTGTTCCAGGCCTTTGCCACCGCTGCCCAGGCTGATGAATTCCGTAGCGAACTGCTCCAGGGGCTGGGCTGGGGCGAAGCCAAACAGCGCCTGTTCCAGTTGCTCGATGGCCAGTTGAGCGAGCCACGCGAGCGTTATCACCAGTTGATCAGCCGCCCGGCCGACCTTGAGGACATCCTCCTGGCCGGTGCGCAAAAAGCCCGCAAGGTGGCTACGCCGTTCCTTGAGGAACTGCGTGAGGCGGTGGGCCTGCGTTCGTTCCGCAGCGTCGAGCAGGGCACTGCCCAGGTCAAGAAAAAGGCAGCCAAGACGGCGCGCTTCGTCAGCTTCCGTGAAGATGACGGCAGCTTCCGCTTCCGCCTGCTGGCCGCCGATGGCGAGCAACTGCTGTTGTCGCGCAACTTCGCCGACGGCAAGACCGCCGGTGCGGTGAGCAAGCAACTGCAACTGGGCGGCGATCTCGACGTGCGTCACGAAGGCCTGGGCTTCAGCCTGTGGCTGGAAGGCGAGTGCGTCGGTGACGGCCCGCAGTTTGCCGATGGCGCTGCCCGTGACGCGGCAATCGAATCCCTGCGTGCGGCCCTGGTGCCCCAGCAGGACTGAACGGCTTATCGGAAGTCTGATTGCCATTATCCCGGGCCGTCGCTACAGTGACGGCCCGTTTTTGTTACCTTGCTAACGAATTATGACGCCCCTAGAACGATATCAAGCAGATCTCAAACGCCCTGAATTCTTCCATGACGCCGCGCAAGAAACGGCTGTGCGTCATCTGCAGCGCCTGTACGACGATCTGATCGCGGCGCAGAACAGCAAGCCGGGCGTGTTCGGCAAGCTGTTCGGCAAGAAGGACCAGGCACCGGTCAAGGGCTTGTACTTCTGGGGTGGGGTAGGCCGCGGCAAGACCTACCTGGTCGATACCTTCTTCGAAGCGCTACCGTTCAAGCAGAAGTCGCGTACGCACTTCCACCGCTTCATGAAGCGCGTCCATGAGGAAATGAAAACCCTCAAGGGCGAGAAGAACCCGCTGACCATCATCGCCAAGCGCTTCTCCGAAGAGGCGCGGGTGATCTGCTTTGACGAGTTCTTCGTCTCCGACATCACCGACGCGATGATCCTCGGCACCCTGATGGAGGAGTTGTTCAAGAACGGCGTGACCCTGGTGGCCACCTCCAACATCGTGCCCGACGGCCTGTACAAGGACGGCTTGCAGCGTGCGCGCTTCTTGCCGGCGATTGCCCTGATCAAGCAGAACACCGAGATCGTCAACGTCGACAGCGGCGTCGACTATCGCCTGCGCCACCTGGAGCAGGCCGAGCTGTTCCACTTCCCGCTCGACGAAGCCGCCCACGAAAGCCTGCGCAAGAGCTTCCGTGCACTGACGCCGGAATGCACCCAGGCGGTCGAGAACGACGTGCTGGTGATCGAGAACCGCGAGATTCGCGCGCTGCGTACCTGCGACGACGTCGCCTGGTTCGAGTTCCGCGAACTGTGCGACGGTCCGCGCAGCCAGAACGACTACATCGAATTGGGCAAGATTTTCCATGCCGTGCTGCTTAGCGACGTCGAGCAGATGAGTGTGGCGACCGACGACATCGCCCGTCGCTTCATCAACATGGTCGACGAATTCTATGACCGCAACGTCAAGTTGATCATCTCGGCCGAGGTCGAGCTCAAGGACCTGTACACCGGTGGTCGTTTGACCTTCGAGTTCCAGCGTACCCTGAGCCGCTTGCTGGAGATGCAGTCCCACGAATTCCTGTCGCGGGCGCACAAGCCCTAATCGGCGGCGCCTTCATCGCGGGGCAAGCCCGCTCCCACCGTGGGAGCGGGCTTGCCCCGCGATGAGGCCTTTCAGGCCTCCTGCATGAACTGCTGCCGATACTGATTCGGCGACAACTCCGTGTGCTGCCTGAACAAGCGGGCAAAGAAACTCGCATCGTCATAACCCACTTCATAGCTGATGGTCTTGATGCTCTTGCGCGTGCCCGACAGCAAGCCCTTGGCGGTTTCGATGCGCAGTCGTTGCAGGTAATGCAGCGGCTTGTCGCCGGTGGCGCTCTGGAAGCGGCGCATGAAGTTACGGATGCTCATGCCATGGTTGCGGGCGACATCCTCGAAGCGGAACTTGTCGGCAAAATGCTCTTCGAGCCAGTGCTGGATCTGCAGGATGATCAGGTCCTGGTGCAGCTTCTGCCCGCCAAAGCCCATGCGCCCCGGCGTGTAGTTGCGCTGCACTTCGTAGAGGATGTCGCGGGCCACTGCTTGCGCCACATTGGCTCCGCAGAAGCGCTCGATCAGGTAGATGTACAGGTCGCAGGCCGAGGTGGTACCGCCGGCGCAGTAGAGGTTGTCGGCGTCGGTCAGGTGCTTGTCCTGGTTGAGGCTGACTTTGGGGAAGCGCTCTTGGAACTGGCTGAAGAAGCGCCAGTAGGTGGTCGCCTCCTTGCCATCGAGCAGCCCGGCTTCGGCCAGCCAGAACACGCCGCTGGCTTCACCGCAGAGCACTGCGCCGCGGGCGTGCTGCTCACGTAGCCAAGGCAGCACTTGCGGGTAGCGCTGACACAGGGCGTCGAAATCGTCCCAGAAGGCCGGCAGGATGATGATGTCGGCCTGCTCCAGGCCACTGTCGACCGGCAGCATCACGTCGCTGAAGCTGCGCACCGGCTGGCCGTCAGGGCTCACCAGGCGGGTTTCGAACATCGGTTGCAGGCCCAGGCCCAATTGCTTGCTGTAGCGCAGGCTGGCCAGGTGGAAGAAATCCTTGGCCTGCATCAGGGTCGATGCGAAGACATTGTCGATGGCCAGGATGCTGACGCGCCGCAAGGACGCCGTGGGTTGGGTAAACATCATTTTCTTTATTCTTATAGGGTAGAGTGGTCAATCACCGGCTGGATCGTCTTATTTTTTGGCGATTGTGTCTACCCTCGGTTTTGAGGGCGCGGGGCAAGCCCGCTCCCACAGCTCCTATGGCGCGGGGTTGGGCTGTTCCTGATGGATGGCCTCGATGCCCGCCAGCAGCTCATCGCTGAGCTTGAGGTCGACGCTGGCCAGGTTGCTGTCCAGTTGCTCAAGGGTGGTGGCGCCGATGATGTTGCTGGTCACGAACGGTTGACGGGTGACGAAGGCCAGGGCCATCTGCGCCGGGTCCAGGCCGTGGTCGCGGGCCAGCTTCACGTAGCGGCTGCAAGCAGCCACGGTTTGCGGGTTGGAGTAGCGCGAGAAGCGGTTGAACAGGGTCAGGCGGCCTGCGGCCGGGCGCGCGCCGTTCTCGTATTTACCCGAGAGCATGCCAAAAGCCAGGGGCGAGTAGGCCAGCAGGCCGCACTGTTCGCGGATGGCGATTTCCGCCAGGCCCACCTCGAAGCTGCGGTTGAGCAGGTTGTAGGGGTTCTGGATCGATACCGCGCGGCTCCAGCCACGGCTTTCGGCCAGTTGCAGGAACTTCATGGTGCCCCACGGGGTTTCGTTGGACAGGCCGATGTGGCGGATCTTGCCGGCCTTGACCTGCTCGTCGAGTACTTCGAGGGTTTCTTCCAGTGGGGTGAACAGGTCCTGCGGCGCGTGCTGGTAGCCCAGCTTGCCGAAGAAATTGGTGCTGCGCTCGGGCCAGTGCAACTGGTACAGGTCGATCCAGTCGGTCTGCAGGCGCTTGAGGCTGTCGTCGAGGGCGGCCACGATGTGCTGGCGGTTGTGCTTGAGCAGGCCGTCGCGAATATGGTTGATACCGTTGCCGGGGCCGGCGACCTTGCTGGCCAGGATCCAGTCGGCGCGATCGCCGCGCTGGCCAAACCAGTTGCCGATGATTCGCTCGGTGGCGGCGTAGGTTTCCGGGCGGGGAGGGACGGGGTACATCTCGGCGGTATCGATGAAGTTGATCCCGGCGGCCTTGGCCCGTTCGATCTGGGCGAAGGCCTGCGCCTGGTCGTTCTGCTCGCCCCAGGTCATGCTGCCCAGGCACAGGGCGCTGACATTGAGGTCGGTTCGGCCCAGCTGGCGATAGTCCATGCGGCGGCTTCCTGAGTAAAAGAAGCATAAAAGCAGGTTGAATTTTTTTTCGCAATCTGGATAATTCAGCCCCTCTCGGTGTGGTGGGAGTGATGCCCCGCTCACAGAAGAACCCTGCCGAATATTGGACGCGCTGACCCGAGCCCCCGATAGCGTCCGTGTGCGGCTGTGTCCTTGACTTGTCAAGGTGCGCACTATCCAGTAAGATCTGCCGTCTTATTTTCGCTGGGCGGCCCCTGAGGCTATAAAGAATGAAAACTTTTACTGCTAAACCGGAAACAGTAAAGCGCGACTGGTTCGTCGTTGATGCTGCTGGCAAGACCCTGGGTCGTCTGGCCACTGAGATCGCGAGCCGTCTGCGTGGCAAGCACAAGCCAGAGTACACTCCTCACGTTGACACCGGCGACTACATCGTCGTCATCAACGCCGAGCAGATCCGTGTCACTGGTGCCAAGACTTCGGACAAAATTTACTACTCCCACTCCGGCTTCCCGGGCGGTATCAAGGAAATCAACTTCGAGAAGTTGATCGCCAAGGCCCCAGAGCGCGTGATCGAGACCGCGGTTAAAGGCATGCTGCCTAAGAACCCACTGGGTCGCGACATGTACCGTAAGCTGAAAGTCTATGCGGGCGCTACTCACCCTCATACTGCTCAGCAGCCCCAAGAACTGAAGATTTAACGGAATAGTTCATTATGTCGGCGACTCAAAATTACGGCACTGGCCGTCGCAAGACCGCAACCGCTCGCGTTTTCCTGCGTCCAGGTACCGGTAACATCTCCATCAACAACCGTTCTCTGGACGTGTTCTTCGGTCGTGAAACCGCGCGCATGGTAGTACGCCAGCCGCTGGAACTGACCGAGACCACCGAAAAGTTCGACATCTACGTCACCGTTATCGGTGGTGGTGTCAGCGGCCAGGCCGGTGCGATCCGTCACGGTATCACCCGTGCACTGATGGACTACGACGAAACCCTGCGTGGCGCTCTGCGTCGTGCTGGCTACGTCACCCGCGACGCTCGTGAAGTTGAGCGTAAGAAAGTGGGTCTGCGTAAAGCACGTAAGCGTCCTCAGTACTCCAAGCGTTAATTTCGCTTCGGCGTTCAAAAAAAGCCCGGTTCCTGGTGGAACCGGGCTTTTTTTATGTCTTGAATAACTATGCTGTTGTTTACTGTGACAACTTGCCGCATAGACGCAAGTCAAGAGTTACAAGGGATAGCGGGGTGGCACTAGGCTAATCACCTTGTCAGAGAAGGGTCTTTTCATTACCATGCGGCAAATTTTTAGCGGTTCAGAAATTACTTAGTAGATGCCTGTTGCAACAGGCCATAAAGCTGATGGGAGAGGACTGAATGAGCAATGACGGCGTCAATGCAGGCCGGCGTCGCTTCCTCGTAGCAGCCACATCCGTGGTGGGTGCTGCAGGAGCGGTGGGGGCTGCGGTCCCGTTCGTAGGGTCATGGTTTCCCAGTGCCAAGGCGAAAGCCGCTGGTGCACCGGTGAAGGTCAATATCGCCAAGGTAGAGCCTGGTCAGCAGATGATTGCTGAATGGCGCGGCCAACCGGTGTTCATCGTCCGTCGTACCGAAGAGATCCTCGGTAACCTCAAGAAGATTACCGGCGACCTCTCCGACCCCGAGTCCAAGGCTTCGGTGCAGCCGACCTACGTCGATCCGTCGAACCGCTCGATCAAGCCGGAGATTCTCGTGCTGGTCGGTCTGTGCACCCACCTGGGCTGTTCGCCGACCTTCCGCCCGGAAGTGGCACCTGTCGACCTGGGTCCGAAGTGGGTCGGTGGCTATTTCTGCCCGTGCCACGGTTCCCACTACGACCTGGCTGGCCGCGTCTACAAATCGCAGCCGGCACCGCTCAATCTGCCAGTGCCGCCGCACTCTTATGAGTCGGACGACATCATCGTCGTCGGCGTCGATCAGGAGAACGCGTGATGAGTAAGTTAATGGATTGGGTTGACGCCCGCTTCCCCGCGACCAAGATGTGGGAAGACCATCTCAGCAAGTACTACGCCCCGAAGAACTTCAACTTCTTCTACTTTTTCGGCTCCCTGGCCCTGCTGGTGCTGGTCAACCAGATCGTCACCGGTGTGTGGCTGACCATGAGCTTCACCCCTTCGGCCGAAGAGGCGTTCGCCTCGGTCGAATACATCATGCGTGACGTCGAATACGGCTGGATCCTGCGCTACCTGCACTCCACCGGGGCTTCGGCATTCTTCATCGTCGTTTACCTGCACATGTTCCGTGGCCTGCTGTACGGCTCGTACCAGAAGCCTCGCGAGCTGGTCTGGGTGTTCGGCATGCTGATCTACCTGGCGCTGATGGCTGAAGCCTTCATGGGTTACCTGCTGCCGTGGGGCCAGATGTCCTACTGGGGTGCCCAGGTGATCATCTCGCTGTTCGGTGCCATTCCGGTGATCGGCGACGACCTGACCCAGTGGATCCGCGGTGACTACCTGATCTCCGGCATCACCCTGAACCGCTTCTTCGCCCTGCACGTGGTGGCCCTGCCGATCGTCATCCTCGGCCTGGTGGTGCTGCACATCCTGGCGCTGCACGAGGTGGGTTCGAACAACCCTGATGGCGTCGACATCAAGAAGCACAAAGACGAAAACGGCGTGCCGCTGGATGGCATCGCGTTCCACCCGTACTACACCGTGAAGGATATCGTCGGCGTCGTCGTGTTCCTCTTCGTGTTCTGTGCAATCGTGTTCTTCTTCCCGGAAATGGGCGGTTACTTCCTGGAAAAACCGAACTTCGAACAGGCCAACGCCTTCAAGACCCCTGAGCACATTGCCCCGGTCTGGTACTTCACACCGTTCTACGCAATCTTGCGGGCGGTGCCAGACAAACTCCTGGGTGTCATTGCCATGGGTGCTGCGATTGCCGTGCTGTTCGTCCTGCCGTGGCTGGACCGTAGTCCGGTCAAGTCCATGCGCTACAAGGGCTGGATGAGCAAGAGCTGGCTGGTGGTGTTCTGCATCTCGTTCGTGATCCTGGGTGTGCTCGGCGTTCTGGCGCCAACCCCGGGTCGGACCTTGCTCTCGCAGGTATGCACCTTCCTGTATTTCGCCTACTTCATTCTGATGCCGTTCTACACCAGGCTCGAGAAGACCAAACCGGTTCCGGAAAGGGTGACTGGCTGATGAAAAAGCTATTTGCAGTAATGATCATGGCACTGATGCCAACGCTGGCCTTCGCCGCTTCCGAGCATGGCCCGGTGCTGGACAAGGTGGATATCGATCTGACCGACAAGGCTGCCATGCAGGACGGCGCCCGCACCTTCGCAAACTATTGCATGGGTTGCCACAGCGCCAAGTTCCAGCGTTACGAGCGGGTTGCCGATGACCTGGGTATTCCTCACGAGCTGATGCTCGAGAAGCTGGTGTTCACAGGCGCCAAGATTGGCGATCACATGAAGATCGGCATGAAACCGGACGATGCCAAGACCTGGTTCGGTGCAGCGCCACCTGATCTGACCCTGGTTGCCCGTGTACGCGGTACCGACTGGCTGTACAGCTATCTGCGCAGCTTCTATGAGGACAAGTCGCGTCCGTACGGAGTGAACAACAAGGTTTTCCCGAACGTGGGCATGCCTAACGTGCTGGTTGGCCTGCAAGGCAACCAGGTGATTGGCTGCAAGCAAGTGCAGACTGTGGTCGATGGCAAGAAGCAATACGACCCGCTGACCGGCTCGCCGTTGACCCATGAAGCGTGCGACCAGCTGACCGTGGAGCCGAAATCCGGTACCCTGACGCCAGAGCAGTTCGACGAGAAGGTCAAGAACCTGGTGACCTTCCTGGCCTACTCGGCCAACCCGGTCAAACTGGAAAGCCAGCGCATCGGTACTTATGTGCTGCTGTACCTGGCCTTCTTCTTCGTATTCGCTTACCTGCTCAAGCGCGAATACTGGAAGGACGTGCACTGATCACGCAGTAGTTTCTGGTAGTTGAACGCGCCCTGGGGCGCCTCTGGATCACAGGGGTGCCTCCAGGGCGCGTTTGCATTTGCAGCTTTTATAAATTCATACGCGAGGAGGACCACTATGGGCGTGACCAACCGGTTAGCCTGCTACTCCGACCCCGCTGACCATTATTCTCATCGGGTGCGCATCGTTCTCGCCGAGAAGGGTGTCAGTGTCGAGATCATCAATGTCGATCCTGGTCGCCTGCCGCCCAAGCTGGTTGAAGTGAACCCCTATGGCAGCGTACCAACCCTGGTCGATCGCGACCTGGCGTTGTACGAGTCGACCGTGGTGATGGAATACCTCGATGAACGTTATCCGCATCCGCCGCTGTTGCCGGTGTATCCGGTGGCACGGGCCAACAGCCGCTTGCTGATTCACCGAATCCAGCGTGACTGGTGTGCGCTGGTGGACCTGATCCTTGATCCGCGTAGCAAGGAGCCCGCGCGCGTCCAGGCGCGCAAGGAATTGCGCGAGAGCCTGACCGGGGTGTCGCCGTTGTTTGCCGACAAGCCTTGTTTCCTCAGTGAGGAGCAAAGTCTGGTCGATTGTTGTCTATTGCCCATACTCTGGCGTTTGCCGTTGTTGGGTATCGAACTGCCGCGGCCGGCCAAGCCGTTGCTCGATTACATGGAGCGACAGTTTGCCCGCGAAGCCTTCCAGGCAAGCCTGTCCGCTGCTGAACGTGAAATGCGCTAGGTTTTAAGGAGCTGTCGATGAACTCCAGTCGCCCCTATCTGGTCCGCGCCCTCTATGAGTGGATCGTGGACAACGACTGCACGCCACATATGCTGGTCAATGCCGAATACCCGGCCGTGCAAGTACCCCAGAGCTTCGCCAGTGACGGTCAGATCGTCCTGAACATCTCACCCAGTGCCGTACGTCACCTGCACATGGATAACGACGCTGTGAGCTTCGAGGGCCGCTTTGGCGGCGTTGCTCACACCCTGTTTGTGCCGGCCGGTGCGATTCTGGGTATTTATGCCCGGGAGAACGGCCAGGGCATGGTCTTTGAGCTCGAGCCGCCGCTGCTCGACGATGAAGACGAAGAAGAGGATGAGACCGTTGAGCCGGATGACGACGGTCCACCGGCCGGTGGCCAGCCGCCACGACCTAGCGGGCGTCCAAGCCTGAAGGTGGTCAAGTAACGAAAAAGGCGATCCGCAGGGATCGCCTTTTTTGTGTCTGCCGGCCTGGATTACAGGTCAGTGATGGTGCGCACCTGGTCCTTGTTGACCTTGATCAGCTTGCCGTCGAGTTGCTTGAACTCGTAGAAGCCGGCGGCGCGATCGTAGCGAGGCGCGTCGACGGCCTGGAATTCACGGCCGTCGTTGAGGGTAATCTGGCTTGGGGTGGAGCAGCCGGCCAGGGTGGCGAAGGCGCCAATCAGCAGGGTTGGCAGCAGGCCGTTTTTCATGGTGATTCCTTGGCGATGATCGCGGGGCAAGCCCGCTCCCACTGTGTAGGAGCGGCGATGCGGCGATCCGATTTGCCCCGCGATAGGTTTATTAGTCGATGTATTCGAACAGTTTGACGATCTTCTGCACGCCCGACACGCTCTGCACCAGGTTGGTGGCGCGGCTGGCTTCCTGCTGGGTCAGCAGGCCGAGCATGTAGACGATGCCGTTCTCGGTGATCACCTTGATGCGCGAGCCGGGGATGTTGCTGTCGGTGAGCATCTGGGTCTTGATCTTGGTGGTCAACCAGGCGTCGTTGTTGCGCGCCAGGAGCGAGGAGGGCGGCAGCACCTGCAGTTCGTTGTGCACTTTCTTCACGCGTTGAACCTGGCCGGCGGCCTGTTCGGCGAGGCTCTTGAGGTCGGCGCGCGGGGTTTGCCCGGCGAGCAGGACGATACCGTTGAAGCTGCTGACAACGATGTGCGAGTTCTTGTCCAGGTCAGGGTTGGCCTTGGCGACATTCACCGAAACCTTGGTCTCGATCAGCGAGTCATCGATCTTGCTGCCGAAGGTGCGGGTGCCGCGGTCGTCCTCGATCGGCTTGTCGCGGCTGGCGGTGATTATCGAGCTGCAACCGGTGAGGCTCAGGCACAGGGTCAGGGCCAGCAGGCCGAGGCGGTTAGGGGTCATTCTTCACTCCCGAACAGTTGGCTGTCGATCAGGTCGCAGAGGCAGTGGATCGACAGCAGGTGGACTTCCTGGATACGTGCGGTGACGTTGGCCGGAACACGAATTTCGACGTCTTCTGGCAGCAGCAGCGAGGCCATGCCGCCACCATCGCGTCCGGTCAGAGCTACGACAATCATTTCGCGATCATGTGCGGCCTGGATCGCTTGAATAATGTTCGCCGAGTTACCGCTGGTCGAAATCGCCAGTAGCACGTCGCCGGGCTGGCCCAGGGCGCGGATCTGCTTGGAGAAGATTTCGTTGTAGCTGTAGTCGTTGGCGATCGAGGTGATGGTCGAGCTGTCGGTGGTCAGGGCGATGGCCGGCAGGCTCGGGCGTTCGCGCTCGAAACGGTTGAGCAGTTCGGAAGAGAAGTGCTGGGCATCGCCGGCCGAGCCGCCGTTGCCGCAGGCAAGCATCTTGCCCTCGTTGAGCAGCGCATTGACCATGACCTGACTGGCTTGCTCGATGTGTGGTGCAAGGACTTCCATCGCCTGTTGCTTGGTGTTGATGCTGGCCTGAAAAAGCTGGCGAATTCGGGATTGCATGTCCATCAGTGTGACCTTAAGTAGGGCGGCTGGCCGGGCGCGTCGGGAGTATACAAAAAAGGTCCCGGCACATGACTGTGCAGCCCGTGAAGCAAAGAGCAAAAAAGTTGTAGGGGTAATGGGGCGTGGCTATTGCGGGTTCAGCACTCGAAGGCGTTTTTCAGCCAGTCCAGTGGCGGGCCCGAATGGCCTCTGCCTTGCAAGGCGATGACATCGAAACGGCAGGGGTGGTTGGCCCAGCGTGGTTCCTTTTGCAGAAAAGACTCGGCGGCAAGCACCAGTTTGTCCTGCTTGCGCCCGTCGATACTGGCGAGCGCACCGCCAAAGTCCGCGTGCAGCCGGTAGCGGACTTCGACGAATACTACTGTATCGCTGTCGAGCATGACCAGATCAAGCTCGCCGCGTTTGCATCGCCAGTTCTGCGCCAGCAGTTGCAGGCCTTGCCCTTGAAGGTATTCAAGGGCTTGCCGTTCGGCGGCCTGGCCGGCCTGCTTGCGCGAACTGTCGGGCATTAGCGTGGGGTATCGGGCAGGCGCTTGATCTGGCCGCCGGAGAACTCGGCCCAGGGCAGTTGCCGCTCGATGCGCTGGTTTTCGTTCATGCTCAGGCTGCCGGACAGGCCGTCGATGCGGTTCTCAGGCAGTGCGCGCAACTGGCCCAGGCGCGGCGCCAGGCTGAAGGCGTCGATACCCATGGCGTACAGGCGGCCCAGGCTGCCAGCGGCTTGCGGCCATTGGCGCTCGACCTGCTGGCGCAGTGGGTTGCCGCTGTCGAGCAGCCATGGGGTGTCGCAAAAGCGCACGCCGTTCATGTCGTTGTACTGGTTGACGTCGCCACTGGCGCTGTACACGTGCGAGGTGGCGTACACCGGTACGTCGCCGGCGTACTGGAAGTTCAGGGTCGGCTTGATCTGCTGGCCTTGCTGCGGGGTGGCGGCGAGGAAGATGAAGTCGATGTCCTGGCGACGCGAAGGCTGGGCCGATACGGCGCCGCCCACGGTGTTTTGCAGGCTCTTGGCGCGGCCTTCGCTCTGGCGCAACTGGAACAGGTCGGCGATCTGCTGGGCCAAGGCGACCGGCTGATCGATGTGCTGGGCAGCCAGCAGGGTACCGCCGTTGGCTTCCCAGTCCTGGCGGAAAGCCTTGAGCACGCGGTCGCCCCATTCGCCTTTCGGTACCAGGGCCACGGCGCGCACCTTGCCGTCGGCGCGGGCCCGGCGCGAGACTTCGCGAGCTTCGTCTTCAGCGGCGAGGCCAAACTGGTACAGCTGTTCGGGGCCTTTCTGGCCTGCATCGCTGTAGTTCAGGGCCAGGGTGGTGATGGGTAGTTGCGGGTAGGCGGCGAGTTTTTTCACCAGTGGTTTTTCCAGCGGGCCAACCACCAGTTGCACGCCCGAGGCCTGGGCCTGGCGGTAGAAGTCGTCCAGCGAGGTCAGGCGCGAGCTGTCGAAGACTTCGATGGTCGGCGGCTTTTGACCGGCTTGCTGGGCCTGGAAGTGGGCGGCCATGAAGCCGTCGCGCAGGGCGCGAGCGACACCGGCCAGTTGGCCTTCCTGGGGCAGCAGCAGAGCAATCTTGGTCAGCGGCTGGCTGGTCAGCTCCATCAGCTTGATCAGCGAGGGTGGCAACTGCGCTGCAGCCGGATGATCGGCATGCTGGGCACGCCAGGCATCGATGGCAGCCTGTTGCTGTTCGACGGTGCCGGCGCCTTTTACCGCCAAGGCCAGGCTGGCCCAGCCGGCCATGGTGTCGGTGCCAGCGCTCAGGGCCTTGAGCTGCTCGCGCGGGGTGGCGGCAACCAGGTTCCAGATCGCGTCATTGTTGGCGTTGGCGGCCTCGCCCTTGAGCAGCGGCGTCAGTTGGGCGCGCTCCTGGGCTGCGGCCAGCGGCTGGCCGTTGGCTTCGAGCACGGCGGCATGCACGCTGCGGGTGCGCACCTGCTGGTCGTCCGGCAGCTCGTTGAGGCGCGCCAGGCTCGGGTGGCTCATGGCGGTCAGGGCCATTTTCGGCTGGTTGCGGCTCATCGCCAGTTCTGCCGCCAGGGTGCTGGCGAAGATCTGCTGGGCCGGTTTGAGTTGCTCCAGCGGCACTTGCTCGAGGATGCGCGCAGCGCGGGCATTGTCCTTTTGCTTGTAGGCCATGTCGGCGGCGCTCAGGCGCAGCAAGGCGGCCTGCTCCGGCGTCTTGCTGGTGGTGGCCTGTTCAAGCAGTTGCTCGATGCTGGCATCCGGTGTGCGCGGCAGTTCGCCGAGGCTCGACGAGGGCGAGCTGGCGCAGGCTGCCAGCAGGGCGGCGAGGCAAAGGGCTGTGAACAGCCGCAGGCAAGCGATCATGTAAGGGTCCTGTTACTCGATCAAATTAACTGGCAATTGTACCCAAGCGCTGGCCGGGGCGCGATCTTGCTGGCGTTAATCCTTCAATATAGGTCGTGCGGCGCGGCTTTGTGGCGTCTCTGGTTGCCCAATGTTGCCAGGTCTCGGGCTACAATGGCGCTTTGATCATGACGACAGGTGTGTGCAGTGACTGATGTTCCAGGGGCTTCCCAAACCACTTCCGGCACGCTTTATGTGGTGGCCACGCCGATCGGCAACCTGGATGACATGAGTGCCCGGGCTTTGAAAGTGCTCGGCGACGTGGCGCTGATCGCCGCCGAGGACACCCGTCATTCCATTCGTCTGTTGCAACATTTTGGCATCAATACACCGCTGGCTGCGTGCCACGAGCATAACGAGCGCGATGAGGGCAGCCGCTTTCTCACCCGGCTGTTGGCCGGGGATAACATCGCGCTGATCTCCGACGCCGGCACACCGCTGATTTCCGATCCTGGCTATCATCTGGTGCGCCAGGCCCGTGCCGCAGGCGTTGCGGTGGTGCCGGTGCCGGGCGCCTGCGCCTTGATCGCGGCGTTGTCGGCCGCCGGCCTGCCGTCGGACCGCTTCATATTCGAAGGTTTCCTGCCGGCCAAAGCTGTAGGGCGTCGTGCACGCCTGAGTCAGGTAAAGGAAGAGCCGCGTACGCTTATCTTCTACGAAGCACCGCACAGGATTCTTGAATGTCTGCAGGATATGGAAGAGGTGTTCGGTGGCGAGCGGCCGGCGCTGCTGGCTCGTGAGCTGACCAAGACTTTCGAAACCCTCAAGGGGTTGCCGTTGGCGCAGTTGCGGGCCTTCGTCGAGGCTGATAGTAACCAGCAGCGTGGTGAGTGTGTGGTGCTGGTGGCGGGCTACAGCGCGCCAGAGGACGAGCAGGCGGTGAGCAGCGAGGCCATGCGTATCCTTGATCTGCTGCTGGCGGAGATGCCGCTCAAGCGAGCCGCTGCCTTGGCTGCGGAAATCACTGGGGTGCGCAAGAACCTGCTGTACCAGGCGGCACTGGAAAAACAGAAAGACCACTGATGCTATAGTGCTATTATCTGTTTTAGCGCTTGTTCTTGGAGCCCGCTACCGTTAACCTTTGCAGCGGAGAGTCGATTGGACAGTCGCTGCCTTCTATTGTTCCGCAATAGAGGGGGGAGGAAAGTCCGGGCTCCATAGGGCGGAGTGCCAGGTAATGCCTGGGGGGCGTGAGCCTACGGAAAGTGCCACAGAAAATAACCGCCTAAGCACTTCGGTGCCGGTAAGGGTGAAAAGGTGCGGTAAGAGCGCACCGCACGACTGGTAACAGTTCGTGGCTAGGTAAACCCCACTCGGAGCAAGACCAAATAGGGTTCCATATGGCGCGGCCCGCGTTGGAACCGGGTAGGTTGCTAAAGGCGTCCAGTGATGGCCGTCGTAGAGGAATGACTGTCCTCGACAGAACCCGGCTTACAGATCGACTCTCCACCTTTTCCCTCCTTCTGCTTGAATCGATAGCAGATGAGCCTTCGTAATACCGAAAAATTCTTACTCTTAATAAATTACTTTAACTTCGCTCGCTATCCGTATGAGTGGGTTTGAGTTTTTTCGTCAAAATCCCTTCCGGATTGTCCTTGTATCCTCTCTGTGTGCGCTAAATCTCCGATCTGTAAGGGATTTCCTTATAAGCGTGCCTTGACGGTGTGGTAGGCGGATTCCTATAGTGTGCGCAAGTGGCAGAAAGTGGCACGAAGTGGGTTTTCTGACACAAAAACGCTAACATTGTGGGGAATCGCAGCCGTGTTCCGCGGAGCCAACGCCATCAACCTCGACGCCAAGGGTCGTCTCGCCATGCCGAGCCGGTACCGTGACGAGCTCGATTCGCGTAGTTCCGGGCAGTTGATCGTGACCATCGATGCGGTTGATCCCTGTTTATGTGTATATCCCCTCGATGAGTGGGAGCTGATTGAAGCCAAGTTGCGCGCGTTGCCGTCATTGCGTGAAGAGAACCGTCGCCTGCAGCGTTTGCTGATCGGCAATGCGGTGGATCTGGAGCTTGATGGCAGTGGGCGTTTCCTGGTGCCGCCGCGTTTGCGCGAGTACGCCAAGCTCGACAAGAAGGCAATGCTGGTGGGGCAACTGAACAAATTTCAGCTGTGGGACGAGGATGCCTGGAACGCGGTTTCGGCAGCCGACCTTGCAGCTATCCAACAACCGGGCGCCATGCCTGATGAACTGCGTGATTTGATCCTGTGACTATAGATAGCGGCTTTAACCACATCACCGTACTGCTTGACGAAGCCGTCGAGGCTCTCGCCGTACGCGCCGATGGCTGCTATCTGGATGGCACCTTCGGTCGCGGCGGGCATAGCCGCTTGATCCTCAGCAAGCTCGGGCCGCAGGGCAGGTTGCTGGGTTTTGACAAAGATCCTCAAGCGATTGCCACCGGGCAAGCGCTGGCGGCCGAAGACGGCCGCTTTGTCATTGTGCAGCGCAGTTTTGCCGAGCTGGGCGCCGAAGCGCTCGAGCGCGGTATCAACGGCAAGGTCAACGGCATTCTGCTCGATCTTGGCGTCTCTTCGCCCCAACTCGATGACCCGGAGCGCGGCTTCAGTTTCATGAACGATGGCCCGCTGGACATGCGCATGGACCCAAGCCGGGGTGTCAGTGCCGCGCAGTTCATCGCCACCGCGTCAGCCGAAGAGATTGCGCGGGTATTCAAGGAATATGGCGAAGAGCGTTTTGCCAAACGGATGGCCAACGCCGTGGTTGCACGTCGAGAAATCCAGCCGTTCGAACGCACCGCCGACCTTGCCGAAGTGCTCAAGGTCGCCAATCCGGCCTGGGAGAAGGGCAAGAACCCGGCTACCCGTGCGTTCCAGGGCCTGCGTATTCACGTCAACAACGAACTGGGTGATCTTGAGGCCGGCCTTGAGGCTGCGCTCGAAGCGCTGGAAGTCGGCGGGCGCCTGGTGGTGATCAGCTTCCACTCCCTGGAAGATCGCATCGTCAAGCTGTTCATGCGCAAGCTGGTCAAGGGCGAGGCTGACAATCTACCGCGCAATCTGCCGGTCCAGCACAAGCATTTCGAGCCGAAGATCAAGGTCCACGGCAAGGCCCAGTTCGCCTCCGAGGCCGAGCTCAAGGCCAACCCACGTTCGCGTAGCGCGGTCATGCGCGTCGCCGAGAAGCTGCGGTGAGCCGCTTGTTCGCCAAGCCTTTGCCAGGCGGAAGCTTCCTGATGCTTCTGCTGTTTGTTGCCGTGCTCGTTTCCTCGGTGGCGGTGTCCTACAGCGCGCACTGGAACCGTCAGTTGCTCAACACCTTGTTCGGCGAGCTCAGCGAACGCGACAAGGCGCAGGCCGAATGGGGCCGGTTGATTCTTGAACAGAGCACCTGGACCGCCCATAGCCGCATCGAGAGCCTCGCCAGCGAACAGCTGAAGATGCGTATCCCTGCGGCCGACGAAGTACGGATGGTGGCGCCATGATGAAGCTTGAAGGCGCCCTCTACCCGTGGCGGTTTCGCGTGGTCATTGCCTTGCTGGCCGTGATGGTCGGCGCGATTGCCTGGCGCATCATCGACCTGCAGGTGGTCGACCGTGCCTTCCTCAAGGGCCAGGGCGACGCCCGCAGCCTGCGGCATATTCCTATTCCTGCGCACCGCGGGCTGATCACCGACCGTAACGGCGAACCGCTGGCGGTCAGTACCCCGGTGACCACCCTGTGGGCCAACCCGAAAGAAATGCAGGCGGCCAAAGACCGCTGGCCGGCCCTGGCTGCCGCGCTCAAGCAGGATCCGCAGCAACTGTCGGCGCGCCTGGAGCAGCAGGCCAGCAAGGAGTTCATTTATCTGGTCCGCGGCCTGACCCCGGAACAGGGCCAGGTGGTGCTCGACCTCAAGGTTCCCGGTGTCTATGGCATCGAGGAATTTCGTCGTTTCTACCCGGCCGGCGATGTCGCCGCGCACATGGTTGGTTTTACCGACCTCGACGACCATGGTCGCGAAGGGGTGGAGCTGGCCTACGATGAGTGGCTGGCCGGCGTGCCCGGCAAGCGACAGGTGATCAAGGACCGGCGCGGCCGGCTGATCAAGGACATCCAGGTAACCAAAAACGCCAAGGCCGGAAAGACCTTGGCGTTGTCGATCGACCTGCGCCTGCAATACCTGGCGACCCGCGAACTGCGCAACGCCATTGCCGAGCAGGAAGCCAAGGCCGGCAGCCTGGTGATCCTCGACGTCAAGACTGGCGAAGTGTTGGCCATGGTCAACCAGCCGACCTACAACCCCAACAACCGTCGCAGCATGTTCCCGGCAGCCATGCGCAACCGGGCGATCATCGACGTGTTCGAGCCCGGCTCGACGGTCAAGCCGCTGTCCATGAGTGCGGCCCTGCAAAGCGGGCGCTGGAAGCCGACCGACAAGGTCGAGGTTTATCCGGGCACCTTGCAGTTGGGCCGTTACACCATTCGCGACGTGTCCAAGAGCGAAGGTCCGATCCTTGACCTGACCGGCATTCTGATCAACTCCAGTAACGTCGGCATGAGCAAGATCGCCTTCGATATCGGTGGCGAGTCGATCTACCGGGTGATGTCCCAGTTGGGGCTGGGCCAATATACTGGCCTGGGCTTCCCGGGCGAGCGCGTCGGCAACCTGCCGAACCACCGTGAATGGCGCAAGGCCGAGACGGCTACGCTGTCCTACGGCTACGGCCTGTCGGTCACCGCTTTGCAACTGGTGCATGCCTACGCGGCGCTGGCCAACGACGGCAAGATGGTGCCGCTGAGCATCCTCAAGGTCGACAAGACGCCGGAGTCCACCCAGGTGGTGCCCAAGGAAGTCGCCGAGACCATCCAGGGCATGGTCCAGCAGGTTATTGAAGCGCCGCGCGGGGTGTTCCGTGCCCAGGTGCCGTTCTATCACGTGGGCGGCAAGTCGGGTACGGCGCGTAAAGCCACTATCGGTTCCAAGGGCTACACCGAAAACTCGTACCGTTCGCTGTTTGCCGGCTTCGGGCCGATGAGCGACCCGCGTTATGCCGTGGTCGTGGTCATTGATGAACCGAGCAAGGGCGGCTACTTCGGCGGCCTGGTCTCGGCGCCGGTGTTCAGCAAGGTGATGTCCGGTACGTTGCGTCTGATGAACATTCCGCCGGACAACCTGCCGCCGGCAACTCCACCGCAGCAGGTCAATGCTGCGCCCGCCAAAGGAGGGCGTGGTTGATGACAATGCCATTGAGCAAGCTTTTTACCCAGGCCAGCAGCGATCCGTCGATTCGCGAGTTGACCCTGGACAGCCGTAATGTACGTCCGGGCGACCTGTTTCTGGCGGTCCCTGGTGCACAGGTTGACGGTCGCGAACACATTGCCGATGCGCTCAAGCGCGGCGCGGCCGCTGTGGCCTATGAAGTGCAGGGCGCGACCGTGCTGCCGATTACCAGTGTGCCGTTGATTCCGGTCAAAGGCCTGATTGCGCAGTTGTCGGATATTGCCGGGCGCTTTTATGGCGAGCCGAGCCGTCAGCTGGATCTGGTGGGAGTCACCGGCACCAACGGCAAGACCAGTGTGACTCAACTGGTGGCCCAGGCCCTGGACAAACTCGGTCAGCGCTGCGGCCTGATCGGCACCCTGGGCACCGGTTTCTATGGTGAGTTGCAAAGCGGCCGCTTGACCACGCCAGATCCGATTGCCGTGCAGGCGACCCTCAATGACCTGAAGAAGGGCGGAGCGAAAGCCGTCGCCATGGAGGTCTCTTCCCATGCCCTGGATCAGGGCCGGGTTGCGGCGTTGGAATTCGATATCGCGGTGATGACCAACCTGTCCCGCGATCACCTGGATTACCACGGCAGCATGCAGGCCTACGAAGGCGCCAAGGCGCGCCTGTTCGCCTGGCCGAACCTGCGCTGCCGGGTGGTCAACCTGGATGATGACTTCGGCCGCCGCCTGGCGGGTGAGCATGCCGAGTCGCGTCTGATCAGCTACAGCCTCAAAGACAGCAGCGCTTCGTTGTACTGCCGTGAAGCGCATTTTGACGACGATGGCGTGCGCGCGGTGATCGTCACCGCTCAGGGCGAGCGTACCCTGCGCAGCCGCCTGCTTGGTCGCTTCAACTTGAGCAACATGCTGGCCGCAGTCGGTACCCTGATGGCGCTGGACTACGCGCTGGATGAAATTCTTGCCGTCACTCCTGCGCTGGAAGGCCCGATTGGCCGTATGCAGCGCCTGGGTGGTGGCAGCAAACCATTGGTAGTGGTCGATTACGCCCACACGCCCGATGCCCTGGAGCAAGTGTTGCAGGCGCTGCGCCCGCATGCCAAAGGCCAGTTATTGTGCCTGTTTGGCTGCGGCGGCGACCGCGATCGCGGCAAGCGTCCATTGATGGCCGAAGTGGCCGAGCGCCTGGCTGACCGTGTACTGGTCACCGACGACAACCCGCGTACTGAAGATCCACAGCAAATCTTCGCCGATATTCGTCCGGGCTTTGCCAGGGTTGATGCCGTCGAGTTCGTTGCCGGTCGCGGCGCTGCCATTGCGCAGCTGATTGCCGGTGCTGGCGTGGATGATGTCATCGTTCTGGCCGGCAAAGGGCATGAGGACTATCAGGAAATCAACGGCGAGCGCCATGACTTTTCCGACCTGGTCGAAGCCGAGAAAGCTCTCGCCGCGTGGGAGGCCCCGCATGCTTAAGCCATTGTCACTCAGTCAGCTGATTGCCCCCCTGCAGGGCCGCCTGCCTGGCCAGGACGCAACCTTCAATGGCGTCAGCATCGACAGCCGTGCAATCACTGCCGGGCAGTTGTTCGTTGCCCTGGCCGGGCCGCGTTTTGACGGTCACGATTACCTGGACGACGTTGCTGCCAAGGGCGCCGTCGCTGCCCTGGTGCAACGCGAAGTGCCGGGCAGCAACCTGCCGCAGCTGGTGGTCGCCGATACCCGCCTGGCCCTGGGCCAGTTGGGCGCCCTGAACCGCGCCGCGTTCGACAAGCCGGTCGCAGCCATCACCGGCTCCAGCGGCAAGACCACGGTCAAGGAAATGCTCGCCAGCATCCTCGCCACTCGTGGCCCGGTACTGATGACGCGCGGCAATCTGAACAATGATCTCGGCGCGCCTCTGACCCTGCTCGAACTGGCACCGCAACACACCGCAGCAGTCATCGAGCTGGGCGCCAACCATGTCGGCGAAATCGCCTACACCGTCGGCTTGACCACGCCACAGGTAGCGCTGATCAACAATGCCGGCACCGCTCATGTCGGCGAGTTCGGCGGGCCGCAGAAGATTGTCGAAGCCAAGGGCGAGATCCTCGAAGGTCTGGGGCAGGATGGCGTGGCCGTATTGAACCTTGATGACAAGGCCTTCGGCATCTGGAAACAGCGCGCTGGCAGTCACCGGGTGCTGACGTTCGCCCTGAGCAACGCCGCTGCGGACTTTTACGCCGGCAACATCGCCCAGGACGAGCGCGGTTGCCCAGCGTTCGACCTGCACAGCCCGTTGGGTACAGGCCGTGTCCAGCTCAACCTGCTCGGCACCCACAACGTTGCCAATGCATTGGCCGCCGCCGCTGCCGCCCATGCCTTTGGTCTGACGCTGGACGGCATCGTCCAGGGCCTCGATGCCGTGCAACCGGTCAAGGGCCGCACGGTGGTGCAGATGGCGCCCAGCGGCGTGCGGGTAATTGATGACACTTACAATGCAAACCCCACCTCCATGTGCGCCGCCGTTGATATACTCGCCGGCTTTTCCGGCCGCACCGTCCTGGTGCTCGGGGATATCGGCGAATTGGGCCAGTGGGCTGAGGAAGGGCATCGGCAGGTAGGCGAGTACGCCAAAGACAAGGTTTCGGCGCTCTATGCAGTGGGCAGCAACATGGCCCATGCGGTAGCAGCGTTCGGCACCAATGCCCGACATTTCGCTAATCAAGCTGACCTGATCGACGCCGTTCGCGCCGAGCAGGCCATCAATACCACTATTTTGATCAAGGGTTCGCGCAGCGCTGCGATGGAGAACGTCGTGGTGGCTTTGTGCGGTTCCAGCGGGGAGAAACATTAATGCTGCTGCTGCTGGCTGAGTATCTGCAACAGTTCTACAAAGGCTTCGCGGTCTTTCAGTACCTGTCCCTGCGCGGGATTCTGGGTGTACTGACCGCGTTGTCGCTGGCCCTGTGGCTGGGCCCATGGATGATCCGTACCCTGCAGATTCGCCAGATCGGCCAAGCGGTCCGCAATGATGGCCCGCAATCGCACCTGTCCAAGTCCGGCACCCCGACCATGGGTGGTGCGCTGATTCTTTCTGCCATCGGCATCAGCACCTTGCTGTGGGCCGACCTGAGCAACCGTTATGTCTGGGTGGTGCTGATCGTCACCCTGCTGTTCGGCGCCATCGGCTGGGTCGATGACTACCGCAAGGTAATCGAGAAGAACTCGCGCGGCCTGCCTAGCCGCTGGAAGTATTTCTGGCAATCGGTGTTTGGTCTGGGCGCTGCAATCTTCCTGTACATGACCGCCCCGACCAGCGTCGAAACCACCCTGATCGTGCCGATGCTCAAGGATGTCACCATTCCTTTGGGCATCGGTTTCGTGGTCCTGACCTATTTCGTCATCGTCGGTTCCAGTAACGCGGTGAACCTCACCGACGGCCTCGATGGCCTGGCGATCATGCCGACTGTCATGGTCGGCGGCGCCCTGGGCATCTTCTGCTACCTGTCGGGTAACGTGAAATTCGCCGAATACCTGCTGATCCCTTACGTCCCGGGCGCGGGTGAGCTGATCGTGTTCTGCGGCGCGCTGATCGGTGCCGGCCTGGGCTTCTTGTGGTTCAACACCTACCCGGCCCAGGTGTTCATGGGCGACGTCGGTGCCCTGGCACTGGGCGCTGCACTGGGCACCATCGCCGTGATCGTGCGCCAGGAAATCGTCCTGTTCATCATGGGCGGTGTGTTCGTCATGGAGACCTTGTCGGTGGTGATCCAGGTGGCTTCGTTCAAGCTGACCGGCAAGCGCGTATTTCGCATGGCGCCGATCCACCACCACTTTGAACTCAAGGGTTGGCCCGAGCCTCGGGTGATCGTCCGCTTCTGGATCATCACCGTGATTTTGGTGCTGATCGGCCTTGCCACCCTGAAACTGAGGTAGAAACGCGTGTCCTTGATCGCTTCTGACCACTTCCGCATCGTTGTCGGCCTCGGCAAGAGCGGCATGTCCCTGGTTCGCTTCCTGGCGAACCGGGGCGTTGCCTTTGCGGTCGCCGACACCCGTGAGAACCCGCCGGAACTGGACACCCTGCGTCGTGATTTCCCGCAGGTGGAAGTGCGCTGTGGCGAGCTGGACGTGGAGTTCCTCTGCCGTGCCGACGAGCTGTATGTCAGCCCCGGCCTGGCCCTGGCTACCCCGGCCCTGCAGCAGGCCGCGGCCCGTGGCGTGAAGCTGTCGGGCGACATCGAGCTATTCGCCCGCAACGCCCGGGCGCCGATCATTGCCATCAGCGGTTCCAACGCAAAAAGCACGGTCACCACCCTGGTCGGTGAAATGGCTGCGGCGGCAGGCAAGCGTGTGGCGGTCGGCGGCAACCTCGGTACTCCGGCGCTGGACCTGCTCAGTGACGACATCGAGTTGTACGTGATGGAGCTGTCGAGTTTTCAGCTGGAAACCACTGACCAGCTCAATGCCGAAGTGGCCACTGTGCTCAATGTCAGCGAAGACCACATGGACCGTTACAGCGGCCTGCCGGCCTATCACCTGGCCAAACACCGGATCTTCCGGGGTGCTCGCCAGGTGGTGGTCAACCGCCAGGACGCCCTGAGCCGGCCGTTGCTGTCCGAGGGCCAGCCGGTCTGGACCTTCGGGCTGAACGCTCCCGACTTCAAGGCCTTCGGTCTGCGTGAAGAGGATGGCGAGAAGTACCTGGCCTTCGAATTTCAGCAACTGATGCCGGTGCGCGAGCTGAAGATTCGCGGTGCCCATAACCAGTCCAACGCGCTGGCGGCCCTGGCCCTGGGCCACGCTGTCGGCCTGCCGATGGATGCCATGCTGTCCAGCCTGCGCACCTTCTCGGGCCTGGCACACCGTTGCCAGTGGCTTCGTGAACGCAACGGGGTGAATTGGTACGACGACTCCAAAGCGACCAACGTCGGCGCCGCCCTAGCGGCCATTGAAGGCCTTGGCGCAGACATCGACGGCAAGCTGGTATTGGTCGCCGGTGGCGATGGCAAAGGTGCCGATTTCGCCGCGCTCAAGGCTCCGGTTGCGGCCAATTGCCGTGCTGTGGTGCTGCTTGGCCGTGATGCCGAGCGCCTGGCCGAGACCTTCGGCGACAGCGTGCCGCTGATCCGCGTCAAAACCCTTGAGGAGGCTGTTCTGGCCTGCGCCGAACAGGCCCAGCCTGGCGACGCCGTGTTGCTGTCGCCGGCGTGCGCGAGCCTGGACATGTTCAAGAACTTCGAAGAGCGTGGGCGCCTGTTCGCCCAAGCCGTAGGAGGGCTGGCATGATCTTCGGCATCATCAAGCCTTATCCATCGCCGCTGATCAGCGGTCGCGGCATCGACCTGGATTTCGCCATGCTCGCCGGTTGCCTGGCGCTGTTGGGCATTGGCCTGGTGATGATCACCTCGGCGTCCTCGGAAGTGGCCGCGGCGCAGTCGGGCAACCCGCTGTATCACATGTTCCGCCACCTGGTGTACGTGGCCATCGGCATCTTTGCCTGCATCGTCACCATGATGGTGCCGATCGCCACTTGGCAGAAGATGGGCTTCACCATGCTGGTTGGCGCCTTCGCGCTGCTGGTGCTGGTGCTGGTACCGGGCATCGGCCGCGAGGTGAACGGTTCGATGCGCTGGATCGGCTTCAGTTTCTTCAACGTCCAGCCCTCGGAAATCGCCAAGGTCTTCGTGGTCATCTATCTGGCCGGTTACCTGGTGCGTCGCCAGCGCGAAGTGCGTGAAAGCTGGATGGGCTTCTTCAAGCCGTTCATCGTCCTGCTGCCGATGGCCGGCCTGCTGCTGATGGAGCCGGACTTCGGTGCCACGGTAGTGATGATGGGCGCGGCGGCGGCGATGCTGTTCCTCGGCGGCGTCGGCTTGTTCCGCTTCAGTCTGATGGTGGTGCTGGCGGTGGCGGCGGTGTTCGTCCTGGTTCAGGCCCAGCCTTACCGGATGGCGCGACTGATCACCTTTACCGACCCCTGGTCGGATCAGTTCGGCTCCGGTTACCAGTTGACCCAGGCGCTGATCGCCTTCGGTCGCGGCGAGTGGCTCGGCGTTGGCCTGGGCAACAGCGTGCAGAAGCAGTTCTACCTGCCTGAAGCGCACACCGACTTCGTTTTCTCGGTGCTGGCGGAAGAGCTCGGCGTAGTCGGTTCGCTGGTCACCGTGGCGCTGTTCGTGTTCGTCACCGTGCGCGCGCTGTACATCGGCCTTTGGGCAGAAAAAGCCAAACAGTTCTTTGCCGCCTACATGGCCTTCGGCTTGGCGTTCCTGTGGATCGGTCAGTTTTTGATCAATATCGGTGTGAACGTCGGTCTACTGCCGACCAAGGGCCTGACCCTGCCGTTCCTCAGCTACGGCGGCAGCTCCCTGGTGATCTGCTGTGCCTGTGTCGGTTTGCTACTGCGCATCGAATGGGAGAGCCGTACGCACTTGGGCAGTGAAGAACACGAATTCGATGAAAGCGATTTTGCCGAGGAGCCGAATCATGGCCGTTAACGGCAAGAACGTACTGATCATGGCGGGCGGCACCGGGGGCCACGTGTTCCCGGCACTGGCCTGCGCCCGTGAGTTCCAGGCGCGTGGTTACAGCGTGCACTGGCTGGGCACCCCGCGCGGTATCGAGAATGAACTGGTGCCCCAGGCTGGCCTGTCGTTGCACTTGATCCAGGTCACCGGCCTGCGTGGCAAGGGCAAGCTGTCGCTGCTCAAGGCGCCATTCACCCTGGTCAAGGCGGTGTTGCAGGCGCGGCGGATCATTGGTCAGCTCAAGCCGGTGTGCGTGGTCGGCTTTGGTGGTTACGTGACCGGCCCCGGTGGCGTCGCTGCGCGGCTGTGCGGCGTGCCGGTAGTGATTCACGAGCAGAACGCCCGCGCCGGTACCGCCAATCGGCTACTGGTGCCCTTGGCTGGCCGAGTCTGCGAAGCTTTCCCCGACACCTTCACGGCGTCGGACAAACTGCGCACCACCGGTAACCCGGTGCGCAGCGAGCTGTTCATGGACACTCCGCGTGAGCCTCTGGGCGTGCGCAAACCCCGTTTGCTGGTGCTCGGCGGAAGCCTGGGCGCCGAGCCTTTGAACAAATTGCTGCCTCTGGCCCTGGCCCAGGTGGCTGAGGACATTCGTCCCGAGGTTTTCCACCAGGCCGGCAAGCAGCATGACCAGATTACCGCCGAGCGTTATCGCCAGGCCGGTGTCGAGGCTCAGGTAGAGCCGTTCATCAAGGACATGGCCCAAGCCTATGGCTGGGCTGACCTGGTGGTCTGCCGCGCAGGTGCGCTGACGGTCAGCGAGCTGGCTGCGGCCGGCTTGCCGTCGATGTTGGTGCCTTTGCCCCATGCCATCGACGACCACCAGACCCACAACGCCCATTATCTGGCCCGTGAAGGCGCTGCCTTCCTGATGCCACAAGCGACAACTGGCGCAGCGCAACTCGCTGAACGCCTGAACGAGGTGCTGATGCAACCGGAAAAACTCACCACCATGGCCGCCACTGCCCGGCGCCTGGCCAAGCCCGCGGCTACCCGCACCGTGGTCGATATCTGTCTGGAGGTGGCCCATGGTTGAAAGCAAGAAAGCCATCCCGCAACCGGAAATGCGCCGTATCCGCCGCATCCACTTCGTCGGCATCGGCGGCGTGGGCATGTGCGGTATTGCCGAAGTGCTGCTGAACCTGGGTTACCAGGTGTCGGGCTCCGACCTCAAGACCTCGCCGGTCACCGAGCGCCTGGAATCCTTCGGTGCGCAGATCTTCATCGGTCACCGTGCCGAAAACGCTGCCAGCGCGGATGTGCTGGTGGTGTCGAGCGCCATCAACACGGCCAACCCGGAAGTTGCTACTGCCCTCGAGCGGCGCATTCCGGTGGTACCACGGGCCGAGATGCTCGCCGAGCTGATGCGCTACCGCCACGGCATCGCCGTTGCCGGTACCCACGGCAAGACCACCACCACCAGTCTGCTGGCCTCGGTATTTGCCGCGGGTGGCCTGGACCCTACCTTCGTCATCGGTGGCCGCCTCAATGCAGCCGGCACCAATGCCCAGCTGGGCACCAGCCGTTACCTGATCGCCGAAGCCGATGAGAGCGATGCCAGCTTCCTGCACCTGCAGCCGCTGGTCGCGGTGGTCACCAATATCGACGCCGACCACATGGCGACCTACGAAGGCGACTTCAACAAGCTGAAGAAGACCTTCGTCGAGTTCCTGCACAACCTGCCGTTCTATGGGCTGGCGGTGATGTGCCTGGACGACCCGGTGGTGCGCGAGATCCTGCCGCAGGTCAAGCGCCCGGCGGTCACTTACGGTTTCAGCGAAGAAGCCGACGTGCGCGCGATCAATGTTCGCCAGTCGGGCATGCAGACCCACTTCACCGTGCTGCGCCGCGATCGCGAGCCGCTGGACGTGTCGGTCAACATGCCGGGCAACCACAACGTGCTCAATGCGTTGGCAACCATTGCCATTGCCACCGACGAAGGCATCAGCGATGAAGCCATCGTCCAGGGCCTCTCGGGGTTCCAGGGGGTAGGGCGGCGCTTCCAGGTCTACGGCGAACTGCCGGTGGATAACGGTAGCGTGATGCTGGTCGACGACTACGGCCACCACCCGACCGAAGTCGCGGCGGTGATCAAGGCCGTGCGTGGCGGCTGGCCTGAGCGGCGCCTGGTGATGGTTTACCAGCCGCACCGCTACAGCCGTACCCGTGATCTGTACGACGATTTCGTCCAGGTCCTGGCCGATGCCAATGTGCTGTTGCTGATGGAAGTCTACCCGGCCGGCGAAGAGCCGATTCCCGGTGCCGACAGCCGCCAGCTGTGCCACAGCATCCGCCAGCGCGGTCAGCTTGACCCGATCTACATCGAGCGCGGCATTGAGCTGGCGCCGCTGGTCAAGCCGCTGCTGCGCGCCGGTGACATCCTGCTGTGCCAGGGGGCCGGTGACATCGGTGGCCTGGCCCCGCAATTGCTCAAGAGTCCGTTGTTCGCTGGTGCCGTTGCCAGTCAGGGGAAGTCCAAATGACTGTTAATGCCTACGACAAATTGCACTCGACCTTGGCGGTCAAAGATTTCGGCCGCGTCGCCGTGCTCTACGGCGGCAAGAGCGCCGAGCGCGAGGTTTCGCTCAAATCCGGTGCCGCAGTCATCCAAGCGCTGACCAGCGCCGGTGTCGACGTGGTCGCCATCGACGTCGGTGACGACCTGCTCGATCGCCTGCAAAGCGAGAAGATCGATCGCGCCTTCATCATCCTCCACGGCCGTGGCGGTGAAGACGGCAGCATGCAGGGCCTGCTGGAGTGCCTGGGTATTCCTTACACCGGCAGTGGCATCCTTGCCTCGGCGCTGGCCATGGACAAGTTGCGGACCAAACAGGTCTGGCACAGCCTGGGTATTCCGACCCCGCGTCACGCCGTGCTCAGCAGCGAAGCCGATTGTATTTCTGCAGGCGCGGAACTGGGCTTCCCTTTGATCGTCAAACCGGCCCATGAAGGCTCCAGTATCGGTATGGCGAAAGTGAACAGCGTCGACGAATTGATCGCCGCCTGGAAAGACGCCGCCACCTACGACTCGCAAGTGTTGGTTGAACAATGGATCAAGGGTCCGGAGTTCACCGTGGCCGTACTGCGTGGCCAGGTTTTGCCGCCAATCGCCCTGGGTACCCCGCATACCTTCTACGACTACGACGCCAAGTACATCGCCAACGATACCCAGTACCGCATCCCGTGTGGCCTGGACGCGACGAAAGAGCAAGAGCTGATCGACCTGACCGCCCGTGCCTGCGACGCCGTTGGCATCGCCGGCTGGGGGCGCGTGGACGTGATGCAGGACGAGCAGGGGCGTTTCTGGCTGCTCGAGGTCAACACCGCACCAGGCATGACTGATCACAGCCTGGTCCCCATGGCAGCACGTGCGGCCGGTCTGGACTTCCAGCAGTTGGTGCTGGCGATCCTGGCGGCCAGCGTAGAGGCGCGAGGTTAAGCCCATGCAAGGCGCGATGTTACGTCATCAGCAACCCGCCCCCGGCCGTAACAAGCCGGTGCCGCGTGGTGCCAGCCGGATGGTGGCCAAGGAGCCACTGTCGGCGCGCCTGCCCAAGGCCAACTTCAGTGTGTTCAAGCGCCTGCTGTGGCCGGTGTTGCTGGTCGTCGCCGGCTTTGGCGCCTATGAAGGCGCCCAGCGCCTGATGCCGTACGCCGACCGGCCGATCACCAAGATCGCCGTGCAAGGTGACCTCAGTTACATCAGCCAGCAGGCGGTGCAGCAGCGGATCGCCCCGTACGTGGCGGCAAGCTTCTTCACCGTCGACCTGGCAAGCATGCGTGCGGAACTGGAGCAGATGCCCTGGATCGCCCACGCCGAAGTGCGCAGGGTCTGGCCGGATGAAGTAGTGATCCGCCTGGAAGAACAGTTGCCCGTCGCGCGCTGGGGTGACGAAGCCTTGCTCAATAACCAGGGCCAGGCCTTCACCCCGCGCGAGCTGGCCAATTACGAGCACCTGCCGCAGCTGTTCGGGCCGCAGCGGGCGCAGCAAAAAGTAATGCAGCAATATCAGGTCCTGAGCCAGATGTTGCGGCCGATGGGCTTTTCGATTGCCCGGCTGGAGTTGCGCGAGCGCGGCAGCTGGTTCCTGACCACCGGTGCCGGAAGCGCTGGGCCAGGTATCGAACTGCTGCTGGGACGCGATCATCTGGTGGAAAAGATGCGCCGCTTCATTGCCATTTACGACAAGACACTCAAAGAACAGATCACGAACATCGCCCGCATCGATCTGCGTTATGCCAATGGCCTGGCCGTTGGCTGGCGGGAACCGATTGCACCGACGACGGCCCAACCCGCCGTTGCGAAGAATTAGAGAGAGGCAGGACCCATGGCAAATGCGCATAGCGGCAAAATGATCGTCGGGCTGGATATCGGCACCTCCAAGGTTGTGGCTCTGGTGGGTGAAGTCGCCGCCGACGGCACTCTGGAGATCGTCGGTATCGGCACTCACCCCTCGCGCGGGTTGAAGAAGGGCGTCGTGGTCAACATCGAGTCCACCGTGCAGTCGATCCAGCGCGCGGTCGAAGAAGCGCAACTGATGGCCGGCTGCCGGATTCACTCGGCGTTCGTCGGTGTTGCCGGCAATCACATTCGCAGCCTGAACTCCCACGGCATCGTCGCGATTCGCGACCGTGAAGTCAGTGCGGCCGACCTTGAGCGCGTGCTCGACGCCGCCCAGGCCGTGGCTATTCCTGCCGATCAGCGGGTCCTGCACACCCTGCCGCAGGACTATGTGATCGACAACCAGGAGGGTGTACGCGAGCCCCTGGGCATGTCCGGCGTGCGTCTGGAAGCCAAGGTCCATGTGGTCACCTGCGCGGTCAATGCCGCGCAGAACATCGAGAAGTGCGTGCGTCGCTGTGGTCTGGAAATCGATGACATCATTCTCGAGCAACTGGCCTCGGCCTACTCGGTATTGACCGATGACGAGAAAGAGCTGGGCGTGTGCCTGGTCGATATCGGTGGCGGTACCACCGACATCGCCATCTTCACCGAAGGCGCGATCCGTCACACCGCAGTGATCCCGATTGCCGGCGACCAGGTGACTAACGACATCGCCATGGCCTTGCGCACGCCGACCCAGTACGCCGAAGAGATCAAGATCCGTTACGCCTGCGCCCTGGCCAAGCTGGCCGGCGCCGGTGAAACCATCAAGGTGCCGAGCGTCGGCGACCGTCCGCCGCGCGAACTGTCGCGCCAGGCCCTGGCCGAGGTGGTCGAGCCGCGTTACGACGAGCTCTTTACCCTGATTCAGGCCGAACTGCGTCGCAGCGGCTACGAAGACCTGGTACCGGCGGGCATCGTCCTGACCGGCGGTACCTCGAAAATGGAAGGTGCGGTGGAACTTGCCGAGGAAATCTTCCACATGCCGGTACGCCTGGGCGTGCCGCACAGTGTTCGCGGCCTTAGCGATGTGGTGCGCAACCCGATCTATTCCACCGGTGTGGGCCTTTTGACCTACGGCCTGCAAAAGCAGTCCGACGGCTTGACCCTGACCGGTATCAGCAGCAGCAACAGCTATGGCGATGAACCGAAGGCTCCAGCGTTCGAACGCTTCAAACGTTGGGTCCAGGGCAACTTTTAAAGTTTCAAAGCAGTAGTAGTAGGCGCAAAAACTAGAGAACTGTAAGGAGAGGGAAAATGTTCGAGCTCGTAGACAACGTCCCGCAAAGTCCGGTCATCAAGGTGATTGGTGTCGGTGGCGGCGGTGGCAACGCCGTTAATCACATGGTCAAGAGCAACATCGAAGGCGTCGAGTTCATCTGCGCCAACACCGATGCTCAGGCGCTGAAAAACATCGGCGCGCGCACCATTCTGCAACTGGGTACCGGCGTGACCAAGGGCCTGGGTGCCGGTGCCAATCCGGAAGTCGGCCGTCAGGCCGCGCTGGAAGACCGTGAGCGCATCGCCGAAGTGCTGCAAGGCACCAACATGGTGTTCATCACCACCGGCATGGGCGGCGGTACCGGTACCGGTGCGGCGCCGATCATCGCCGAAGTGGCGAAGGAGATGGGCATCCTCACCGTTGCAGTCGTCACCCGGCCATTCCCGTTCGAAGGCCGCAAGCGCATGCAGATCGCCGATGAGGGCATCCGTGCACTGGCTGACAGCGTCGACTCGCTGATCACCATCCCCAACGAGAAGCTGCTGACCATCCTGGGCAAGGACGCAAGCCTGCTGTCGGCGTTCGCCAAGGCTGATGACGTGCTGGCCGGTGCCGTTCGCGGTATCTCCGACATCATCAAGCGTCCGGGCATGATCAACGTCGACTTCGCCGACGTGCGTACCGTGATGAGCGAGATGGGCATGGCCATGATGGGCACCGGTTGCGCCAGCGGTCCTAACCGTGCACGTGAAGCGACTGAAGCAGCCATCCGCAACCCGCTGCTCGAAGACGTCAACCTGCAGGGCGCTCGCGGCATCCTGGTCAACATCACCGCAGGTCCTGACCTGTCGCTGGGTGAGTACTCGGACGTCGGTAGCATCATCGAAGCCTTCGCTTCCGATCACGCCATGGTCAAGGTCGGTACCGTTATCGATCCGGACATGCGCGACGAGCTGCACGTTACCGTGGTTGCCACTGGCCTGGGTGCGAAAATCGAGAAGCCGGTCAAGGTTATCGACAACACCATGCAGACCGCGTCGGCGCAAACCCCGGCTCCGGCCCCGGTACGCAACGAGCAGTCCTCGGTGAACTACCGTGATCTGGAGCGTCCGACCGTGATGCGCAACCAGGCTCACGCCGGTGCTGCCGCTGCTGCAAAA
This sequence comes from Pseudomonas tructae, assembly GCF_004214895.1. Lineage (NCBI taxonomy): Bacteria > Pseudomonadati > Pseudomonadota > Gammaproteobacteria > Pseudomonadales > Pseudomonadaceae > Pseudomonas > Pseudomonas tructae. The sequence continues at coordinate 4,954,760 of NZ_CP035952.1, read as the reverse complement.
CTCAATCCGCAAGACGATCTGGACTACCTGGACATCCCGGCATTCCTACGTCGTCAGGCCGATTAATGAAATTTATCAGGGGTATAAGGGTGATTGGTGTTCAGCAAAGGCCGGGTCTGGTATTATCCTCAGCCTTTGTTGATACCAGTTCGCAATTTGCGCTGAAGCGGCCAATGCCATGATTAAACAACGCACCCTGAAGAATATTATCCGTGCCACAGGTGTCGGCCTGCACTCCGGGGAGAAGGTTTACCTGACCCTCAAACCTGCACCTGTGGATACCGGCATCGTATTTCGCCGTGCCGACCTCGACCCCGTGGTGGAAATTCCCGCCCGCGCGGCCAACGTCGGCGAGACCACCATGTCGACGACACTGGTCAATGGCGATACCAAGGTAGACACGGTTGAGCATTTGCTCTCGGCCATGGCTGGCCTGGGCATCGATAACGCCTACGTCGAGCTCTCCGCGTCCGAAGTGCCGATCATGGACGGTAGCGCTGGACCCTTTGTATTCCTGATTCAATCTGCCGGCCTGGAAGAACAGGACGCAGCCAAGAAGTTCATCCGCATCCTGCGCGAAGTGACAGTGGAAGACGGCGACAAGCGCGCCACTTTCCTGCCGTTCGACGGGTTCAAGGTGAGTTTCGAGATCGATTTCGATCACCCGGTGTTCCACAACCGGACCCAAAGTGCCAGCGTGGACTTTTCCAGCACCTCGTTTGTGAAGGAAGTCAGCCGCGCCCGTACCTTCGGGTTCATGAGTGACATCGAGTACCTGCGCAAGAACAACCTCGCGCTCGGTGGCAGTGTGGAAAACGCCATCGTGGTCGACAAGGACGGCGTGCTCAACGAAGACGGTCTTCGCTACGAAGACGAATTCGTCAAGCACAAGATCCTCGACGCCATCGGCGACCTCTACCTGCTGGGCAACAGCCTGATCGGCGAGTTCAAGGGCTACAAGTCCGGACACGCGCTGAACAACCAGCTGCTGCGCAAGCTGATCGAGGAAACAGACGCCTGGGAAGTGGTGACTTTCGAAGATGCCAGCACGGCACCGATCTCTTACATGCGTCCGGTTGCGGCAGTGTAAGTACGAACACTCTCTTCTTTAGTTTCTTTGGGCCACCTTCGGGTGGCCCTTTTTTTATGGGATGTTTTTGAAGACAAAGAAGTCAAAGTAAGACCAGTCTCTGCAAATTAACTCGATTCTGGCAATACAGTTATCGTTTGCCGTATAGCTGATCGTTTCGTGCAGCTGTTGGAGTGTATAGCTCCACAGCAGCTCGTTGGCTGTATTGTAGAGTTTGACCTCGCCGCTAGTGTGCTTGTAGGACCAACCAAACGATATGGAATTGTACGCGCCTGGTAAGTCGATGTGCAGCCGTTGTGTATAGCTGCCGTCGTCCTGGCCGTGGCACATTACCAAGCCTTCTTTTTCGTGAAGCGCTGACCATGAGGGATCGTTATAGATACCTGCCTTGCCCATGGAATCGGGCAGGAAGTATATGCTCATGGTATTTAATTCAATGCGTGCTCCGGGATCCTGGAGCTTACATTCGCGCCCGTCGAAGTCTTCTTTCACCTCGATCGGTTGGATACGAATGTCATCGAAGATAAAGTCCGCGCCGGGAGCGTTCCCATGGCCCGATTCGTCTCTTCCAATCAGCTCAAACGAGTGCTTTGAATCAGTCGCGTCGAAACGCCAGGTCAATGTGTGCCAGTTCGTATCTTCGACCTTGTAGTTTGTTGGCAATGGTTCTTTGCCAATGTGCCAGCTCAACGTGGTCGTCCTCGGGCTTTGGCCCAAGCGTTTAACCCGCAGAGACAGGCTATATGCGGTACCTGGTGTGAATCCCATCAGCGTCTTTTGCAAGATAATGCCTAGCAAGTTGCCGTCAAAATTCTCGAATGCGAGGTGGTGATTACCCGCTTCACTCATTACTTTAAGCATGTTGCCGTTGGCGCCTTTGTTCCAACCGTTCCATGCAGCCTCGCCGGGTTGTTCGAACGAGGTGTAGTCAAACACGTAGTTTTCCATCTCCAGTCCCGCCTTTAGGGTAAGTGGCAGAAGGATTAGATCGACTGGAGGCGGGGGCGACAACTGACAAAAATATCAGGTGAAGGGGAGGTCGCTATTCAATCAGTTGAATTGTCCTTGTCCCGCGCATGACTGGCCAGCCGCTCCAATGCCGCACGCAACTTCGGATCGCTGATCCCCTCAGCCGTTGCCTGAATGCTCTCGGCGGCTCGGCTCGACAGGTCTGCGGTATGCCCGACGGCCTGGCTCTGGGTGGTCGGCGGCTGCACCTTGAACTGGATCCGGGTCAGGCTGGCAAACACCTCCAGAGTCTGCAACTGGCGTTGCAGGCGTTTTTGCTGGTAACGCAGGCGGGTGGCCCAGTGGCCATCGGTGACGATCAGCAGCAGCGTGCCTTCACGCCAGGAGGCAATATGGCAGTGCTCGCGTGCCGCCGGCTGCAACTGGCTGTCGAGCAGCTTTTGCAGTTGCGCCAGGCGCTGGGCGTGGCTGAACAGGGCTTTGAGCGGCCGGGCCTCGCGTAACAGAACGGCGGGGGCGCGGGCCGGCGAAGGGCGAAAAGCCATGAAGGGACACCTGAAGTTACAGAGAAGCCATCTTAGCAGATCGCCCGCACCCCGCCTTGTGTGGGCTTCAAGGGTAAAACTTCATGTTGCAATGGCTTGAAGTTGGCGAAAAAGGCCTTATTTTAACCAGGCCCCGTAAAAGCGCTGTGCCAGCATCGTGGAATCCGCCACTTTCCTCACCATCGTTTCCGGGTAGAATGCTCGTTCGCATGCGGCCATAAGGGCTGCACGGGCGACTCACGGGGCCGCCCTCCATCCCTACGTGTGGAAGATCCTGTCGATATGTTTGCGCCTTTGTTAAAAAAACTTTTTGGAAGCAAGAACGAGCGCGAAGTCAAACGCATGCTCAAGACGGTACAGATCGTCAATGCCTTCGAAGAGCAGATGTTGGCCCTCTCGGATGAGCAGCTGCGCGCCAAGACCGCAGAGTTCAAAGAGCGCCTGGCCAAAGGCGAGACCCTCGACCAACTGCTGCCTGAAGCCTTCGCGGTCGCCCGTGAAGCGGGCAAGCGGGTCATGGGCATGCGTCACTTCGATGTCCAGCTGATCGGCGGCATGACCTTGCACGAAGGCATGATCGCAGAAATGCGTACCGGTGAAGGCAAGACCTTGGTCGCAACCCTGGGCGTGTACCTCAATGCCTTGTCGGGCAAAGGCGTGCATGTGGTCACGGTGAACGACTATCTGGCCCGCCGCGACGCCAACTGGATGCGTCCGCTGTACGAATTCCTCGGCCTGACGGTCGGCGTGGTTACGCCGTTCCAGCCGCCGGAAGAGAAGCGCATCGCCTACGCCGCCGACATCACCTACGGCACCAACAACGAATTCGGTTTCGACTACCTGCGCGACAACATGGCCTTCAGCATGGAAGAGAAATTCCAGCGCGAGCTGAATTTCGCCGTGATCGACGAAGTCGACTCCATCCTGATCGACGAAGCGCGTACCCCGCTGATCATCTCCGGCCAGGCCGAGGACAGCTCCAAGCTGTACATCGAGATCAACAAACTGATCCCGCGCCTCAAGCAACACATCGAGGAAGTCGAAGGCCAGGTTACCCAAGAGGGTCACTACAGCATCGACGAGAAGAGCCGTCAGGTTGAGCTCAACGAAGCCGGTCACCAGTTCATCGAAGAGATGCTCACCCAGGTTGGCCTGCTGGCCGAGGGCGAGAGCCTGTACTCGGCGCACAACCTGGGCCTGTTGACCCACGTCTACGCCGGCCTGCGTGCGCACAAGCTGTTCCATCGCAACATCGAGTACATCGTTCAGGACGGCCAGATCCTGCTGATCGACGAGCATACCGGGCGTACCATGCCGGGCCGTCGTCTGTCCGAGGGCCTGCACCAGGCGATCGAGGCGAAAGAGAACCTGAACATCCAGGCCGAAAGCCAGACCCTGGCTTCGACCACCTTCCAGAACTACTTCCGCCTGTACAGCAAGCTGTCCGGGATGACCGGTACTGCCGACACCGAAGCGTTCGAGTTCCAGTCGATCTACGCGCTCAACGTGATGGTGATCCCGCCGAACAAGCCGTTGGCCCGTAAGGACTTCAACGACCTGGTGTACCTGACTGCCGAAGAGAAGTACCAGGCGATCATCGCCGACATCAAGGAAAGCATGACCGTGGGTCGTCCGGTCCTGGTCGGTACGGCGACGATCGAGACCTCCGAGCACATGTCCAACCTGCTCAAGCAGGAAGGCATCGATCACAAGGTCCTCAACGCCAAGTACCACGAAAAGGAAGCCGAGATCATTGCCCAGGCCGGTCGCCCGGGTGCGTTGACCATCGCCACCAACATGGCCGGTCGCGGTACCGACATCCTCCTGGGCGGTAACTGGGAAGTTGAAGTCGCCGCCATGGACAACCCGACCCCTGAGCAGGTCGCGCAGATCAAGGCCGACTGGCAGAAGCGTCACCAGCAGGTGATCGAGTCCGGTGGCCTGCACGTGATCGCCTCCGAGCGTCACGAGTCGCGTCGTATCGACAACCAGCTGCGTGGCCGTTCCGGCCGCCAGGGCGACCCGGGTTCGAGCCGTTTCTACCTGTCGCTCGAAGACAGCCTGATGCGTATCTTCGCCTCGGACCGGGTGAAGAACTTCATGAAGGCACTGGGCATGCAGTCCGGTGAGGCCATCGAGCACCGCATGGTGACCAACGCCATCGAGAAAGCCCAGCGCAAGGTCGAAGGCCGCAACTTCGATATTCGTAAGCAACTGCTCGAATTCGACGACGTCGCCAACGAACAACGTAAAGTCATCTACCACATGCGTAACAGCCTGCTGGCAGCCGACAACATTGGCGACACCATCGCCGACTTCCGCCAGGAAGTGCTCGACGTCACCGTCGCCCAGCACATTCCGCCACAGTCGCTGCCCGAGCAGTGGGACGTGGCTGGCCTGGAAGCGGCCCTGGCCAGCGATTTCGGGGTCAAGCTGCCGATCCAGCAATGGCTCGACGAAGACGATCACCTCTACGAGGAAACTCTGCGCGCCAAGCTGCTGACCGAGCTGTTGGCGGCCTACAACGAGAAGGAAGAGCAGGCCAGCGCCGAAGCCCTGCGTACCTTCGAGAAGCAGATCCTGCTGCGCGTACTCGACGACCTGTGGAAAGACCACCTGTCGACCATGGACCACCTGCGTCACGGTATCCACCTGCGCGGCTATGCGCAGAAGAACCCGAAGCAGGAGTACAAGCGCGAGTCGTTCAACCTGTTCCAGGAACTGCTCGATTCGATCAAGCGCGACACCATCCGCGTGCTTTCGCACGTTCAGGTACGCCGCGAAGATCCGGTCGAGGAAGAAGCCCGTCTGCGCCGCGAAGCCGAAGAGCTGGCGGCACGCATGCAGTTCCAGCACGCCGAGGCCCCAGGGCTGGAAGCTGAGCTGCAGGATGAAGGCGCTGACGTTGCCGTGGCCGCCGCGCCCGTGCGCAACGAGCAGAAGCTGGGCCGCAACGAGCCATGCTGGTGCGGTTCGGGCAAGAAGTTCAAGCAGTGCCATGGCAAGATCGACTGATCATACTGCCGTTGTACCTCGCTGACATCTGAACACCGCGCCGCGACTGGTCCCCACCGTCGCGGCGTTGTTCCATCTCAAGTGCCGGTAATCTCGACCCGGTGCATTTTTTCTAGGAGCGCTTTCATGGCTGTTGGTCTTGGTCCTTTGCCAACGTTGCACCCGGTTCCAGGTTTTGAACTCGGCATCGCCTCTGCGGGCATCAAGCGCCCTGGGCGCAAGGACGTGGTGGTGATGCGCTGCGCCGAAGGCGCAAGCGTCGCCGGCGTGTTCACCCTGAACGCCTTCTGCGCCGCTCCGGTGATCCTCGCCAAGCAGCGCGTGCAGGGCTCCGTGCGCTACCTGCTGACCAACACCGGCAACGCCAACGCCGGCACCGGCGCGCCGGGCCTGGCTGCGGCCGAGCGCACCTGCGCCAAGCTGGCCGAGCTGACCGGTGTTGAAGCCAGCGCCGTATTGCCATTCTCCACCGGCGTGATCGGTGAGCCGCTGCCGGTCGAGAAGATCGAAGGCGCGCTGCAGGCCGCCCTGGACGACCTGTCGGAAAGCAACTGGGCCGCTGCGGCCACCGGCATCATGACCACCGATACCCTGCCAAAGGGTGCCAGCCGTCAGTTCCAGCATGATGGCGTGACCATCACCGTCACTGGCATCAGCAAGGGCGCGGGCATGATTCGCCCGAACATGGCGACCATGCTTGGCTACATTGCCACTGACGCCAAGGTGGCCCCGGCCGTGCTCAAGGACTTGATCCTCGATGCTGCCAACAAGTCGTTCAACCGCATCACCATCGACGGCGACACCTCGACCAACGACTGCTGCATGCTGATTGCCACCGGCAAGGCTGATGTCGAGGAAGTCACCGAGGCTCGTGGCCCGTTGTTCGAAGCGCTGAAAAAGGCCGTGTTCGAAGTGTGCATGGACGTGGCCCAGGCCATCGTGCGTGACGGCGAAGGTGCGACCAAGTTCGTCACCGTTGCAGTCAATGGCGGTGGCAACCACCAGGAGTGCCTGGACGTCGGCTATGCCGTGGCCCATTCACCTTTGATCAAGACCGCGCTGTTCGCCTCCGACCCGAACTGGGGCCGAATCCTTGCCGCCGTTGGGCGTGCTGGTGTGCCGGACCTGGACGTCAGCCTGATCGACGTCTTCCTGGGTGATGTGTGCATCGCCAGCAAGGGCGGGCGCAGCGCCAGCTACACCGAAGCCCAGGGCTCGGCGGTGATGGCCGAGCAGGAGATCACCATTCGTATCGAATTGGGCCGTGGCCAGTGCAGCGAAACCATCTGGACCACCGACCTGTCCCACGAGTACGTGAAAATCAACGCCGAATACCGTACCTGACTTCATCGCGGGTCAAGCCCGCTCCCACAGTGACTTTGTGGGAGCGGGCTTGACCCGCGATAAGCCTCTGATGGAGCCGCACCATGCGCTACCAACTGATCATCGGCGACAAGCTGTATTCCTCCTGGTCGCTGCGCGGCGCCCTGGCCCTTGAGCTGGCCGGCGTCGACTATGACGAAACCCTGATCAAACTCAACCAGGCCGATACCCGTCAGCGTCTGCTGGAGCACTCGCCAACCGGCAAGGTGCCGCTGCTCAAGAGCGAGCACGGAGTGATCGCCGACTCCCTGGCCATCGCCGAGTACCTGGCCGAGCGCCATCCGCACGCCAACCTCTGGCCCACCGACGTCGCCGCCCGTGCCCTGGCCCGTTCGGCCTGCGCGCAGATGCACAGTGGCTTCTTCGCCCTGCGCGGCAACATGCCGTTCGACCTGTCCCGCAATGAAGCGCTGGAAACCGTGCCGCTGGACGTGCAGGTCGACATCGACCGCATCGTCGCGCTGTGGTCCGAATGCCGTCTGGCAGCCAAAGAGACAGGCCCGTACTTGTTCGGCAGCCTGAGCCTGGCCGACGCCTTCTTTGCCCCGATTGCCGTGCGCCTGCGTACCTACCGGGTCGAAGTCCCGGCAGACGCTGCGGCCTATATTGAAACCATCTACCAGTGGCCAGCCTTCCAGGCCTGGCAAAAAGCTGGCCTGGCGGAGTGTGAAGGGTGAAACGTGTACATGTAGCCGCTGCAGTCATTCGCGGCAGCGACGGACGAGTGCTGATTGCTCGCCGCGCCGATAAACAACATCAGGGCGGCCTGTGGGAGTTCCCTGGCGGCAAGGTCGAAGACGGCGAAGCGATCGAAGCAGCCCTTGGCCGTGAGTTGCAGGAAGAGCTGGGCATTGTCGTCACGGCGGCGCGACCGCTGATCAAGGTCAAGCACGATTACCCCGACAAGCAAGTCCTGCTGGATGTCTGGGAGGTCAACGGCTTTACCGGCGAGCCCCATGGCGCCGAAGGCCAGCCGCTGGCCTGGGTCAGCGCGCGGGAACTGCCACAGTATGAGTTTCCTGCAGCCAACCAGCCGATCGTTGCCGCCGCGCGTTTGCCGGCCGAGTACTTGATCACGCCCGAAGGCCTGGAGGTCCCGCAAATGCTGCGTGGTATCCAGAAAGCTATCGCCGGCGGGATCAAGCTGGTGCAACTGCGTGCGCCGAACATGTACGACCCCAAGTACCGCGATGTGGCGGTGGATGCGGTCGGGCTGTGTGCCGGCAAGGCGCAGTTGATGCTCAAGGGCCCGCTGGAATGGCTGGGCGACTTTCCGGCGGCGGGCTGGCACTTGACCAGCGAGCAGTTGCGCAAGTACGCCAGCAAGGGGAGGCCGTTCCCCAAGGAGCGCTGGCTGGCAGCGTCCTGCCACAACGCTGAAGAGCTGGCGCTGGCCGAGCAGATGGGCGTGGATTTCGTCACCCTGTCGCCAGTGCTGGCGACCCAGACTCATCCGGACGCCGTGCCGTTGGGTTGGGCGCAGGTGCAGCAACTGATCGAAGGTTTCAACAAACCGGTCTATGTGCTCGGTGGCGTCGGCCCGGCAGAGCGTGAGCTTGCCTGGCAGCACGGCGCCCAGGGTGTGGCGGGGATCCGCGCGTTCTGGCCTGAAGCCTGAGTCAATCGCGGGGCAAGCCCGCTCCCACAAAAACTTGTGGGAGCGGGCTTGCCCCGCGATGAGGCCCTCAGGGTTTGGCTGCAGCCTGCCATAACACCTCGGCCACCCCCTGGCGCCGGGCAATCAAGCGCGCCGCGACAAACAGCAAATCCGACAACCGATTGATATACGCCAGGCCCACCCCGGCCAATGGCTCGACACTGTTCAACTGCTGGCAACGCCGCTCGGCACTGCGCGCCAGGCTACGGCACACATGGGCCTGGGCAATCAGCAGCGAACCACTGGGCAGGATGAAGTTCTCCAGCGGCCCCAGTTCTTCATTCCAGCGATCGATGGCCGTCTCCAGGCGTTCTACTTCGGCGTTGTTCAGCGCCTGGTAAGCGGGCATCGCCAGTTCCCCGCCCAGATCGAACAAGCGGTGCTGACAAGGCGCCAGGACCTCGCTGAGCTCATCCAGCCGCTGTTCGGCCAGCCCGGCCAGCAACACGCCCAGCTGGCTGTTGAGGCTGTCGACCTCGCCAATCGCTTCGATCCGTGGGTGGTCCTTGGGCACGCGGCGGCCATCGCCCAGGCCGGTCTCACCTTTGTCGCCAGTGCGGGTGTAGATCTTCGACAATCGAAAACCCATGCTCAAGACTCCGTTTTCAGGGGGGCAAGTGGCAGGCGCAAGGTGAAGCAAGTGCCCTGGCCCGGTGCCGATTGCACCTCCATCTGCCCTTTGTGATTGTTGGTGATGATGAAATACGACACTGACAGGCCAAGGCCAGTGCCCTGGCCGATCTCCTTGGTGGTGAAGAACGGCTCGAAGGTACGTTTGCGCACCGCCTCGGGCATGCCGATGCCGTTGTCCTCTACCTGGATCTCCGCCCATGGCGGGTTGAGCCGGGTGCGCAGGGTGATGCGCCCAGGTTCGCTTTCGTCCTGGCGCAGGTGAATGGCCTGGGCAGCGTTTTTCAACAGGTTGAGCAGCACCTGCTCAAGCTCGTTGGCGGTGCAGGGCACTGGTCCGAGGCTGGGGTCGAACTGGCGGACGATGGCCTGGCCCTTGAAGTCGAAACCGATGGTCAGGTCGAAGTCGTTACCGGCAATTTCCACCGCCTGGTCGATCAGCGCCGGGAGGTCGCAGGGCGCCAACTGGCGGTTGCTGCGGCGGCTGAAACTGAGCATGTGGGTAACGATCTTGGCGGCGCGGGCGCCGGCCTGCTGGATACCATCGAGCAACTGCGGCACTTCGCGGTTTTGCAGGTAGCGGTTGACGGCGGCCAGATCAATACCGGTCTCATCGGCTTGTTCGAGGTTTCTGGCCAGGTCCGGCGACAGCCGTCGGCGAATGTTCTGGACGTTGTGCAAGATGGCGCCGAGGGGGTTGTTGATCTCATGCGCCATACCTGCCGCGAGGCCTCCGACCGAGAGCATCTTCTCCGATTGCACCATCATTTCTTCCAGTGACAGGCGCTGGGTGATGTCGTCGATACGAATCACCACACCGCGGCCGCCGCCGCCCATCAACGGGTAGAAGGTCAGGGCGTAGTGACGAGCATCGTCTTCCTTGGTCCAGGTCACCCGCTCGATCTTCGCCACCCGGTGCTTCTCGACGCTCTCCTTGAGCTGCGGCAGGAACGGCTTGAGCGGTTCGAAGGCGAGGAAGATCGGCTGGTTCAGGGCTTCGTCCAGGGGCGTCCCGGAGAGCGCGCTGGCTTCCTGGTTCCACTGGGTGACGTAGAGCTGCTCGTCGAGGGCGATCAGGGCCGAGGGCATGGAGTCGATGATGCTGTTGAGGTAATTCTGAAAGCCGGTGAGTTTTTTCTCGATCTTGCTGCGTACCTGGACTTCCAGCTCCAGCTTGCGGTTGGTGTGACGGGTTTCCTCGGCCAGACCCTGGGCCTGGTCGTAGGCCTCCTGGAATTCGTCGCGGGTGCGCTTGAGCTGCTGCTCGCGGGCTTCGATGCGCGAGAGCATGGTATTGAAGGCGTCGGCCAGGCTACCGATCTCGTCATCGTTGCCGCGTTTGGCGCGCAGGGCGTAGTTTTCTTCGCGGGTGACCTGGCGCGAGAGCTCTTCGAGCTGGTGGATTGGCTGGGTAATCAGGCGCTTGATCTGCCGGGCGATGATCATCCACAGCAAAATACTGAACACCAGGATGCCCAGGCTGGCGGTCAGGGTGCCGGTGTAGAAGGCCATCGGCAGTTCGCTGCTGGCCACCAGCAACAGGTGGCCGGGTGGGCCGCCAGCGCGCGGCAGGCTCACCAGTTGCGTGCTGCGAAACTCGGTCAGGCGCCAGTTGTCGATGTTGCGGTAGCGCTTGGGCAGTGGCAGGACCTCGCCATGTTGCACCTGCGCGAGCATCTTGCCGTCGCTGCCGTACAGGGCGGCGGCGCGCAGCGGGGTGTAGCTGTCGAGTTCCTTGAGCAGGGCCTTGGCGGCTTCGGGCGAGTCGCTGGCCTGTTGCGCCAGCTGCGGGTTGGACACCAGCCGACCAATGGTCTGCAGGGCCTGCGGGGCCATGCTCTCCTGGGAAATCCAGTAGGCGGCGCTGATGAAGGTCAGGTTCGCCACCAGCAGGATGGTGATCAGCAACACCAGCAGGGCGGCCAGCAGTTTCTGGCCGACCGGCAGGTTTTCCAGGCGTTCGCGCAAGGTCATGTGAAAGGCGTAGTCCCGGTCTGAAGGTGAAAGGGCAGGGTAGCGTCGTGCTTAGTCGCAGGGCAATCCACGCGTGCTCAGGTGTTCGACCAGGCGCCGGTACAGCCGTTCCAGATGTGGCAACTGCCGGTTGTGGCGGTTGGCGGTGCGGCAGGCATGGCCGAGCAAGTAGTGGATCTCGGTGCGCCGGCCGTGGCGAACATCCTGGTACATGGAAGAGTAGTTGGCCGCGGTGGCATGGATCACCCGCTCAACCTCATCGACCAGGCCCTCGGCCGCCTGCGGCTGGCCGCAGTACTGCAGCAATTCGGCGAGCTCGGCGCACAGGGTGGTGACTTCGCAGTGATGTTCTTGCAAGCCGCCATTGCGGCAGTCATGCAGCACCGTCAGCGGGTTGATCGCGCAGTTGAGCGCCAGCTTGCGCCACAGGCGGGTGAGGATGTCCGGAGTCCACTGATGGGGAATGCCGGCATCCTTCAGATCGTCGAGCCAGTCTGGGGCGCCGGGGTTGGCCGGATCGCCCAGCCAGTTGAAGCCGTGACCGGCGAAGTTCACCTGCCAGTCCTGCTCGCGGAATGCGCCTTCGGTGCTGGAGGCAAACACGCAGCGGGCGTGGGGCACTCGATTGGCGACAGCTTCCTGGCTGCCCAGGCCGTTCTGCAGCAGGATCAGCTCGACATCCTTTGTCAGGCGCGGCGCCAGTTGCGCCACGGCCTGCTCGGCGTCGTAAGCCTTGCAGGCCACCAGCAGTCGGTGGATTGGCGCGTTGTCGCTGGCCAACTGCGCGGGGATTGCCTGCAGTTGCTCCTTGCCCTGCTCCACCAGGGTCAGGCCGCCTGCGGCTTCATAAGCCTGCAAGCGCAGCTCGTCGCGCAGGATCAGCCGGACCGGTTTGCCTGCACGGGCCAGCCGACAGGCCCAGAGGCTGCCCAGACTGCCGGCGCCGAGAATATGCCAGGTGCTGCTCATCAGCGTTTCGCAACCGTTATAATGATCCGGTATTTTAACCGTCAAACCCTGCGCGCTCCATCGCGCTCTTCAAGCAGAGCCGCGAGGGTGCCTTTATTTTTTGGAGAAAAGGTATGCCGTCGTTCGACGTGGTATCGGAACTGGACAAGCACGAAGTCACCAACGCCGTGGAAAACGCGGTCAAGGAACTGGACCGCCGCTATGACCTCAAGGGCAAGGGTAGCTTCGAGTTCAAGGAAAAGGAACTGGCCGTCAACCTGACCGCCGAAGCCGAATTCCAGCTCGAGGCGATGATCGAGATCCTCAAGCTGGCCCTGGTCAAGCGCAAGATCGACGTGCAGTGCCTGGAAGTGAAGGACGCCTTCGCTTCGGGCAAGGTCATGAAGCAGGAAGCGGTGCTCAAAGAGGGTATCGATAAAGAACTGGCGAAGAAGATCGTCGCTCACATCAAGGACGCCAAACTCAAGGTCCAGGCTGCCATCCAGGGCGAGCAGGTGCGTGTCACCGGCAAGAAGCGTGACGACCTGCAAGAAGCGATCGCTGCCTTGCGCGCCAAAGAGTTCGGCATGCCCCTGCAGTTCAACAATTTCCGCGACTGACTTCACGGAGCCCGGAACCTTGGCGCCTCTTTGGCGTCCGAGGGCCCAGGTGCCGCTGAAACGTTTGCGGCAGGTCTTTTTCAGCTCTTTGCCGCTCGGCATCAGGAGAACATACGATGGATTTAAACGCTGAGGTTGACCAGCTGGTCAAGGCTTCGCAAACCTGGCTTCCGCTGATCATGGAATACGGCAGCCGCCTGTTGCTGGCGCTGCTGACCCTGGCCATCGGCTGGTGGGTGATCAACAAGGTCACCTACCGCCTGGGCAAACTGCTCGCCCTGCGCAATGCCGACCTGGCCCTTCAAGGTTTCATCAGCAGCCTGGCCAACATCATTCTGAAGATCCTGCTGATTGTCAGCGTGGCCTCGATGATCGGTATCGAGACCACCTCGTTCGTCGCCGCCATCGGTGCCGCGGGCCTGGCCATTGGCCTGGCCCTGCAGGGCAGCCTGGCCAACTTCGCCGGCGGTGTGTTGATCCTGCTGTTCCGTCCGTTTCGCATCGGCGACTGGATCGAAGCCCAGGGTGTGGCGGGTACCGTCGACAGCATCCAGATCTTCCACACCGTGCTGCGTACCGGTGACAACAAGACGGTGATCCTGCCCAACGGCAGCCTGTCCAACGGCATCATCACCAACACCAACCGCCAGCCGACGCGCAAGGTGGTGTTCGATGTGGGTGTTGACTATGACGCTGACCTGCAAAAGGCCCGCAACGTGCTGCTGGAGCTGGCTCAGGACCCACGGGTGCACCAGGACCCGGCGCCACAGGCGGTAATTTCGACACTGGGCGACAGCTCGATCACCGTATCGCTGCGCATCTGGGTCAACACTGCCGACTACTGGGACGTGCTGTTCATGCTCAACGAGCATGCCCGTGACCGCCTGAAGGCCGAGGGCATCGACATTCCCTTTCCGCAGCGAGTGATTCGCGTGGTGCAGGAAGCGGCGGTGCAGTAAGTTCCTCGCGGGGCAAGCCTGCTCCTATCGGTAGGAGCGGGCTTGCCCCGCGATCACATCTGTAGACTCTGTGATGAGGGCAAGGCGCAGGCCTTGAGATGGGGTACAGCCTGCCAGGTGTACGCCGCAAGGCTTGTAGTGCTCTTGAGATCGAGCGCCGCCCGCGCGGCGCATCGCGGGCAAGACCCGCTCCCACATTTGTTGCAACGTGCCATGGCCTGTGAGGGCGGCGTTGCCAGCCTGTTGCACTTCGCCCTGGCGGTGGGCATGGCGGGAGTGCTGGCGCTGTGGCGGCTGAAGGTCGCTCTGGGCGCTTCTGCCGCCTTGCCTGAGGTTATCCAGGAGTAACACCTTCAATAGCCTCAGCGCGCTTCAGGGGCGCTCTGCAGCCGAGTGCTCGATCGGCTCCTGCTTGCCCCGCTCCTGACGCCATTGCAAGGCGATCAGGATCAGGGTCGGCACGCCGAGCAGGGCGGTGATCAGGAAGAAGTCGTGGTAGCCGAACTTCTCGACCATGACCCCCGAGTAGCCACCGATCAAGCGTGGCAACAGCAGCATGATCGAACTCAGCAGGGCGTATTGGGTGGCCGAGAACTTGAGGTTGGTCAGGCTCGACAGGTAGGCGACAAATGCCGAGGTGGCCAGCCCCGAACTGAAGTTGTCGAGGGAAATGGTCACCACCAGCATCTGCAGGTTGGCGCCCATGTCGGCGAGCATCAGGAACAGGATGTTGGTCGCCGCTGACGCTACGCCGCCAATGAACAGGATGGGCAGGATGCCGAAACGCACGATCAGCAGGCCACCGAAACCGGCGCCTACCAGGGTCATGATCAGGCCGAAGATCTTGCTGACGCTGGCGATCTGGTCCTTGGTAAAACCCTGGTCGATATAGAACACGTTAGCCATCACACCCATGACCGTATCGGACATCCGGTAAGTGGCGATCAGCCCGAGCAGCAGCAGTGCCTGCCAGCGATAGCGGGTGATGAAATCGTTGACCGGTGTCAGCACCGGCGCAAGGCCCCGGCGGCCCATGGACGACAGGCACAGGGCGGTGAGGGTGATGTAGAGGATCGCACGCAGGAAGGCGCGGTCTTCAAGCAACAGGTCGAGCAGGCTGACGCCTTCGAACAGCACGCTGGCGAAATCGGTGTTGTACAACTGGGTGAAGGTCGCCGGCACCGACACCAGCAGGATGATCAGCACGAACACCGACGCCAGTTGGTGGGCCAGGCCATAGCGCGCCGCCGACAGCTGGGTGCGCAGCGGCACCGGGGGTTCACGCATCAGCAGGGTGGTAATGACTGCGGGCAGCATCAGCACGCCGAACAGCACGTAGGTACCGGTCCAGGCCTTGTGCAGGTAGCTGAAACCGGTGGAGCCGAAGCCTTCGGCGAAGAACAGCGCACCTGCGGTGGCCAGCAGTGCGGCGACCCGGTAGCCGGCCATGTAGCTGGCGGCGAGGGCTGCCTGGCGCTGGTCGTCGGCGATTTCCAGGCGGTAGGCGTCAACCGCGATGTCCTGGGTCGCC
Source organism: Pseudomonas tructae (assembly GCF_004214895.1). Lineage (NCBI taxonomy): Bacteria > Pseudomonadati > Pseudomonadota > Gammaproteobacteria > Pseudomonadales > Pseudomonadaceae > Pseudomonas > Pseudomonas tructae. Next base: position 4,939,439 of record NZ_CP035952.1, on the reverse strand, counting down.
GAAGCAAAGGCCACCAACACCGCCAGGGCAATCAGCCACGACAGGTGTTTTTGCGGGTCGCAGAAGCCCATGCCGACCAGGCCGATGACCACCAGAATCTGTGACAGTACCAGCCAGGAGCGGCGGCGCCCGAGTTTGCCGAGCACTGGCAGGCGCCATTGGTCGAGCAGGGGCGACCACACCCACTTGAAGGCATAGGCCAGGCCGATCAGGCTGGCGTAACCGATGGTTTCACGGGCCACGCCCGCTTCGCGCAACCATACCGACAGGGTCGAAAACACCAGCATGTAAGGCAAGCCGGCGGCAAAGCCAAGCAACAACAGCACCAGTGTCGACGGGCTGGCATAGGCAGCGAGCGCAGCGCGCCAGGTTTTACGGGGCATGGGCCAACATCTGCCTCAAGTTTACGAAAACAAAGCGCGCACTCTAACCGCTGTGCTCCATTGGGCGCCAGCCATGGCGCGACATATCCACACGATTATTGTGCAAGGTGACGCCTTCTGCCCGTAACCGCGCGCGCTGTTCGTCGCCGGAGGGGGTTCCCAGGGCCAGGCTCAGGCGGCCCCCCGCACCCAGCACCCGGTGCCAGGGCAGTTGGGTGTCGCCGGGTAACTGGCTCAGGGTACGCCCGACCCAGCGCGCTGCGCGGCCAAGGCCGGCCAACTGGGCCAGCTCGCCATAGCTGATGACCTTGCCCGCAGGGACCTGAGCGAGCACCAGATACAGTGCCATTCGTCGGGCTTCGCTGCTGGCGGTCGGATCGCCCGGAGGGCCGTTCAACGCCGGATGCGCCCGTGTCGTGCGGGGAGCACCGGGTCAGGCCGGCAAATAAGAATTGAACTCATCGACATGGTTGCTGGTCAGTCCTTGCTCTGATGGCGGGTATCTGGATAATGCCCGACTTTTTTCGCCAACCCGAGTCTGTTGCTGCTTATGTTTTCTAGAGCCCTGTTGTGCGTTGCCCTCGCTGCTACCTGTTCCCCAGCCCTTGCCGACACCGTATGGATGAAGAACGGTGACAAGCTCAGTGGCAAGATCAAGGTTTTCGATGGCGGCAAACTGTTGCTCGAAACAGCCTACGGTGGCTCCATTGCCCTGGACTGGAAACAGGTCAAAACCCTGGAGAGCGACCAGGAACTGCTGGTCAAGCAGGACGCCTATACCGGCGAGAAGGCCAAGTCGTTGCAGGCGTCGGACAATGGCAAGGTAATCCTGGCCAATGGTGAGGCGCCCAAGACCGTCGAACTGGCCAGCATCCAGCAGATCATGAAGCCCAAGCCTGTGGTTGAAGACCTGTCGTGGAAGGGCAACGTCGACCTGGCGCTGGACTACAAGCGCGCCGAGACCGACAGCGACGACTACGACATCGATTTCAAGACCATTGCGCGCCATGGCCGCTGGCGGCACCAGGCCGAAGGCGAATACAACCGCGAGAGCAAGGACGAGGTCACCACCACCAACAACTGGAGCGCCGAGTACGCACTGGACCGCTTCATTACCGAGAAATGGTTCTGGCAGGGCCGTTTGGAGTACAAGCGTGACCATATCGAGGACCTGGCCCGCCAGCGTACCGTGGGTACCGGTCCGGGTTACCAGTTTTGGGATGACGAGCTGGGCGCGTTCTCGCTTGGCTCCCTGGTCAACCGCACTGACTATGAATACGCCGACGGTGGCAAGGACAACTTCTACTCACTGGCCATGAAGTGGGACTACAACCGCTATTTGATTGGCAAGCGCGTCGAGTTCTTCACCAACGGGGAAGTTGGCAAGCCGCTTGGCGGCGTTGCCGAGTATGCCCTGGATGCCGAGGTGGGCCTGCGCTACAAGGTCACCGAATGGGCCTCACTCAACCTCAAGGCCGAGAAGGACATCATCAGTGGCACCCGTGAGAGCGATCTGGACAAGACTCGCTATACCGCAGGTTTCGGTGTTGCCTGGTAACAAGTTGAGAGTTGAGGCAGGTATGTAGTCAGGGAACACGCTGGCGTTAGTTAAAGATAATATTCAAATTGTATGGGGTGAACGTTCCTACGGACAGTATTGGAAAATCCTGTTTTAATTTTTGATGTGTTGTGTGCGTTATGTTGTAGTTTTAATATGAAACATTATTTTTAGTGCGTGCAATTTATCCTCTGTTAGTGTGCTCTTTTTTCAGTAGAGTCGCTGGTTAGGAGAGGGCATGAGGCACTGGGTTGTTGCTATTGTTGGGATGGGGGCTCGCGGGCTTGGAGTCCTGGAAAGAATATCGGCCATCCATTCGACGCTTGGCAGTTCTTCAAAGCTCACGTTGTTCTTAGTAGATTCTCTGGGGACGGGGCAAGGCGTGCACAGTGAGGGCCAGGCCAGGAATTTATTAACCAATACCGTGGCTTCACAAATTACCATGTTCAACGACACGTCGGTAACCGGTGCTGGGCCAGTGCGCGAAGGACCCTGTTTTTGGCAGTGGGCGCGCCAGGTCGGCTATCGGAACTTGAATGGTGATGTCTTGCGCTCCGGTAACAGTGGTCGCGAAATTGATCCTGACGATTACTTGCCTCGAGCGGTGTTGGGCGAATACCTGACAGACTGCTATCGTGATCTGTTCGTTGAGCTTCAAGAGGGCTTAAAGTTGCATCAGGTCAGGCAGGACGCTGTCGATTTTATTCCGCATTCGCAGGGAGTGGATGTGTTGACTAGCGACGGCTACCGTATTGCCGCTGATTTTGTTTTTATCACTACAGGGCATGGTAAATGTCGTCCTTCCGAACAAGAACGGAAGATGATGGCTTTCAAACAGCGCTGCGCTCAGGTCAATCATCGCCTTGATTACATACGCAATAGCTATCCGTTAGATCAATTGCAGCGCATCAGTTCACAAAGCTGTGTTGCAATTCAAGGTACAGGCTTAACAGCATATGATGTGATATCCGAACTGACCGTCGGACGCAAAGGACAGTTTGTGGAGCGAGAGGGGCGGCTGGAGTATATCGCCAGTGGATTGGAGCCTGAGATCGTTTTATTTTCGCGAAATTCGTTGCCGTTCTCGGCGAGAGCGAAGAACCAAAAGGGCACCTGCGGCCAATATCGCGCGCAGTTTTTGACGCTGGAGGCGATCGACAAGCTTAGAGCCAAGGCGTTGGCATTGACGGGATCGTCACAGCTGTCTTTCACTGAAGACGTCTACCCGTTATTGCTCGAGGATATGGCTAGTGTGTACGCCGCTACAAAACGACAGTATGAAGGCATTGACGTATCCCCAGCGCAAAGCTATTGGGCCATCAACAATGCACTCTGGCCCTTGCAAGGACGAGCGTTCGAGTCGTTGACGCATTTCTCTGGGTGGGTGAAATCCTATATCAGAGAGGATCTTGAACAGGCTCAGCGGGGTAACGTCAATAGCCCAATCAAGGCTGCGATGGATGTGATCAGGGACATCCGCGATAACTTGCGATACGCCATAGATCATTGCGGTTTGACTTCCAGCTCGCACCAGGCTTTGATTGAAGAATATTGTCCTGTGTTCAATCGAGTTGCAGTGGGCCCGCCCTTGCAACGTAATCGCGAGCTACTGGCGCTGCTGGAGCAAGGGATTGTGAACATGGCCTGCGGACCACGCCCCACTTTGCAGATCAACGAAGTTGAAGGGTGTTTTGAAGTCGTCTCCTCGTTCACTGCGGATAAATCAGTCGTGAAGGCTGATGTCTTGGTTCAGGCCCGACTCGACAGTTTCTCGCCTTTAACCGATACCTCACCATTGATCAGGAACCTGTATGAACGAGGCGTTATTCGGGCGTACTTCAATGGAAACTATCATCCTGGGGGGATTGACGTGGATAAGAACCAACACCCGATAAATCAACAGGGAGAGGTGCAGGAAAATATATGGGCGTTGGGCAACTTGGTGGAAGGGCCAAATTTCTATACTTATGTATTGCCTAGGCCAGGTGTCAACTCACGCTCCCTCAAGGATGCCGGTTGTTGTGTTCTGCAAATGTTTAACAAAATAGCCAAGGTTCGCAAGCAGGAAGTCGAAAAGCGGAACACGTTTGCGTGAGTGACCGCCCAGAGGCTAGACATACCCTTTACGCTGGTCATACTTCCCCGTACGTTACGGCTCTGATGTGTTTAGCGATCGTCGCAATAATGGTAGGCTTCTCTCTCATAGCTGCTTTTGCGTTGCTGGCATCTCTACTGTTCGTCGCGGGTGCCTGGCAGAGCAACAGGGTTGCCAGAATGGCGCTGTTGATTACTGTGATCGTGTTGCCGTGGTTGGCATTGGCGGGGGGGCTGGAATTGGCCAGCAACGCCGTGGTGCGGTTGGATGATGCGATCTTGCTGATACTCGCGATATCGTTGTTCAGAGAAACTATTTTACGGCGAGGCTTTTTCTCGCCATGGGTACAGTTTTTTTCCGGCCGCCCGCATAAACGCATAGAGGGGCGACTGACGACGTTAGCTTGCTTTCTAGCATTGCCCTTGAGTGTCGGTGTGGTCCCCTTGCTCATCGATGCGTTAAAAGACGCCGTGGTATCACCTTTACGCTTGGCCGCAGTTGTTATGCGAGCGCTGTGCGCAACAATGTTCATTTTACCAACAACCATTGGTGCCGCCGCAGTGGTGTCACAATTCCCCGCAATGGACTCCTTTGTACTGTTCGTCTTAGGGACTGGATTGTTTATCGTTTCGGCGCTTTTGGCTGGGGCCGTCGCGATACGTACAATCGAGCCCCCCCAAGAGTGTACAGCTACTATCCAGTCGACGATGCCAGTGCTTCTAAGCTTGGCCAGTGTATACCTTATTGGTCACTGGGCGATGGGCCTGAATACTGTGCAATCGACGGTTCTGTCTATGTTCATTGTCAGCGGTTGGGTGTTGTTCAACGAAACTGCAGAAGCACGGTGGACGGTACTAAGTGTCGCCTTCCGGCGAACAACACCAGAGCTGTGGTTGCTAATGGCTTGCGGCGTCTTGATGGGGCTGATCGAGACGCTGCAGGCCGTTTATCCGATTTCACCGACCCTACTCGCAACTGCAGAGGATGTGCCGACCTGGGTGGCCTATGCAATGGTCATTTTTGTTTTGCCCCTAGGGTGCGTGATCGGTGCTCATCCGATGATCGTATTCAGTCTTGGCTTTCCATTATTGCTACCGTGGCTGGGGCTCAAAGAGGACGCCTACGTAGTATGGATAACTTTTTTTATTTCAGCGCAGTTGTTGTCCCCAGTATCGATCAGTGCGGTACTGGCGGCAGGTTGTTTGAATATCCCCCCCTACCGTGTCAGCTTTGGCCTTCAGCTTCCCTATGTGATGACGTTGGGGGGGCTGGTTCTTTTTGTATTGCTCGTTGGCTATCCATTACTGCTTGGGATGGGGGCGCAGCAATGAAACAGAAACTTTATGAGGCTTGCACTGGCACGCGTAGCTGATAATGATTATTTTGTTGGATAACCAGGCGGGTCGAGGATTCGCACGACCAGCTACTACGACGATTATCGAGCGGGGAGTCATACAGTGAGCGCTAAAGCCGCAACACAGGCACGGGAGCTGCTGCTCAAGGAATACCGCGGGGTGCTGTCGACCCATTCCAAGTCGATGCCGGGCTTTCCCTTCGGCTCGGTGGTGCCTTACTGCCTGGATGCCGAGGGTAACCCGCTGATCCTTATCAGCCGCATTGCACAGCACACCCACAACTTGCAAAAAGACCCCAAATGCTCGTTGCTGGTAGGTGAGCGTGACGCTGAAGATGTCCAGGCCGTGGGCCGCCTGACGGTATTGGCCGAGGCGCACAAACTTGTCGATCCTGAAGCGGTCGAAGCTGCGGCAGAACGTTACTATCGCTACTTTCCCGATTCGGCCAACTATCACAATGCCCACGATTTTGACTTCTGGGTACTCCAGCCGGTGCGCCATCGCTATATTGGCGGTTTCGGCGCAATTCACTGGATCGATCATCTGAACCTGGCCAACCCCTTTGCCGGCAAGGCCGAGCTGAGCATGATCGAGCACATGAACAGCGATCATGCCAACGCCATTGAACACTACGTCCAGCTCAGTGGACTGCCACAGGGGGCGGCGGCGCAGATGGTCGGTATCGACAGCGAGGGCATGCACCTGCGTATTGGCCAGGGGCTGTACTGGTTGCCATTCGCGGCGTCTTGCAATACGCCGATACAAGTGCGCGAAGCCCTGGTTTTTCTGGCTCGCGCCGATCAATGGCCGGTGCGTGAAACCGCCGAGGCTTGAAATGGCGATGGCGCGCATCCATTAAAGGTGTACTGCAAGAACATCTTGCGCAGAGGAACCGTTGATGCGTGCTTTTCTATTGCTGTTTCTGATTTTTCCGGTGCTGGAGCTGTATGTGTTTTTCAAGGTCAGCACCGCGATCGGCTTTTTCCCGGCGCTGCTGCTGATCATTGCCGGCTCCGCCCTGGGTGTGCTGGTGGTGCGGGTGGCAGGTCTTGCCACTGCCCTGCGTGCCCGCGAGAGCCTGCAGCGGGGCGAGCTGCCTGCCGAAGACATGTTCCACGGCCTGATGCTGGCGTTGGGTGGCGGCTTGTTGCTGTTGCCGGGCTTTATCAGCGACGTGATCGGCCTGGTGTGCCTGCTGCCATTCACCCGTCGCTTGCTCGGGCGCAAGATGCGCGAGCGCGCCGAAGCCCAGGCCATGCGCCAGCGCGCTTTTGGTGATGAGCCGTTCATGGCCCGTCCAGGCCAGTCTGGCCGAGCTCACCAGCCGACGGTGATCGAAGGTGAAGTGGTGGGCCGTGACGACCCCGATCAGCCTAACCTGCGGGGCCCGCGGGATCTGTAACAGATACCTGTGGTTTGCCGGCGGCCCCTTGTGGGGCCGTTTTGCATTACACGGAGCCGATCGCTAAAAATTTTCGTCAGCAAGCCTTGTAATTGCCCTTAGCGACCTCATGTATGGGTCACCGCAAGGTTTCTGGTGATTTGCACCAGACATTACATGCGTGGTCCGCCCTGCGGGCTACGAGCGGCTACGCCGCATGCATCAACCCGCCGGTGTCGATACCGGTCGATGAAAACCACAATTAGGAGAGATCGACAATGAAGCTTCGTCCTCTGCATGACCGCGTCGTTATCCGTCGCAGCGAAGAAGAGAAGAAAACCGCTGGCGGTATCGTTCTGCCAGGTTCGGCTGCCGAAAAAGCCAACAGCGGTGAAGTCCTTGCTGTAGGTACCGGCCGCGTCCTGGACAACGGTGAAGTGCGTGCGCTGGCCGTGAAAGTGGGTGACAAGGTGGTTTTCGGTCCTTACTCGGGCAGCAACACTGTGAAAGTTGACGGCGAAGACCTGCTGGTGATGGCTGAGAACGAGATTCTCGCTGTCATCGAAGGCTGATTCCACTGGTTTCCCGTTACTCCAAAGTATTCAAGGATTAAACGATCATGGCTGCTAAAGACGTAATTTTCGGCGACTCCGCCCGTAAGAAAATGCTTGTTGGTGTCAACATTCTGGCTGACGCTGTAAAAGCCACCCTGGGTCCGAAAGGCCGTAACGTTGTTCTGGCCAAGAGCTTCGGTGCTCCGACCATCACCAAAGACGGTGTGTCGGTTGCCAAGGAAATCGAACTCAAAGACACTTTCGAAAACATGGGCGCCCAACTGCTCAAAGACGTAGCCTCCAAGGCCAACGACGAAGCAGGCGACGGCACCACCACCGCGACCGTCCTGGCTCAGGCTATCGTCAGCGAAGGCCTGAAAGCCGTTGCTGCCGGCATGAACCCGATGGACCTCAAGCGTGGTATCGAAAAAGCCACCATCGCCATCGTCAAAGAGCTGAAGTCCCTGTCCAAGCCATGCGCCGACTCCAAGGCCATCGCTCAGGTCGGTACCATCTCGGCCAACTCCGACAACTCCATCGGTGACATCATTGCCGAAGCCATGGAAAAAGTCGGTAAAGAAGGCGTGATCACCGTCGAAGAAGGCTCGGGCCTGGAAAACGAACTGTCGGTCGTCGAAGGCATGCAGTTCGACCGCGGCTACCTGTCCCCTTACTTCGTCAACAAGCCGGACACCATGGTCGCCGAGCTGGATGGCCCTCTGCTGCTGCTGGTTGACAAGAAGATCTCCAACATTCGCGAACTGCTGCCAGTGCTGGAAGCCGTTGCCAAAGCCGGCCGTCCGCTGCTGATCGTGGCTGAAGACGTTGAAGGCGAAGCGCTGGCGACCCTGGTCGTCAACAACATGCGCGGCATCGTCAAGGTTGCTGCGGTCAAGGCCCCTGGCTTCGGCGACCGCCGCAAGGCCATGCTGCAGGACATCGCTGTCCTGACCGGCGGTACCGTGATCTCCGAAGAAATCGGCCTGAGCCTGGAGTCCGCTACCCTGGAGCACCTGGGTAACGCCAAGCGTGTGACCCTGTCCAAGGAAAACACCATCATCGTCGACGGCGCCGGTGTACAAGCCGACATCGAAGCGCGTATCGCCCAGATCCGCACTCAGGTTGGTGAGACGTCCTCGGACTACGACCGTGAAAAACTGCAAGAGCGCCTGGCCAAACTGGCTGGCGGTGTTGCCGTGATCAAGGTCGGTGCTGGCACCGAAGTCGAAATGAAAGAGAAGAAAGCCCGCGTTGAAGACGCCCTGCACGCTACCCGTGCAGCCGTCGAAGAAGGCGTGGTGCCTGGCGGTGGTGTTGCCCTGGTTCGTGCACTGCAAGCCATTGCCGATCTCAAAGGCGACAACGAAGAGCAGAACGTTGGTATCCAGCTGCTGCGTCGTGCTGTTGAAGCGCCACTGCGCCAGATCGTCGCCAACGCTGGCGACGAGCCAAGCGTGGTTGTCGACAAGGTCAAACAAGGTTCCGGCAACTTCGGTTACAACGCTGCTACCGGCGAGTACGGCGACATGATCGAAATGGGTATCCTCGACCCTGCCAAAGTAACCCGTTCGGCCCTGCAGGCTGCAGCTTCGATCGGTGGTCTGATGATCACCACCCAAGCCATGGTTGCTGACGCTCCAGTAGAAGCTTCTGCTGGTGGCGGCATGCCAGACATGGGCGGCATGGGTGGTATGGGCGGCATGGGCGGCATGATGTAAGCCAGCCTTACCCGTTCGCTAAAAAGCCCCGCCTTGTGCGGGGCTTTTTTTTACCTGCTTTTTACACCCTGTAGGAGCGCCGCATCCCCGCTCCCACTGGAACCAGTGCTGGCCGGTGGTACAGCACCCAGTAGTAACACCCAAGGCTGATCAGCCAGCAAAACACTGCGGTCCAGACGTTGTGCGAAAAGAAGTGAGCGCCCTGCAGCATGCGCCCGATCGAAAACAGCGTGCCCAGGCCAAATGCGAACAGCAATGCCGCTCGTGCCAGCCGTGGACGGCGGTCACGCAGGGCAAAGAACAGCGCAAACAGGGTGAACCCCGTGGCAGCGTGGCCACCCGGCCAGCAGCGACCGGGCTTGTCGGTTGGCGGACGCGGGCTGAGCAGCTCGCTGTAGGTTTGCTTGCCACCGAACTCGCTCAAGCTCCATGGGCATTGCACTGCCGTCACTGCCTTGAGCGGTGTGACAAAGCTGGTCGACAAGCCCATGGCCAGGACCAGGCACCCCAGCTCGCGGCGCCAGCTGAACAGCCGTGGCCAGAAAAAACTGGCGACAAAGGCGACGATAGCCGCCACACCCATGGCGATCACTACCTGTTTGGCTCGATCATGCAGGATATCTTCTAGAAAGTAGCTGTGCCGACCAATGAACTCTCCGGCCACTGGGTCGAACGCCAGCTTGGCCAGGTCCATGTCCAGTGAGGTCAGCTCCAGCAGAATCAAGATCAGCGCAGTGATGGTCGGGATGCCAAGGGCAATCCACACGTTGAGCGGGCGGGAAGGGGCACGTAGGAGCATGTCAGGTCCAGGCAGGTCAGTTCGACCGGTAATTCTCTGGGCATCGCCATCGCTTGTGCGTGAAGTCTGAGTGAAAAAAACATTAACCTTCAATAAAGTCGCGGTGCCCTAGCCGAGCGTGGCTGATGGCCTTAAGCTGCGCCTGCCAAGCGGGCAAAAGCGTCAGACAGGAGATACTCCATGCGCATTCTTTTGGTTGAAGACAACCGCGATATCCTTGCCAACCTGGCTGACTACCTGGGCCTCAAGGGTTACACCGTCGACTGTGCACAGGATGGCTTGTCTGGCCTGCACTTGGCCGCCACCGAGCACTATGACCTGATCGTGCTCGATATCATGCTTCCGGGCATTGACGGTTACACCCTGTGCAAGCGCCTGCGCGAAGATGCCCGGCGCGATACCCCGGTGATCATGCTCACTGCCCGGGACCAACTGGATGACCGCCTGCAGGGCTTTCGCTCCGGGGCTGATGACTACCTGCTCAAGCCATTCGCATTGTCGGAGCTGGCTGCGCGTATCGAGGCGGTACTGCGCAGAGCCCAAGGCGGGGGCCGGCGTACTCTGCAGATCAGCGACCTGATCTACGACCTGGACACCCTGGAGGTGACCCGCGAGGGCAAGTTGCTCAAGCTCAACCCGGTTGGCCTCAAACTGCTGGCGGTGCTGATGCAGAAGAGTCCCCATGTGCTGCGCCGCGAAGTGCTTGAAGAGGCCCTGTGGGGAGATGATTGTCCCGACAGCGACAGCCTGCGCAGTCATGTTCATCAATTGCGCCAGGTGATCGACAAACCGTTTGAAAAGCCCCTGCTGCACACCGTCCATGGCGTCGGCTATCGCCTGGCCGAGGGCCGTGATGGAGTTTAAGCAGAGCCTTGCCCAGCGGATCATCATTGCCTTTGCCTTGATGAGTGCGCTGGTGGCGGGGGCTTTTGCCTTCGGCATCGTCGCCACGGTACACCTGGTTGAAGAGCGGCTGATTTCCGCCGTATTGGGCGGTGACCTGCAGCGTTTGCTGCGCATGGACAGCGTTGGCGACTGGAGCCACCGCCCGCGGCCGGATCAGTTGTTCTATTTCAGCGGCGGGCGCGACGAATTCGAACTGCCCAAAGACTTGCGCCATCTTGATCGCGGCTTTCATGAAGTGTTTCGCGACGACCTGTCCTATCACGCGATGGTCGAGATCGTTGATGGACGGCGTTATGTGCTGCTTCAGGACCAGAGTGATTTCGAAGAGCGTGAGCGGGTGCTGTTCGCGGTCGTGGTGGTCGGCTTCGTGCTGAGCCTGGCGCTGGCAGTGTTTCTGGGTTGGGTCCTGGCTCGACGGGTAATGGCGCCGGTCATTCGCCTGGCCCGCCAGGTTCGTCATCGTGATCAACTGCTTGGCCTGGCGCCGCCACTGGCGCCGGATTACGCGGCGGACGAAGTCGGTCAGCTGGCGGTAGCCTTCGACGACACCCTGGGGCGTCTGCGTGATGCCCTGACCCGTGAGCGGCTGTTTACCAGTGATGTCAGCCATGAGTTGCGTACTCCGCTGATGGTCCTGGCCAGCTCCTGTGAACTGTTGCTGGTCAACCCCAACATCGACCCGCGAGCGCGCTCGCAGGTCGAGCGCATTGCCCGGGCCACCGAAGAGATGCAGGAGCTGGTGAAAACCTTCCTGATGCTTGCCCGCGCCCAGCGCGATGAAGGCGCGGTTGCTTCGCAAGCGAGCATGAAGGAGGTGGCGGACGACCTGATTGGCGTCTGGCGCGACACCATCGAGCAGAAAGGCCTGACCTTGCTGTACGACGCCAAGGCCGCTCCCTCGACGCTGTACAACGCCACTTTTCTCCAGGCGGTCATGGGCAACCTGTTGCGTAACGCCGCGCATTACACCGATCGGGGCTTTATACGCCTGACCCTGGAACCGGCAGGCTTTCTGGTCGAAGACAGTGGCGTCGGGATTCCTGAAGAGCAGCGCGAAGCCATGTTCAGACCGTTCGTACGCGGTGATGAGCGACGCGGCGAAGGCTTGGGCCTGGGCTTGTCATTGGTTCAGCGGATTTGCGATGACCAGGGTTGGACCGTCGGCCTCACGGCCATGGTGCCCCACGGATGCCGCTTTCATGTGGACCTGAGCCTGGCCCCCGAGTGCGGGCAAGAGGGGCAATAGGGCGATTGGCCAGCTGTAAGTTTCTGTAATTAATTGAAACCTTTGTTACGGCAACTAACAAATTTTTCACACCAGCATGACCTGACGCCAACGCTTGCTTGCCTAAGGTGGGCGCATTGGAGTCAGGAGATGCACCATGCGTAGCCCCATCAAACTCGAGTTTTCGGACAAGTACGACCAGCAGCATGCCCAGGAGTATTTCCTCAAGCACCATGACGGCATGGCGCGCAGGATGTCCCATCAGCGTGACGAGCAACTGGCCCGTCGCGCCCTGGCCCTGGCGGGTGAACCCGGGTTGGTACTGGATCTGCCGTGTGGCGCCGGGCGCTTCTGGCCATTGCTGGCGGAAAAACCCAACCGGGTGATCATCGGTGCCGACAACTCCGAAGCCATGCTCGAGACCGCACGGGCCTCGCAACCGGCACATGTGGTGGAACGGGTACGTACTTTGCAGACTTCTGCGTTCGCCATCGATTTACCGGATAACTCGGTCGACAGTATTTTCTGCATGCGGCTGATGCATCACATCGGCGAAGCGGCCCACCGCAAGACATTACTTTCGGAATTTCAAAGGGTTACCCGCGACAGCGTGATTGTTTCGCTGTGGGTGGACGGCAATTTCAAAGCCTGGCGACGCAAGAAACTCGAGCAACGGCGTTACGCGCAAAGCGGGCAGGGCAGTTACCAGAATCGCTTTGTGTTACCAGCTGCTACGGTTGAAGAAGAATTTGAGGCCGCAGGTTTCCGCATTCAGGAACGATTGGATTTCCTGCCGTTCTATGCCATGTGGCGAGTCTATCTATTGCGTAAGGGGTAAGCGGGGCATGGGGTTCGAGCGCACAGCAGCAACGACGAACAAGGATCAGTTCGATCATTTCTGGCAGCAGCAGGGCGAATGGGTGGAAGAGCCCAACCAGCGCCGCGGCGGCGAGAGTGGTGTACAGCGGCTGAGCGACGACACTGGCCATACGTTTTATGCCAAGCGCCAGATTGGCCACATCTATCGCAGTTTGTTGCACCCCTTTGGCCGCCCTACCGTGCTACGCGAGTACGATGCCCTGAACAGCTTCGAGCAACTTGGGGTGCGGGTGCCGCATATTGTCTATTGCGGTGTCGAGCGCGACGCCGAGCACCAGTGGCGGGCATTGCTGGTCAGCGAGGCGCTGGAAGGGTTCGAGGATATCGACAGCTGGTTCGCCGATGGCGCCCGTGAACGCTATCACCCAGCACTGCTTGAGCGAGTCCTGCAGGACCTGGCCGGCAACCTGGCGCGCATGCACCGTGGCCACTGGCAGCACGGTTGCCTGTATGGCAAGCATGTATTCGTCAAAGTCATTGGCGAAGGCGCTCAAGCCCGGGCTGAAGTGGCGCTACTGGACCTGGAAAAGTGCCGTCGGCGTATCAGTTGCCAGCGCGCTGCCGCCAATGACCTTAAACAATTGCGCCGCCACTCGTCTTTCAACGACGCAGAGTGGCAAAAACTGCTCTATTTTTACCAAATGGCGTTTGGCAGCCCTGTCAAAGGTTTAGAGTAATGAAACTAGAAATAGCTAGAGGTCTGTTTCTGCTCGTCGCCCTGGGCGTGGCAACCGCTGCGGTGGCGGCGTGGGAAGAGCCGCGCCCGCAGATCTTCAGCAAGATCGACGCCGGCGCGCAATGCCCGTTGCCACGGGTGTTAAAGCCCCAGGTCGATGCCAAGCCCGATCACGATCTGCTGTTGTTGCTGTTCGGCCTCAGCCAGGGCGTACGCGCTAGCGGTTGAGCGCTGCAGGAGCGGCCAGCAAGGTGTAGATGCACGGCAGCACGAACAGGGTGAACAGCGTGCCCACCGACATTCCGGTCGCGATTACCGTACCGATATCAAAACGGCTGACCGCTCCGGCGCCAGTGGCCAGGATCAGCGGCACCATGCCAAAGACCATTGCCGCGGTGGTCATCAACACCGGGCGCAAGCGGATGGAAGCGGCTTCCTCCACCGCCTCGCGGGCGCTCAGACCCTTCTGCACACGTAACTGGTTGGCAAATTCGACGATCAGAATACCGTGCTTGCTGATCAGCCCGATCAGGGTCACCAAGCCCACCTGGGTATAGATGTTCATGCTCGAGATACCCAGGAACAGCGGGATCAATGCCCCGCAGATCGACAACGGTACAGTCACCAGGATCACCAGCGGGTCGCGAAAGCTCTCGAACTGAGCGGCCAGCACCAAAAAGATGATCGCCAGGGCCAGGCCGAAGGTTACCCACAAGGCACTGCCCTCCTGGACAAACTGACGCGCCGCGCCGCCATAGTCAAAGCCATAGCCTTCTGGCGCTTCTTCACGGGCGATGGTACGTACGGTATCCAGCGCCTCGCCCATGCTGACCATCGGAAAACCCTGGATGATCGCCGAGTTCAACTGCTGGAACTGGTTGAGCTGGCGCGGGCGGGCACGGTCGCTGATGCTGATCAGGGTCGATAGCGGCAGCATCTGCCCCTGCTGGTTCTTCACGTAGTAATTGTTCAGCCAGTCGGGGTTGTCGCGGTAGGGGCGCTCAACCTGGGCAATGACCTTGTAGCTGCGCCCATCGATGGTAAAGCGGTTGATCTCCGCTTCACCCAGCAGCGTTGCCAGGGTGCCGCCCAGAGCATCCATGGACACCCCCATTTGCGCAGCCTTGGCCCGGTCGATATCGACTACCACCTCGGGTTTGTCGAAGGCCAGGTCGATATCGAGGAAGGCGAACTTGCCCGACGCCTGCGCGCGAGCCTTGACCCGTTCGGCCACCTCCAGCAGTGAGGCGTAGTCGTTGGCGGTATTGATCACGAAGATGAACGGCAAGCCTTCGCCGGTACCGGGCAGTGACGGCAGGTTGAAGCCGAATATCTGCAGGCCACTGATGCTCTCAAGCTTGGCCTGTACCAGCGGTAGCAGTTCCATCTGGGTGCGCTCGCGTTCGTTCCAGGGCTTGAGCAGAAAGCCGCCGATGCCTGACTGTACGCCATTGAAACCGTTGATCTGGAACGACGAGTAGTACTCGGGGAACGCCTTGAAGATCTTGACGAACTCGTCGGTATAGCTGTTCAGGTAGTCGAGGTTGGTTGGCTGCGGGGCGGTGGCCATCATGAAGATGACGCCCTGGTCCTCGTCCGGCGCCAACTCGTTCTTGGTGAACATCAAAAACACCGGAATCAGGCACAGCATGATCAGCGCGAACACCAGCACCACCGGCCGGGTGTTGAGGGTGGCATGGAGGATGGTCTGGTAGCGTTGCTTGAGCCGCTCGAACAACACATCCAGGCGGTGGGCCAGGCCCGTGGGGTTCTCTTCGTGACGCAGGAGCAGGGCGCACATCATCGGCGATAGGGTCAGGGCGACGATGCCGGAGATCACCACGGCGCCGGCCAGGGTCAGGGCGAACTCCTTGAACAGCGCGCCGGTGAGGCCTTCGAGAAAGCCGATCGGCGCATAGACCGCGGCCAGGGTAATGGTCATCGACACCACCGGCATGGCGATTTCGCGTGCGCCTTCCAGGGCCGCCTGGTGGGGAGATTTGCCTTCTTCGATATGCCGGTGGATGTTTTCCACCACGACGATGGCGTCGTCGACCACAAGGCCGATAGCCAGAACCATGGCCAGCAACGTCAGCAGGTTGAGCGAGTAGCCCATCAACTGCATGAAGAACAGTACGCCGATCATCGACAGCGGAATGGTGATCACCGGGATCAGCACCGAACGCAAGGCACCCAGGAACAGGAAGACCACGACAATGACGATCAGCACCGCTTCGACCAGGGTTTTCACCACCTCGTCGATCGAGGCCTGGATGAACAGGGTGGCGTCGTAGGCGATCGAGGCTTTGAGGTTCGATGGCAGCTGGCTTTCAAGCTCGGGCATGAGCTTGCGCACTTCCTTGATCACTTCCAGTGGGTTGGCTGCCGGGGTGGCTTTGATGCCGATGTACACCGATGGCGTGCCATCGAAGGAGCTGACTGTGTCGTAGTTTTCTGCGCCCATTTCGACCCGTGCCACATCGCCGAGCAGCACCCGGCTGTCACCGCTGGTCTTGAGCGGGATATTGGCGAAGGCTTCGGCGGTTTTCAGCTCGGTGGTGGCATTGATGCTGGTGACGATGTATTCACCCTTGAGCTCACCGGCGGCGGAGAGGAAGTTGTAGCCGCGCACCGCCTGGGTCACGTCATTGGCGCTCAGGCCATAGCCGGCCAGCTTCACCGGGTCGATCCACAGGCGCATGGCGAACAGCTGGTTGCCAAGGATTTCTGCCTCGGCCATGCCTGGCAGGGTCGCAAGTTTGGGCTGGATCACCCGTGACAGGTAGTCGGTGATTTGCGGGTTGCTCAGTTCACTGCTGTAGAAGCTTACGTACATCAGCGCCGAGGCATCGGCGGCTTCCTTGCTGAGCACCGGGTCTTCGGCATCCTGGGGCAGCTTGTTCTTGACCTCGTTGGCCTTGGCCAGCAGTTCGGTGAACAACCGGTCGCTGTCCGAGCCGATACGCGCGTAGATCGAAATCACCGAGAAGTTCTGCCGGCTCACCGAGGTCATGTAGTCGATGCCTTCGGCGCTGGCCAGGCTTTGCTGCAGTGGCTGGGTGATATAGCCCTGGATGGTCTCGGCGTTGGCCCCGGGGTAGGCGGTGGTCACCGTGATCAGGGCGTTTTCCATTTGCGGGTATTGACGGATCGGCAGCTTGCTCCAGGCCTGCAAGCCCAGCAGGACGATCAGCAGGCTGACCACACTGGCCAGCACCGGACGGCGGATGAACGGATCGGTAAAGGCCATGACGGTTCCTTGATCAGTTGCCGCGCGGCGGGCTGGTTGGCGCTTGCAGGGCCTTGTCCGGGCTGATGCTGATCGAGGCGCCCTGGGTGAGTTTCAACTGGCCGGCAGTGACCACGGTTTCGCCGGCCTTGAGGCCCTTGTGGATGACCACCAGGCCATCACGGCGTTCGCCGGTTTCAACGAAGCGGCGTTCGGCTATCAGTGGCGGCCGGGCCTGGGTGTTGCCTTCGGTCTTTTCAGCCTCCTTCGGCACCGCGACATACACCGAGTTGCCATACAGGGTGTAGGTCACCGCGCTTTCCGGCACCACCACCTGCGGCTGCGGGTCGGGCAGCAGCACCTGCAGGCTGGTGAACATGCCCGGAAGCAACTTGCCGTCGGGGTTGGCCAGGGTGGCGCGGACCTGCACGTTGCGAGTGCTGTCTTCGACTTTGGGGTTGATGGCGCTGATGCTGCCGGGGAATTGTTCCTGTGGGTAGGCGGCAACATTGACCAGCACCTGCTGGCCGATGCTCAGCTTGGGGATTGATTGTTCCGGGACGAAAAAGTCGACGTAGAGGCTACTCAGGTCCTGCAGGGTGGCGATCACCGTGCCGCTGGCCAGGTAATCGCCGACGTCCACCTGGCGGATGCCGATGGTGCCGTTGAAGGGCGCGTCGATGCTCTTTTTCGCCAGTGCCGCCTTGAGTTGCTCGACCACCGCCTTGTTGCGCTTGAACTGTGCGCTCAAGCGATCGAACTCGCCCTTGGAAATGGCCTGGCTGCCGACCAGTTGGCTGCCGCGGTTGTAGTCGACCTGGGCCAGCCCCAGATCGGCCAGGGCGGTACCCAGCAGCGCGGTTTCGACATCGCTGTCCAGTTGCAGCAACTGCTGGCCCTTGCTGACCTTCTGCCCGGACTCGAACAGCAGGGCCTTGACCGTGCCGGCGATTTCCAGGCTCAGGTCGACCCCTTGCAGGGCCTTGAGGCTGCCGACCGCAGGCAGGCGGTTCTGCCAGACGCGCTCGCGGGCCTCGGTCGCCGCCACGCTGATCGCAGGCTTGGGGACCGAGAACAACTGGATTTGCTGATAGAGGGTAAAGGCCTTGTAGCCCCCCAGAATCAGCACGAGCAACAGGACAACACCCAACATGATCAGCATGCGGCGGCGCAGCATAGTCCAGTTCCTTGGATACTCGTTATTGTTCGTTTGGCACGACAACGGGCGTTCCTGCCCACGTGCGCTGTAGCCGAATAGTACTCTGTTGACCGGGCCTGGGAAGCCTGTGTTCCAGGCTATTTTCAGGCCAGGTGCAAGTGGTTGTCCCAGAGCCCCGAAGGCAGTTGCAGCGGCTGGCCGATCAGCTCGCTTTTGCGGCAATCGTACAGGCGGCAGCGGCCTTGGCCCGACGTCACGACAAAACCGTCGGCAACGGCGCCGACCCCGGCGCAATCGGGCATCGGTGCGTCCAGCCGCACTGCGCCGCTGTCCAGGTCCCAGATAAACAGGCGGTTGGCCCGGGGCGCGGTGAGGGCGACCAGGCGCAACTCGTTATGAATGGCGACGCTGGCAGTGTAGTGGGCCATTGACTGCAATTGCTGCTCGGGCACCGGGAAGGCTGTGAAGGCCTGGCCCGGCCGCTTGATCGCCAGCAGCTCGGCGGTTTCATGGCTGGCACCCATGAACTGTTGGCCGGCGACGATGGTGCCATCGGCGGCAATTGCCAGGTGGCGCACGCTGTTCATCTGCTGGCTGAGAACGTCTTTGCTCAGCAGGGTGCCATCGCGCTGCATCAACACCAGGCTCGGCTGCATGGCGTCGAGGTTCATCTCCACCCGGCTTTCGGCCTCGGTACGAATGCCGCCGTTGGCCACCACCAGGGTTTCACCGTCGGGCATCCACGACACCTGGTGCGGGCCGATCCCATGGGTCGATATCTCGCCGGTGTGGCTCAGGCGCTCGCCGTCGAAACGGTAGACACCGAGCACGCCGCGACCAGGGTCGGTGGTGTCGTTCTCGGTGGCGTACAGCCATTCACCGCTCTTGTGGATCACCGCATGGCCGTAGAAATGCCGGTTTGGCTGCGAGGCGATGGTCTGCAGCAAGCGACCGTCGCGCAGGTCGATCAGGTAACTCTCGGTGCCGGGGCGGCGGGCGACGAACAGGGCAATCGGCTGCTCGGGATGGTTGATGATGTCGTGGCAACGCTGGCCCACCTGGGTGGCGAACACCTGGGTACCGTCCAGGCGGTAGCCGACGGCGTAGTGCCTGCCCTCGCTATCGTCGCGCGCCGAGAGCAGCAGTGGTGCGCTGCTCTTGTTGCGAAACAGGGTCCAGCCGCCGAGGGTGAGGGCGCTGAGCACAACGCTACCGAGTTTGAGAGCCTGGCGTCGCAACATGATCAGTCACCGTCGTTGGCATTGAAGCCCAGCTGAATGCCCAGCGCCTTGGCCAGTTCGCCTTCGTGCAGGCGGTGGACGACGTTGAGGCTGTCGTAAAGGGTGTTGAGCTGCTGGCGACCGGCTTCGTCGTCGAGCAATTCGCCCAGGGTCTTCTGGTTGCTGGCCAGCAGCTTGATCGAGTTGGCGTAGGCGGCGTCGATCTTCTCGGCCAGGGCTTGCTGGTCTTTGCCCAACAGGCCGCGCAGGCCTTTGTTGTCGACCCCGACCCAGACGGTCTGGGCGGCGTTCAGGCTGGCCTCCAGGCTCTTGAGCGAGGCATGGCTGCGCCAGGCTTCAGCCTGCAGCGGCTGTGGGATGCCCTTGCTCAGGCGGCCCATGGGTGCGCCGAGCTTCTTCTTCAGGGTGTCCAGGGCGGTGACCTGGGCACGCAGCAGGTCGGCGATGGCCTCGTGGGAATCGGCATAGCGCTGGTTGGGGAACTTGGTCATCTGCGCGAGCATGCCGTCGGTGCTGTTCCAGCCCTTGAGGATCTCTTCGGCCAGAGTCTTCTGGTGTTCGCCGATGGCTACCAGCAGTGGGCAGTAGCGGGCTTTGTGTTCGGCGTTGGCAGTGTCTGGCTTGCTGTCGAAGAGAATGTATTCGTAAGCCGACAGGCCGCGCACGACGACGCTGGATTTGCCCAGAGTCTGGGCATCGACTGGCGTGTCAGCGTTGACCAGTTGCTCGACCTGGCGGCCGACCAGGTTCTTCTTGTCGGGCCAGAACTGTACCTGCCAGGCGCGATTGCCTTCGGCCAGCGGGCCGATCAGCAGCGGCTGCAACTCGGCCCAGGCTTTTTGCGCGTGGAGGAAGTCGGCGCGGGCTGTGGCCAGGTCGGCCTTGCCTTCACAAAAGGCCAGGGCGCTGACCGCCAGTTGCCGGTCGGCTTCCACCCAGCGGCTGTAGGTCGGCAGGATCACCTGTTTGGCGATCGCCGCCGAAGTCACGGCTTGCGGGTCTTGCGGCGAGCAGGCGCCAAGGGCGAGGGCGGCAAGGCTGGTGAACAACAGTTTGGGACGGAACATGCCCGGCTCCTTTGCTTAAAGTGAATTCAGAAAGGCCAGCAACGCGGCGCGCTGCTCGGCATTGAAGGTCAGTACATGCTGCTTGGCCGCCTCGGCCTCGCCACCGTGCCAGAGCACGGCTTCGAGCAGGTTGCGGGCGCGGCCATCGTGAAGGAATTGGGTGTGACCGCTGACAGTCTCGTTCAAGCCGATGCCCCACAGCGGCGGCGTGCGCCAGTCCTGGCCGCTGGCGGCGAACTCGCTGCGGTTATCTGCCAGGCCCGGGCCCATGTCATGCAGCAGCAGGTCGCTGTAGGGGCGAATCAGCTGGTTGGCCAGCTCCGGCTCGGCGGCGTCGCTGGCCGTGGTGAATTGTGGGGTGTGGCAGCTTTGGCAGCCGGCCTGGTGAAACAGGTTCTTGCCCGCCAGCACCTGAGTCGAGTCCACATCCTTGCGCATCGGCACGGCAAGATTGCGGGTGTAGAACAGCACCAGGCGCAGGATGTTGTCACTGACTTCCTGCTCGCCATTGGCACCGTTGCCATTGGGCGCGTTCAGGCAGTCGGTTTGCGCCTGGGTGCAATCGTCCATGGGGCGCAGGCCCGTGGTCAGGCCCATGTCGCCGGAAAAAGCGTGGACATTCTGCTGGTTGAGGTTCGGCTGCCCGGCCTTCCAGCCAAAACGCCCGAGCACAGTCTTGCCCTGGGCATCGTCCCACACCTGGTTGGCTCGGCCACGAATGCCATCGCCGTTGCGATCTTGCGGATCGGCATTGGCCAGGATCGCCGCCTCGGGTATCGCCTCGAGCAGGCCCAGGCCAATCATCGGCGGGGCGATGCGGGCCGAGAAGCGGGTGTCCGGGTGCATGGCGCCATAGCCCAGCTGTGTGATCCGCAGCCGGGGCTTGCGCAGCTCGACTGCGGTACCGTCCTTGAAGGTGACCTGCTGGGGCTCGTACTCGACCCGGACCTTGCCTTCCGGGGCGACACCGGGCACCGCCATGTCTTGTAGCTGACCGCCGTAGACCGGCTCCGGGACGATGCCCAGTTGTTCGATGACCTTGGCGTATTGCGGCTGGTTGGGGATCGACAGGCGTACCAGCATGGACACCGCGTTCGTCGCGTTGGGGCCGGGCGGGTGGCCACGGCCGTCCTTGATGTGGCAGTTCTGGCAGGCGTTGGTATTGAACAACGGACCGAGGCCGTCGCGGGCGGTGGTGGTCGACGGGGCGATCACCCAGGGATTGCGAAAGAAACTGTTGCCGACGCTGAAGTCCAGGCGCCGGCTCGGTGCCAGATTGGCCGAGGGCATGGAGTAGGCATTCTGGTCGTGCTTGTTCACCGTCGCCTTGCCACCGGCGAGTGCTTCACCGGGCTCGGCCTGGGTAAATCGCGGGGCGTCGTCGCAACCGGCCAGGAACAGGGCCAGAAGCAGGGGACTGAGGCGGGGAAGCAACGAGGACATCAATGATCCTGGGGCTTGGGCAAAACCGGCGTGCAAGCTTATCAGGCTCAGGGTAATTGAATAAGAGGGATTTGCGTTTGCTTGATGAAATCTATCGCGGGGCAAGCCCGCTCCCACAGTAGATCCGCGATGATGTAAATGAAAAAGGCGACCCGAAGGCCGCCTCTTCAAACTGTCGCCGAATCAGAACTCGTGATCAGCGGTGTCTGGTGCCAGGTTGGTGATGCCCAGTTTGCTTGCGGCCTGCTCGATCGCACCGGTCTGCTTGACCAGGGAAGCGATGGCGTCACGCACGATCTGGTTGCCGGCGGTGTTGTCGGCGGCGATCAGTTGGTCGTAGTGCTCACCTTTGGCGGCGTGGTCAACGATCACTTGGATCTTGGCTTCGGTGGCTTCCAGGTCAGCCTTGAGGGTGCTGTCGGTAGCGGCGTCGACCTTGGCGACCAGCGAGGACAGGCTCGGGCCGCTCAGCTTGGTGCCGTCGGTGCGGGTGTATTCGCCCAGGTAGACGTTACGGATGCCCTTGGCGTCGTAGAAGTGCGAGTTGTGGGTGTTGTCGCTGAAGCAGTCATGCTCGTCTTCAGGCGAGTTGGCTTCCAGGGAAACCTTCATGCGCTCGCCAGCCAGTTCGCCCAGCGACAGGCTGCCCATGCCGAACAGCATTTTGCGCAGGCCGTCGGCGACAGGCTCGGCTTCAAGGGTAGCGCGGTAGTTGGTTGCAACGTTCGGCGCCCAGTTGCCGACCATTTCTTCAAGGTCGCTGACCAGCAGTTGAGTCACGGCTTTCAGATAGGCACGACGGCGCTCGTTGTGGCCGCCGGTAGCGCCCTGGCCTTCGAGGTAATCGGATGCCGGACGGGCACCGGCGCCTGGGCCGGTGCCATTGAGGTCCTGGCCCCAGAGCAGGAATTCGATCGCGTGGTAGCCGGTGGCGACGTTGGCTTCGGAGCCGCCCAGCTCGTTCAGGCTGGCCAGTTTCTCCGGGGTGATGTCGTTGACGTCTATCTTGTCTTCGCCGACCTGGATTTGCGTGTTGGCGATGATATTGGCAGTAGCGCCAGGGTTGCCCAGGGCATGCTCGTAGCTCTTGTCGACATAGTCGATCAGGCCTTCGTCCAGCGGCCAGGCGTTCACCTGACCTTCCCAGTCGTCGATGATGGTGTTGCCGAAACGGAACACTTCGCTCTGCAGGTATGGCACGCGGGAGGCGATCCAGGCGGCCTTGGCGGCGTTCAGGGTCTCGGCGTTGGGCTTGGCGAGGAAGGCGTCGACAGCGGTTTGCAGGGTCTTGGCGGTGCTCAGCGAATCGCTGTAGACCGCATGGACGATATCGGCGTAATGCTTGACCACGGCCTTGGCCGCTGCCTCGTCGACGGCGGCTGGAGCGGCAGCGGAGGTGCTGGCGGCCGGCGTTTGTGGTGCGGCGGCTTTGTCCTTGCTGTCGCCGCAACCGGCGAGAGAGATGGCGATGGCCAACAGACTGGCGGTGGCCAGAGGCATACGAATCATGGCGAATTCCTGCGTCGAGAGGTTGGACAAGCGTACCGGGGCACGCAAAACTGCAACATAATGCGAAAGATTTGCATTTTCTGTAAAGAGGCAGTCACGTAAATATTCAAATGCGTGTTTCTGCCTCTCCGGGCCATGCAGACAAGGGTTACAGGATCGAAACCTGGTTGCGCTGCGCCTGTTTGAGGAATGCGGTCAGCTCCCGTGCCGGCAGTGGTTTGCTGTAGTGGTAGCCCTGACCTTCGTGGCAACCCTGGGCAATGATGTAGGCCTCCTGCTCGGCGGTCTCCACACCTTCGGCGATGACCTGCATGCCCAGGCTCTTGCCCAACTGGATGATGGCGCGAACGATGGTGGCATCGTCGTCATCATCGAGCAGGTCTTGAACGAAACTCTTGTCGATCTTGATCTTGTCCAGCGGGAGTGACTTCAGGTAGCTGAGCGAGGAGTAGCCAGTGCCGAAGTCGTCAATGGCAATCAGTGCCCCGGAGCGGCGCAGGCTCAACAGGTGCTGGGCCGCGGTGCTGATGTCTTCCATCAGGCCGGTCTCGGTGACTTCCAGCTCAAGGCTGCGGGGTGGCAGGCGGTAGATTTGCAGCAGGTTGTTGACCACCCGCGGCAGTTCGTTGTGGTGCAACTGCACGGTGGACAGGTTGACCGCCATGCGCAGTTCGCTGAAGCCCTGGTCGTGCCAGTCGCGCAACTGCCGGCAAGCCTGGTCGAGCACCCATTCGCCGATGGTGATGATGTTGCCGTTCTGCTCGGCCAGGGGGATGAACTGGTCCGGCGGCACCATGCCCAGTTCCGGATGCTGCCAGCGCAGCAGCGCCTCGACACCGACCACGCGGTGGTCGCGGTAGCTGATCTGCGGTTGATAGACCAGGAACAGCTGGTTGCGTGGCAAGGCTTCGCGCAGGTCCTTTTCCAGCTCGCGACGTCGGCGCATCTCGCTGTCGACGCTGGCGATATAGAACTGGTAGCGGTTGCGCGAGCGGGCCTTGGCCAGGGTCATGGTCTGCTCGGCCTTTTGCAGCAGCTTCTCGGTGCTGTCGCCGTCTTCGGGGAACAGGGTGATGCCGATGGTGGCGCGCAGGCGGATTTCCTGATGGTCGAGGGCAAACGGCGCCTCGAGGTCATCGAGAATGCTCTGGGCCAGTTCGGCCGCTTCGTAGGGTTGCTCGATATCGGCCTGGACCAGGGCGAACTGGTCGCCACCCAGGCGCGCCAGGGCGCCGAGCCGGCCACTGTGGGCGCGCAGGCGGTCAGCCAGGGCCAGCAGCAACTGGTCGCCGGCCTGGTAGCTGAACTGCTCGTTGATGCCCTTGAAGTCGTCCAGGCCGACGCACAATACCGCCACCCGACGTTGCAGGCGGCCGGCGTCGACGAGGATCTTGTCCAGTTGCTGTTGCAACTGCTGACGGTTCGGCAGGCCGGTGAGGAAGTCATATTGGGCCATGCGCAACAGGCTGTTCTCGGCCTCGTGACGCAGGTGGGTGTTGCGCTCGATCGACGCCAGCAACTGGTTGGCAGTGTTCACCCACACGCCCAGTTCGTTCTTTTCGTGGCCCTTGATCAGCGGCAACTGATGCTGGCTGGGGCGGTCGGGGTTGATCTGGGTAAGGTGCTCGATGATCTTGGACAGCGGTTTGGTCAGCATCCAGTGATAGACCAGGTACAGCACCAGGCCCATGGCCAGGGCGCGCAATACCCCGGAAATGAAGATGATCACCGAGCTGACCAGAAAACCTTCGCCGTAGGAGGCGGTGTCGAGGGTGATGCTCAGGTCGCCGTAATATTCACTGTAGGGGCCGCGGCCGACCAGTTGGGTGGTGAAGCTGCGCTCCTGGCCCAGAATGAGGTCGGTCAGCCAGCGACTGGACACTTCCTGCAGCGGGCGGGATTTCTCTGCGAGCATGGTTTCGTTGGGATGGCCGATGGAGGCCATGCGCACGGACTCGTCCTGGAACAGACCCTCCATGACCTGCATGCCCATTTCCTTGTCCAGGCTGTACACCGCCTGGGTCGAAGGATCACGGAACATGTCGAGGATCCGCTGGGCGTCACTGGCGACGGCTTGGCGGGTCTTGTAAGCATCGAAGACGATCTGCGCACAACTGAGAACTACACCGACGACCAACGCCGAGAGCAGTACTACCCTGAGCAACTTGACCGATAAGCTGTTCTTGAGTTCCAGCTTCAATGGGGTTTCCTTAATCCATGCGCATGGCATCATTTTGCCATCAAACTTGGCAATCCACTATCGGCCGTCAACAGGACTTCTCCAGCGCCATCAGGGTGCTGTGTTCCAGCAACAGGCGCAGGATGCATCCCCGCGATCACTGTATCGGTTGCCCGGCCTTGCGACTTTAATCGGTAGGAACGAGTTTCCCAACGTTTGATGTTAGCGCGCCCTGCGTTCGCGGCAAGATACCTGATGCGGGAAATAGGATGAAAAATGTTGCAGCGCAGTCGCCAACAAAAAAGCCCACCGCAAGGGTGGGCTTTTCGGGCGCTCGATACGTGGTGAAAAGTATCGATCAGCAGCGGCCTCAGGCAGTGAAAGTCTTGCCTTCGAACTGCTCGGCGACGAACTTCCAGTTGACCAGGTTCCAGAACGCCTCGACGTATTTCGGACGGACGTTGCGGTAGTCGATGTAGTAGGCGTGTTCCCAGACGTCGCAGGTCAGCAGCGGGGTGTCGCCATTGGTCAGCGGGTTGCCGGCGCCGATGGTGCTGGCCAGGGCCAGGGAACCGTCAGCTTTCTTCACCAGCCAGCCCCAGCCGGAACCGAAGGTGCCGACCGACGTCTTGGTGAACTCTTCCTTGAACTTGTCGAAGGAACCGAACGCAGCGTTGATGGCTTCAGCCAGGGCGCCGGTTGGTTGGCCGCCGGCGTTTGGCGCCAGGCAGTTCCAGTAGAAAGTGTGGTTCCAGACCTGAGCGGCGTTGTTGAAGATACCGCCCGAGGAAGTCTTGACGATTTCTTCCAGGGTCTTGCCTTCGAACTCGGTGCCTGGCACCAGGTTGTTCAGGTTCACGACATAGGTGTTGTGGTGCTTGTCGTGGTGGTATTCCAGGGTTTCCTTGGAAATGTGCGGCTGCAGGGCGTCGTGGGCGTAAGGCAGCGGCGGCAATTCAAAAGCCATGGTGATTCTCCTAATCAGGTCTGTTGCGGTGAGCGCAAGGCCGATCACGGGCGGCCGGTGTGCGTCGGCGAGTCTGTACTCTTTGCGACGCAAGGGCTGGATCATAGCACCGGGGCCAGTGCTTAACCACGCAACAAGTGTATGGGAAAGAGGTTCCAGAGCCTTTGCCGGTGGCAGACCAGCGGCGTCTCAGGTCATGATCAGTTGCGCCGCCACGGCAAACATCATGACCGCCACCATCAAGTCGAGCAGCCGCCAGGTGCCCGGCCGCGCCAGCCACGGGGCCAGCCACGCCGCGCCCAGGGCCAGGGTGAAGAACCACAGCAACGAGGCGCTGGCGGCGCCGGCCACATAGGCGCCAGGCACCGCCTGCTGGGCACCCAGCGAGCCAATCAGCAGCACGGTATCGAGGTACACATGCGGGTTGAGCAGGGTCACCGCCAGGGCGCTGAGCAACACTGCCCGGCGTGAGCGCAGGCCTTGGCCTTCGCCTTGTTGCAGGCTTTGCTTGGAACAGGCGCGCATCAGGGCCTTGGCGCCGTACCAGAGCAGGAATACCGCACCGCCCCAACGCGCTACCGCAAGCAGCGTCGGGTTTTGTGCCAGCACGGTGGCCAGGCCGAACACGCCCGCGGCAACCAGCAGCGCATCACAGACCACGCACAAAACCGCCACCGGCAGGTGATGTTCACGACGCAGGCTTTGCGCCAGGACGAAGGCGTTTTGCGTGCCGATCGCCATGATCAGGCCGAAGGCGACCAGCAGGCCGTTAAGGTAGCTTTGCCACATAGGGAAGACTCCACGGACGCTCGCGAGGCGCGGGCGCAAATGCAAAAGAAGATGCTGGCCATTGTGGGGATATCATCTGTATAAGAAAAACAAATAAAGCTGATCAGGCATTAGGAAAAATAATGTTCGATTACAAACTGCTTTCTGCCCTCGCTGCGGTTGTCGAACAGGCCGGTTTCGAGCGCGCCGCCCAGGTACTTGGCTTGTCGCAGTCGGCAATTTCCCAGCGCATCAAACTGCTCGAAGCGCGGGTCGGCCAGCCAGTGCTGGTGCGTGCCAACCCGCCGAGCCCCACCGATGTCGGCCGGCGCTTGCTCAACCATGTACAGCAGGTGCGCCTGCTTGAGCGTGACCTGCAGAGCCAGGTGCCGGCGCTGGACGAAGAAGGCATGCCCGAGCGCCTGCGCATCGCTCTGAATGCCGACAGCCTGGCGACCTGGTGGGCAGGGGCGGTTGGTGAGTTCTGCGCCGACCAGCAGGTGCTGCTGGACTTGGTGGTCGAAGACCAGGAGGTTGGCCTCAAGCGCATGCGTGCGGGTGAAGTGGCAGCGTGCCTGTGTGGCAGTGAACGGCCGGTGGCCGGTGCGCGCAGCCTGCTGCTCGGGGCCATGCGCTACCGCGCCCTGGCCAGCCCGGCGTTCATGGCCCGCTACTTTCCCGCAGGTTTCGACGCCGCCCGCGTGTCGCGTACACCGGCGCTGGTGTACGGGCCGGATGATTTTCTCCAGCACCGGTATTTGGCGTCGCTGGGGATTGAGGACGGCTTTCTGCATCACTTGTGCCCCTCGTCCGAGGGTTTCTTGCGCATGACCGAGGCGGGCCTGGGCTGGGGCCTGGTGCCGGAGCTGCAGGTGCGCGACCAGTTGGCCAGCGGACGGCTGGTAGAAATATCCGCGGATAAACCCATCGATGTGCCCTTGTACTGGCATCATTGGCGCAACGGCGGGCAGTTGCTCGGCCAACTGACGGAACACCTGCGCCTGACGGCAGGGCAATGGCTGGTGCCGTTGTAGGCACTGGCGGCGTCAGCAGTATCTGAAAAACCTGGTTTAGGTGGAGTGTTACATGCGAATTCTGGTCACCGGCGCGAGCGGCTTCATTGGCGGGCGCTTTGCGCGCTTTGCCTTGGAGCAGGGCTTTGACGTCCGGGTCAACGGTCGCCGCGCCGAAGGTGTCGAGCACCTGGTGCGGCGCGGCGCGCAGTTCATCCCCGGTGACCTGAACGAGCCGGACCTGGCCCGGCGCCTGTGCCAGGGCGTCGAGGCGGTGGTGCATTGTGCGGGGGCGGTGGGCAACTGGGGGCGCTACCAGGACTTCTATCAAGGCAACGTGGTGGTCACTGAAAACGTGGTCGAGGCCTGCTTGAAGGAGCATGTACGGCGCCTGGTGCACCTGTCGTCACCGTCGATCTACTTCAATGGCCGTTCGCAGTTGGGCATCACCGAGGACCAGGTGCCGCGGCGCTTTCATGACCATTACGGGGCCACCAAGTACCTGGCCGAGCAAAAAGTTTTCGGCGCCCAGGAGTTCGGCCTTGAAGTCCTGGCCCTGCGCCCGCGTTTCGTCACCGGTGCCGGCGACGTCAGCATCTTCCCGCGCTTGCTGCAGATGCAGCGCAAGCGACGCCTGGCGATTATCGGCAATGGCCTGAACAAGGTCGACTTCACTAGCGTACAGAACCTCAACGAAGCACTGATCAGCGCTTTGCTCGCTGACAATGCCGCGTTGGGCCAGGCCTACAACATCAGCAATGGTCAGCCGTTACCGTTGTGGGATGTGGTCAATTACGTGATGCGGCAGATGCAACTGCCTCAGGTCACCCGCTATCGTTCCTACGGCTTGGCCTACAGCCTTGCTGCCTTGAACGAAGGCGCCTGCCTGCTCTGGCCGGGGCGCCCGCAACCGACCCTGTCGCGCCTGGGGATGCAGGTGATGAGCAAGGACTTCACCCTCGACATCAGCCGCGCCCGGCAGTTTCTTGATTACCGTCCTGGCGTGAGCCTGTGGTCGGCGCTGGATGAGTTCTGCGGCTGGTGGAAAGCCCAGGACCTTGCGTCCGGCAAGCACTGAACCGGATCACGGCTTTGCGGTCGATCAGTACGCTGATCAGGCTTTATACTACTGACCATTTGCTATCACCGTGGTTGAAGGGATCCCATGCGTAACGATGCTCCAGATGATTTCGATAACGTGCCGACCTTGAGTGCCGGCAGCCGTGATGACGACGATTTCGTCCCGGTAGCGGGGGTGCGACGTGGCGGTCCGGCAGCTGCGCATGCTCAACCCAAGTCGGCCAGCACCGGCCCGCTGTGGGCATTGCTCGGCGCCTCGTTCATTGCCCTGGCAGGCCTTGGCTGGTGGAGTTTTCAGCAGATTTCCCTGATGGAGCAGCAACTGGTTGCCACCCAGGAGAGCTTTGCCCGCATCAGTGAAGACGCGGCGGGGCGCCTGCAGGCGATCAGTGGCAAGGTTGCCGCCAGCGAGAGCAGTGTCAGCACCGACAGCGAGGCGCTGAAGCTGCAGATCAGGCAGTTGCAGACGAGCCTTAGCGAGCAGGGCAAGCAACAGCAGGGCGTGGCCGGGCAGACGGGCGATCTGGGCAAACGCCTGGAGCAGGTCCTGGCCCAGGCCAGCGAGCAACAGGCGGCCAACGCCAAGCTGCAAACGCAGTTGCAGGAGCAGTTGAAAGCGGTGGGCACTGAGCTGGCAGCGTTGAAGGCGGCGCAGGTGGATGGTGGCAAGCTCGAGGGTGAGCTCAAGAGCCTCGGTGGCGATGTCGCGGCGTTGAAGAAACAGGGCAATCCCGCGGCAGCGATTCAGCGCCTGGAGCAGGACTTGATCGTGCTCAAGAGCGAACAGGAAAACCGTCCGGCACCTGCGGCCGCAAGCGGTGCATCGACGGCGGAGTTCGATGCGTTTCGGGGGCAGGTGACCCGCAACATCAACACTCTGCAAAGCCAGGTGCAGAACCTGCAACAGCAGATCAACACCCGGCCTTGAGGGCCTCATCGCGGCATAGGTATCTACACATCTCTAATCCCGATCTATGAAGATGGCTCAGGGTTGGTCTGCGTGTGCTTATCCAGTTGATGTGGCGAGGCTGCCGGCCCCTTCCGCCTTTACGGCGGGTCCCTTTTGTCTTGGCAAAAAGGAACCAAAACCGCCTGCTCCTGCATCCGGCCCTACGCTGCGCTTCGGGTTCCCTCCTTACGCACCGACTCCGGCGGCCGCGCCACACGGGCTTCCTGCCCGTTGGCGCTTTGCGGGCCATCCATGGCCCTCCACCCCCTCCATCGGTGCTCCACTCGGCCTACTGAAGTCGCTGCAGATCAAGATCAAGATCAACAGCGCGGTGTGAACACAAATGTGGTGTGCGACCTCAGCCAGCAAGAGCGAAGCGAATTGTGCTGTTGATCTGGCTTTTGATTTTTTCGCGATTTCAGGAGGCCGAGTGGAGCACTGATGGAGGGGGTGCAGGCCCATGGATGGGCCGCAAAGCGCCGAGGGACATGGATGTCCCTTCGGCGCGGCCCCCGGAGTCGGTGCGTAAGGAGGGAACCCGGAGCGCAGCGCAGGGCCGGATGGTTGAGCGAGCGGTTTTGCTCACTTTTTCCAAGAAAAAAGTGAGCCGCCGTAAGGGCGGAAGGGGCCGGCAGCCTCGCCACATCAACGGGTTAAGCACGCCTATCAAGAGCCAATAGGCTGACTCGCTAGAGATGTGTCGATACCTATGCTCATCGCGGGGCAAGCCCGCTCCCACAGGATTTCACCCATCTCTGTGTGGGCTTGCCCCGCGATGCTTTTACAGCCGCGGATAATCGATATAGCCCACCGGCCCCTTGGCATAAAAGGTCTCCGGGTGCGGCTCGTTCAGCGGCGCATCCGCCGCCAGCCGCGCCGGCAGGTCCGGGTTGGCAATGAACGCAATGCCGAAGGCCACGGCATCGGCCTTGCCGCTGGCCAGTGAAGCGTTGGCGCTGGCTTTGGTAAACCGCTCGTTGACGATGTACGGGCCACCAAAGGCTTCTTTGATCAACGCGCCAAGGCTGTCGTCGGCTTCCTTCTCCCGCGAGCAGATAAAGGCGATGCCGCGCTTGCCTAGTTCCCGGGCGACATAGGTGAAGGTCTGGGCACGGTTGGCATCGCCCATGTCATGGGCATCGGCCCGTGGCGCCAGGTGCACGCCGACCCGTTGTGCGCCCCAGACCTCTATTACCGCATCCGTGACTTCCAGCAGCAGCCGTGCACGGTTCTCCAGTGAACCACCGTACTGGTCATGGCGCTGGTTGGTGCTGCTCTGCAGGAACTGGTCGAGCAGGTAGCCGTTGGCCGCATGCACTTCGACGCCGTCGAAACCGGCTGCCTTGGCATTTTCGGCACCGGTGCGGTAGGCCTCGACGATGTCGGCGATTTCTGCCGTTTCCAGAGCGCGGGGTGTCGGGTAATCGGCCAGTGGACGCACGAGGCTGACGTGGCCCTTGGCCGGGATGGCGCTTGGCGCGACCGGGGCTTCACCATTGAGGTAGCTTGAGTGGGAAATACGTCCCACATGCCACAGCTGCAGGAAAATCCGCCCGCCGGCGCCGTGCACGGCTTTGGTCACGTTGGTCCAGCCGCGTACCTGATCGTTGGACCAGATACCCGGGGTGTCCGGGTAGCCGACACCCATGGGCGTCACCGAGGTGGCTTCACTGAGGATCAGCCCGGCACTGGCCCGTTGTACGTAGTACTCGGCCATCAACGCGTTGGGTACCCGACCTTCGTCGGCGCGGCAGCGGGTCAGCGGGGCCATGATGATGCGGTTCGGCAGTTCAAGGTCGCCGAGGGTGATCGGATCAAAAAGCGTCGTCATAAATACCTCAAGGCTTATCAGTGAGTGGCAGGTGCCAGTTGGGCTTTATTGCCGCCCTGGCTGAAAGTGATCAGGGTGACGATCAGCGCCAGCACGGCCAGCACGGCGGCGGCCAGGGGCACGCGGGTCAGCCCCAGGCCCTGGGCGATGACGGTGCCGCCGACCCAGGCGCCGAGGGCGTTGCCCAGGTTGAAAGCGCCAATGTTCAAGGTCGAGACCAGGTTGGGGGCAGCCTTGCCGAAGGTCACCACATTGACCTGCAGGGCGGGTACGGCGGCAAAGGCTGCCGTGGCCCAGAGGAACAGGGTGATTTCTGCCGGAATCAGCGCGGCGCTGGTCCAGCTCAGTACTGTGGAAACCACCGCCATGCTGGCGAATACACCGATCAGGGTGGCGCTCAGGCGCTTGTCGGCGAGCTTGCCGCCAAGGATGTTGCCCAGGGTCAGGCCCAGGCCGATCAGCAGCAAGGTCCAGGTCACGCCCCGAGGCGAAACGCCAGTGACGTCACCGAGCAGCGGCGCCACGTAGGTGAACAGGGCGAACATCGAGGCTGAGAACAGCACGGTCATCGACAGCGACAGCCAGATACCGGCGCCTTTGAGCGCGGCAAGTTCGGCGCGCATGTCGAGTTTTTCTTCGTCATGGCGCAATGGCAGGAAGCGTATCAGGCCGATCATGGCAATCACACCGATCACGGTCACCGCCCAGAAGGTCGAGCGCCAGCCGTATTCCTGGCCCAGCGCGGTGCCCAGCGGCACACCGAGAACATTGGCCAGGGTCAGGCCGGTGAACATCAGCGCCACCGCCGAAGCACGACGGTTGGCCGGCACCAGGCTTGCCGCCACCACCGAGCCGATGCCGAAGAAGGCGCCGTGGCACAGGGCAGTCACCACCCGGGCGAACATCAGCAGGTTGTAGTCGCTGGCCACCGCGCACAGCAGGTTGCCGACGATGAACACGCCCATCAGTGCAATCAGCGCCGCTTTACGCGGCAGGCGCGAGGTGGCCAGGGCCATGAACGGCGCACCGATGGCCACGCCCAGGGCGTAACCGGTGACCAGCCAGCCGGCGCCGGGAATCGATACACCCAGGTCTGCCGCCACTTCCGGCAACAGACCCATGATGACGAACTCGGTGGTACCGATGGCGAAGGCGCTGAGCGCCAGGATTATCAGTGAAAGGGGCATTGCAAGGTCCTTGTCAGAGCTCTTGGCTCATCTGCTGGAGGAAGGCCTGGATGGTTTCCTCGTTGCGTTTGAAAAAATGCCATTGGCCAATCTTCTGGCTGCTGATCAGGCCGGCGCGCTGCAAGGTGGCCAGGTGGGCAGAGACGGTCGACTGCGACAGGCCGCAGCGTTGATCGATCTGCCCGGCACACACACCGTGTTCGGTGCTGTGGTGCTGGTCGGGAAACTGCGCGTCGGGGTCCTTCAGCCAGTTGAGGATTTCTCGCCGTACTGGGTGGGCCAGGGCTTTTATTATTTCGTCGAGATCGAGAGGCATGGTTGGGCTCGTGGTGTGTGTAGCGTTATATCGCGATGGAGCGAAATATAAATCGGTATTTCGCGATATACAAATATGATGTGGTTCTGAGCTCAGCGCAAATCGCTATATCGAGTTATAACGATATAGGTGCCGGGGTGCTAGAATCCCTCTCCATGAACTACCTCGCACACCTTCACCTTGGCGGCCAGCAGCCCGAGCAATTGCTCGGCAGCCTGTATGGCGATTTCGTCAAAGGGCCGCTGCAGGGGCGCTTCCCCCCGCCGCTGGAAGCGGCTATCCGGCTGCACCGGCAAATCGATGTCTACACCGACAGCCACCCGCTGGTACTGGCGGCGCTGGCGCGTTTTCCCCGGGAGCGGCGGCGTTACGCCGGGATCATCCTCGATGTGTTTTTCGACCACTGCCTGGCCTTGCATTGGCGGGACTACGCCGAGCAGCCGCTGGACCAGTTCACCGACCGTGTGTACCGGGTGCTCGCCGCAGAGCCGGCCTTGCCCGGGCGCCTGGCGCAGATAGCGCCGTACATGGCGGCCGATGACTGGTTGGGCTCTTATCAAGAGTTCGCGGTACTTGAACAGGTGTTTCGCGGGATCGCCCGGCGCCTGTCGCGCCCGGAAGGGATGGACGGTGCCCTGGAGGAAGTGACAAAGCTGTACGCGCCGTTGCTGGAAGACTTTCGCAACTTCTACCCAGAGCTGCAGCGCTTTGCCAGGGCCAACACTTAGGCCGCCTTGACCCGACGTTGCGGCTGGGCAACCGGTTCGCTGCCGAACAGTGCCAGCTGGATCGCTTGCTGGGCCTTGAAGGCCAGGGCGGCGCGTTCTTCACCGGCGCTGGCAATCGGTGCGAGCAAATGAATTTCGACCTCGGCGCAATCATTGGCAAACAGCCGGAACAGGTGCGACAGCAGATCATCATCACCAATAAATGGCGCGATCGAATCGCTGTGGCCATTGCGCAGGTAACGCAGGGCAACCGGCTGCAGCGGTGTTTGCGTGTCAATGGTGCTGGCCAGCAGGCGGCCATGGAAAGTGCGCAGGCTGCGCCCGTCGGTAGTAGTGCCTTCAGGGAAAATAAGCAGTGCACAGTCCTGTTGCAGGTGCTGGCTGATCTGTTTGCGCAGCAATTGGCTGTCGTTGCCGCCGCGACGAATGAACAGGGTACCGGCCTTGAGTGCCAGCCAGCCAGCTACCGGCCAGGTGCGCACTTCGGCCTTGGACAGAAACGACAGCGGGGCCAGCCTGCCCAGCAGTGGGATATCGGTCCAGGACACGTGATTGCTGACCCACAGCATCGGCTGCTGCGGCAACTGGCCGATCACCCGTACCTTGAACGGCAGGGCATTGCTCAGTGTGTTCATGAACAGTTGCGACCAGCGTTGGCGGCGCTCGGTCGTGGCCGGCACGCGCAAGCGTTCATAGAGGCTGAACAGCGCCGCCATGCCCAAGCCGAACAGCACCACCAATAGCACCCGTGCTACGCGTGTGTAGACGCGCAGGCGCTGCATCAGACTGCCGCCTTGAAGTGACGAGCATAACGTGGGCACAGCTCGTCGCGCTTGAGCAGGATGAACACGTCGGCGACCTGGAAGTCTTCGTCCCAGCAGGGCTCGCCGCAGATTTTCGCCCCCAGACGCATGTACGCCTTGAGCAGTGGCGGCATCTCGGCGATGACGTTGTTCGGCAGGGCCAGGCTGGGCAGTGGTTTTTTCGGTTCGGCGCGCAGGTGTTCGGTGCACAGGTAGCGTTCGCGCAGGCGCTGCATGATCGCGTGGGCCTGTACGCCGCCGTCCTGCATGGGGATGCTGGCGCAGCCCATCAGGTAGCTGTAGCGGCCTTCGTTGAGCACTTCGGCCAGTTCCGCCCAGAGCACGGCGATGGTGCCGCCGTTGCGGTAGGCCGGATCGACGCAGGTGCGGCCAAGCTCCAGGATCGGTCCTTGCAGGTGGCCGAGGCCGTGCAGGCTGAACTCCTCTTCGCTGTAGAAGCGCCCCAGGCTGCTGGCGGCCTGGTGGTCGAGCAGGCGGGTGGTGGCGACCAGGCGCCCGCTATTGAGATCGCGCACGCCGATGTGACGGCAATGAATGTCGTAGTCATCCATGTCCAGGCCCAGCTCGGCGCCTTTGAGTTTGGCCTTGAATTCACCGCTGAATACGCTGAAACGAAGGGCCTGAGCTTCCTGCAGGGCGGCCGGGCCGACCAGGCGTTCGGCTTGCAGACGGCGTTCAGTGCTGTTGTCGCCAGAGCGAGCGATCCGAGTCATTGCGTGTCTCCATAAGCCAGCCATGGGGTTGCGGCCGGTCGACTTTGTTGTGCAAGCTCAGCCTAGGTAGATGCGGTGTCACCCCCGTGAAGAATTGGTGATGCTTGTATGACAGCCCCCAAGGAGCGCTTCGATGGCCTGGTTGCAACGACTCAACGACCGACAACGACACCCACAGGCCGCGACGCTGGCCGACACCTATTCCAGCCTGCTGGCGCGCCTGGGCCCGGTCAGCCCGTTCGAGCTGGCGGTGCTCGGTGGGCGGGCCATGAACACCCCGGGCCTGGCCTTCCTGGTCGGTTACCAGGCGGCGCTGCGGGTGCTGTGGCCCAGTGCGCCGCAGAGCCTTGGCGCCCTGTGTGCCAGTGAGCGGCGCAGCGTGCGCCCGGCGGACATGCACGTGCGTCTGGATGATCTGCGCCTGACGGGCAGCAAGGACTTTGTCACCGCCGGGCTCGATGCCGAGTGGCTGCTGGTGGCGGCGCGTTGCGAAGCGTCCGGGCAGCCGGTGGAACTGAGCCTGGCGGTGGTCTATGCCGGCGAGCCGGGTGTAAGCCTGGAACCCCTGCCGTCCTTGCCGTTGATGCCGGAAGTCGGCCATGCCCGCCTGCACCTGGACGGCGCATTGTGCGAGCGCCTGGCCGGTGACGGCTGGGATGCCTACGTCAAACCCTTCCGCTCGCTGGAGGATCTTTATGTGCTCAGCGCCCTGTGTGCCTGGCTGTATGGCGTCGGTCAGGAAAGCGGTTGGCCGCAGAGCCTGCAGCTGCGCCTGATCGGCCTGCTCGGCGGCTGTGCAGAAAGCACTCGCCAGTGCGCGGATGTCGCGGCCAGCCATCTGCTGCTAGGTGGCCTGTTTGCCCAGTTCAACGCCTTGAAAGAGGAGATCAACCTGGCGCTGCTGGCAGGCCCCGACGAGTGGGCCAGCCTGTGGCAACGCGACCAGGGTTTGCTGGAGATTGCTAGCGCCGCCCGGGCCAAGCGCCTGGCCAAGGCGTGGGCCGCCGCCGGATTGTCATGAACCGCTGGCAGGCTGGGCGAACCCTGGCCAAGAGTGCGCGGCATGAGCAGAG
This sequence comes from Pseudomonas tructae, assembly GCF_004214895.1. Lineage (NCBI taxonomy): Bacteria > Pseudomonadati > Pseudomonadota > Gammaproteobacteria > Pseudomonadales > Pseudomonadaceae > Pseudomonas > Pseudomonas tructae. Next base: position 4,902,634 of record NZ_CP035952.1, on the reverse strand, counting down.
TGGTGTGGTGGATACTGGCTGTTCTTGCCTTCAGCAAGGCCGTGTCGGCCGCAGAGTATTGGCCCGTACCTGACTGGCCGGTTGCCGATGATGCCAACCCAGGCGCCTGGCAGGCGGTCGAACGCTATGCCTTCGCTCCACGTAATGATGAACAACGCCAGGGCGTGCGCACCGACGCCCTGCTGGTGATCGCCGACGGGCGCATTGTCTATGAGCGCTATGCAGCGCCCAACACGGCGCAAACCGCGCACCTGACCTGGTCGATCAGCAAGAGCGTACTGGCGACCCTGTTGGGTGTCGCCCACGCCCAGGGCCGCTTTGACCTGCAGGATCCGGTGGCGCGTTTCTACCCGCCCATGCGCGCCCATCCCCAGGTGCGCATCGAAGACCTGCTGCATTGGGCCAGCGGTCTGGACTGGCAGGAGGACTACGAATACGCGCCGCTCAAGTCATCGGTAGTGGCCATGCTCTACACCCGCGGGCGCGGCGATATGGCCGACTACACCGCAGCCAGGCCTGAGGCGGTAAGCCCTGGGCTGCGCTTTCTCTACTCCAGCGGGGACAGCAACGTGCTGGCAGCGGCCTTGCGCGAGATGGTTGGCGAGGGCGGTTATGCAGAGTATCCCTGGCACGCTTTGTTCGAACCCCTGGGTATTGGTAGCGCCGTGTGGGAGCGTGACGGCAAAGGCACCCTGGTGGGGTCCTCCTACCTGTACCTGAGCGCCCGTGATCTGGCGCGCATCGGGCTGTTGATGCTGCGTGAAGGCCGCTGGCAGTCGCGGCAATTGCTGGCCAGCGATTGGGTTGCGTTCAATCGCCAGCCGTTCCTGCAAGCCACTTCGCAACCTGGTGAGGCAAACCCAGGTGGGCACTGGTGGCTCAACCAGGCGTTGCCCGGCAGAGCGCAACCCTGGCCGGATGCGCCATCCGACACTTACGCAGCCCTCGGGCACTGGGGCCAGGCGCTGTATGTACTGCCTGCGCGCAAGTTGGTGATCGTGCGTTTTGCTGATGACCGTGACGATAGCTTCGCCCATAACGAACTACTAAAGCGGGTACTGGCAGCGACCAGCGAGGCACTACCATGAAGCGCATAGTGCTGGTGCTGATCCTGCTGGCAGGCGCCTGGGGCTGGTACGAACGCCAGGCGCTGGCGGATTTCCCCGGTATTCTCAGCGCCTATTCGGCCAAGGAGTACTGCTCGTGCCGCTATGTCATGAATTTCGACTCCCACTATTGCCGGAGCTACGTACAGCAGTACCTGCCACTGAGTGGCCTGGATGAGGATGTCCAGCAGCGGTTGATTCGCGCTGAAGGGTTGGGAGTAGCAAGCCGAGCGCAATGGCAAGGGCCACGCGTGGGCTGTCGCTTGCTGCCGTGAAGGCAGCCGGGTAAGGTTGATGACCATTGTGTTACAGGATTTCACATGTTCAGTCTGCCGCGTCTTCTGCTAACCCTGCTGGTCGTCTTGAGTCTCCCTGCCCAGGCCAATTGGCACCTGGACGGCGAATCGTCGCGCCTGTCGTTTATCTCCAGCAAGAACGGCGACACGGCCGAGGTGCATCGTTTCCTCGTCTTGCATGGCAAGGTCGATCGCAAGGGCGCCGCCGAACTGCAGATCGAGATGGACTCCAACAGCAGTGGTGTACCGTTGCGTGATGAGCGCATGCGCAAGGAACTGTTCGAGTTCGCCAAGTTCCCCGAAGCCACGGTCAGCGCGCAGATCGACCTGCGCCCGATCAACGACCTGGCCAACGGTGCCCAGGTGGAACTGCGCCTGCCCTTGACCGTCAGCCTGCATGGCAAGCAGCACAGTTACAGTGCTCTGTTACTGGCCACCCGCCTGGATGAGCGGCGCTTTCAGGTGGTGACCCTGGAGCCGTTGATGCTGCGCGCCGATGATTTTGATTTGCTCCCAGGCCTTGCCACCCTGCGCAAGCTGGCCGGGCTCAAGTCCATCAGCCCGTCGGTGCCGGTGGCTGCGGTGCTGATTTTCACGGCGCGTTGAGATGGCCGGACCGGTCTTTCCCTGGCGCGATGGCAATCGGTTCGAGCTGTTGATCGACGGTCCGCAATTCTTCCCGCGCATGCTCACCGCCATCGTGCGCGCCGAGCATCAGGTGGATCTGGAACTGTACCTGGTAGAGGCGGGGGCCTGCGCCGAGGCCATGGTCCAGGCCCTGGTGCAGGCCGCCGAGCGCGGGGTGCAGGTGCGTTGCCTGTTCGATGATTACGGCTCGCTGGCCTTCACCCTGAGCCTGCGTCAGCGCTTGCTGGCGGCCGGCGTCGAACTGCGCTGGTACAACCGCCTGCGCTGGCGCCGGGGCTTGCGCAACCTGTACCGCGATCATCGCAAGCTGCTGTTGGTCGACCAGGCCTGGGCGGTGGTGGGCGGCACCGGTGTCACTGACCAGTTCTGGACCCCGAGCGAAGACGTCAGCGAATGGCACGAAGTGATGGTGCAGATGCAAGGCCCGCTGGTGGCCGATTGGCAGATGCTCTTTGATCGCCAGTGGCGCGCCAATCTGCGCCGCACCGCCTGGCGGCCACCGACCCATTTCGGCCTGCCGCGCTTGCCACGGGTTCCGGACAGAGGCATCGGCATGGGCCGGGTGGCCTACGCCGACGCCCGCCAGCACCGGGACATTCTGCAATCGCTGGTGCGTGCGTTGAACAGTGGCCAGCGGCGGATCTGGCTGGCGACACCTTACTTTCTGCCGACCTGGAAGGTCCGTCGCTCCCTGCGCCGCGCCGCTTCCCGTGGTATCGACGTGCGCCTGTTGCTGACCGGGCCGCGCACCGATCACCCTTCGGTGCGCTATGCCGGCCATCGCTATTACCCGCGGCTATTGCGCGCCGGTGTGAAAATCTTCGAGTACCAGCCGTGTTTCCTGCACTTGAAGATGGTGCTGGTGGACGACTGGGTCAGTATCGGCTCGTGCAACTTCGATCACTGGAACCTGCGGTTCAACCTTGAAGCCAATGTCGAGGCCATCGACCCACCCCTGACCGCAGATGTGGCGGCGAGCTTTGAGCGTGACTTCGCCCAGAGCCTGGCCGTTGACCTTGCCCACTGGCATGCGCGGCCGTTGTGGAAGCGCGTGCAGCAACGCTTGTGGGGCTGGCTCGACCGGCTGGTGGTCAACCTGCTCGACCGTCGCGACTAGTATTTTTGCTAGTTGTTCAGGGGAAAAGAAGACGTTTCAATGAGTCTCTTATCTACCCTTGGAGGGTACGAAATGAAGGCTCGGAATAACCACGGAAATATCGATCTTTCCTTCGGTGATGCAGGGTATGTCGGCACTGATTATGAAAAGTCGCAAGGTGCGATATGCAGCTTGGCCACAGGCGCTATTCGCAATTTCTATTTAGACTTAAGCTTAAATGTCAGTGGCTTTTATATTCAGGGGCGTTTGGCCAATGGTCAGGTAGATCCCCGGTTTGGCGAAGGAGGGACCAAGTTCCTGAGAATTGTTAGGCCGGAGGAAGACAATGTCCGTTTTGTGCATCCTCTTTATGCTATCCGTACGGCTGCCAATGATTGTCTGGTCATTGGTGTGCTGCTGGCTGGGGAGGCTGCCCAAGCATTTGTTTCCAAGGTGCGCGCCGATGGGGACCTAGACCTCGATTACGGTGAGAATGGAACGGCGACTTTCACGCTGGTGGGGGCGAGCAGTGGCGTACTTCAGGTAAATGCAACGAAGGCAGACGCTACGCTTTGCGCAGTAGCGACCCAGTGGGCGTGTGCAAAACCTCGTCTCAAGAGTGTGCCCAAAAATACTGTTGCAACAGGCCAAGTAGCGCAGGATGGCGGTCTGATTTTTTCAATCAGAAGCCGCTTTCAGACTCAGGGTGATTTCATTGTCAAGCTTGATGCAAGCGGAAATCTGGATGAAGCGTTTCAGGGGGGCTGCATACAGATTGTCGTTAATGGTGAGCTGGCGAAAATCGGCAGCGTCATTCTCGATGAGCAGCACCGGGTCGTAGCGTGTGGTTGGATAGCGGACTATGGCTTTGTTGCAAGGCTTACCGACGACGGCATGGCAGATACCAGCTTCGGCCCACAAGGCAATGGTTTTAGCATGTTTGCGAGCGAACACCCGGGCGGGCAAGTCAGCCTGTACAGCCTGCTTGCAGGCAATGCTGGAAGGTTGTTTGTCGGTGGTTTCACGGACACCTATCCGAATTTTTTTGGCAACATCCTGATCGGTCTTAAAGAGGACGGTCATCTGGACGAGGGATTTGCCGAAGGCGGGCTATTGGGATTGCCTCAAGGCACGGGATTCTATTTTCTATCCCCAGGATACGAGGGAAGGATCCTCGCGGCCTGCAGGTATTTGGGCTGGGAAGAACCAACCATTGGTGAGATGACATACCTTTGGTGCATCACAGCGCAAGGGCAAATAGAGGAAAAGTTCGGCAATGGCAGTAGTGAGGAAGGCACCGCAGGCAGTCAGCTAACCTCGCTCAATGACATAGTGGATGTTCACATGCAGGTAGATGGCAATGTGTTGCTCTACGCGGGCCATGGCGGTTTCTCGGAGCCGGCTTCCGCTAAACTTTGTCGTGTATTGCCGGACATCCTCGCGCAAGTCAAAGCGACATCGCCCTTGGTGGCCAGGTATTCCCACTAAAGAAAAATGCGGCAGAGGGCTCAGGCCCGCTGCCGCATTTTTCCAAGCGTGAGCCGCTAGGCTTACTTCACTTCCACCGCCAGGCTTTCAGCGATCTTGTGCTGCCAGATCGCGGGGCCTGTGATGTGCACCGACTCGCCATTGCTGTCGACGGCGACAGTCACCGGCATGTCCTTGACCTCGAACTCGTAGATCGCTTCCATGCCCAGTTCGGCGAAGGCCAGGACCTTGGACTTCTTGATCGCCTGGGCGACCAGGTAGGCAGCGCCGCCAACGGCCATCAGGTACACAGCCTTGTTGTCCTTGATCGCTTCGATGGCGGTCGGGCCGCGCTCGGATTTGCCGATCATGCCCAGCAAGCCGGTTTGCTCGAGGATCTGCCGGGTGAACTTGTCCATCCGCGTTGCGGTGGTCGGGCCTGCCGGGCCAACCACTTCGTCACCCACCGGATCAACCGGGCCGACGTAGTAGATGAAGCGACCCTTGAGGTCGACCGGCAGTTCTTCGCCCTTGTTGAGCATCTCGACCATGCGCTTGTGCGCAGCGTCGCGGCCGGTGAGCATCTTGCCGTTGAGCAGGATGGTCTCGCCCGGTTTCCAGCTCTGTACGTCTTCCGGGGTCAGGGTGTCGAGGTTGACGCGGCGAGCCGAAGGGCCGGCTTCCCAGACGATTTCCGGGTAGGCGTCCAGCGATGGTGCTTCCAGGTCGGCCGGGCCCGAGCCGTCGAGCACGAAGTGGGCGTGACGGGTGGCGGCGCAGTTGGGGATCATGCACACCGGCAACGAGGCGGCGTGGGTCGGGTAGTCCATGATCTTGACGTCGAGCACGGTGGTCAGGCCGCCCAGGCCCTGGGCGCCGATGCCCAGCTGGTTGACCTTGTCGAACAGCTCCAGGCGGATCTCTTCGATGCGGTTCTGCGGGCCACGGGCCTTGAGCTCGTGGATGTCGATGGATTCCATCAACACTTCCTTGGCCATCACTGCGGCTTTCTCGGCGGTGCCGCCGATGCCGATGCCGAGCATGCCCGGTGGACACCAGCCGGCACCCATGGTCGGAACGGTCTTCAGAACCCAGTCGACGATCGAGTCGGACGGGTTGAGCATGGCCATTTTCGACTTGTTCTCGGAGCCGCCGCCTTTGGCTGCCACGTCCACTTCCACGGTGTTGCCCGGGACGATGGAGTAGTGGATGACCGCCGGGGTGTTGTCCTTGGTGTTCTTGCGGCTACCGGCCGGGTCGGCCAGGATGGATGCGCGCAGGACGTTTTCCGGCAGGTTGTAGGCGCGGCGCACGCCTTCGTTGATCATGTCGTCCAGGCTCATGGTGGCGCCATCCCAGCGCACATCCATGCCGACGCGCACGAACACGGTGACGATACCGGTGTCCTGGCAGATCGGCCGGTGGCCGGTGGCGCACATGCGCGAGTTGATCAGGATCTGGGCGATGGAGTCGCGTGCAGCCGGCGACTCTTCACGCAGATAGGCCTCATGCATGGCCTGGATGAAATCAACGGGGTGGTAGTACGAAATGAACTGCAGGGCGTCGGCAACGCTCTGAATCAGGTCGTCTTGCTTGATCACGGTCATGCAGCGCGCTCCTCTTAAAGACGGGAACATTCATTAAGGTATTCCGACGCGGACTGGCCGAGGTGTCGAAACGACCTTCAACAGGCGCCAACGCAAGGCTGTCGGCGCAAAAAAGGCGCGGCAGTATAGCGCGCATCTGCCGCCGGTACACGTACCAAAGGTCCCCACCAAGGTCGGCAAGGCGTGGGCACCGTTCTTGCCTGAGCCTCTGCCGATCCGGGCAAACATGGCAATTATTCGTCACAGACCCTAAAGTGGCGGTTGGCCATGCCCCATTCCTCTGCCTTGGCCAGGGCACGGTGAGTCACCTGTGACCGAAACAGCGCTGCAGACACTGCTACTCAAACGCTTTCTATTGGCTGCGGGCACTTATGTGCTGGTGCTGGCACTGGTCTGGGGTGCGCGCTTGAGCGGGCACCTGCAAGCCTCCCAGGATGCCTTGTTGCTTGGTGGTGGCCTGTTACTGTTGTGCCAGGTGATGCTCGGCTGGGTGTTTGTCAGCGGGCGTAACCTGCGTTTCAATGACCCGAGCCTGACCCAGTTGCAGATCCTGCTGGCGATCGCCTGGCATACCTGGCTGTTGGCCCAGCTCGACCAGGGCCGTGGCACCTTCTTGATGTTCTACCCCTTGATCCTGCTGTTCGGCCTGTTTCACCTGCGCGGCCGGGTGTTCGTGCGTTGTGCGCTGCTGGTGCTGTTGAGCTTCGCCGGCCTGATGGCCTGGGAGGCCTGGCAGGTGCCGCAGCTCGATCCATCACTTTGGCTGCTGCAGGGTGGCGCGCTGCTGGTGGTGCTGTGCTGGTTGTGCCTGTATGCCCGTTATGTGCAGGCTGCCCGACAGCGTATGCGCCAGCGGCGCCATGCCTTGCAGGCCCATCAGGACACCCTGCGCGGCATGATGCGCCAGCTCGAAGGCCTGGTGGCTACCGATGAACTGACCGGCCTGTTCAACCGTCGGCACTTTCTGGGCTTGGCCACGCGTGAGTTGGAGCGCATGCGCGCCGAGCATTGCCATGGGCTGGCCCTGATCGACCTTGATCATTTCAAACGTATCAATGACCTGTATGGCCATGCCGCTGGCGATCAGGTGCTGCAGGCCTTCGCCTCGATCGCCAGCGAATGCCTGGAGGAACCCGCTGTATTGGCCCGCTATGGGGGTGAAGAGTTTGTGCTGTTGCTGCCCGATTGCACCGAGGTGCAACTCGCCGACTGTTGCGAGCGGTTGCGTAAAGCCTTTGCCCTGGCCCAGCCGCCAGCAGTAGGTTTGCGTGTCGAGCCGTTGAGCCTGTCGGCCGGAATGACCTTGCTGGGCGCCGGTGATGACCTCGACGTGGCCCTGCAGCGCGCGGATCAGGCGTTGTATCGAGCCAAGCGCCGCGGGCGTAATCGCTGTCTGGCCGCATGGGAGACTGTCGATGCCTGAGTTGCGGGTGGGGCAGCGGCAATGGGCGGTGGCGCCAGGCAGTAACCTGCTCGACGCCTTGAATGATGCCGGCCTCACGGTGCCCTACAGTTGCCGCGCCGGCAGCTGTCATGCTTGCCTGGTGCGTTGCCTGCAAGGCCGGCCGGGGGATGCCAGGCCCGATGCCTTGGCGGCTGACAAGCGTCAGCAAGGATGGCGCCTGGCGTGCCAGTGCAGTGTCGATGAAGACTTGCAGGTGGCGGTATTCGACCCGCTTGCGGATGGCTTGCCAGCGCAGGTTGTCGGTTTGGACTGGTTGAGCCCCACGGTGTTGCGCTTGCGTCTTGCGCCGCAACGACCACTGCGTTATCAGGCCGGTCAGCACTTGGTGCTATGGAGCCCGAGCGGGGTCGCCCGGCCATATTCTCTGGCCAGTCTGCCGGGGGAGGAGGGCTTTCTCGAGTTTCATCTCGATTGCCGGCAACCTGGGGCCTTTTGCGATCAGGCGCGGCAATTGTCCAGCGCTTCGACCCTGCACCTGGGCGAGTTGCGCGGTGGTGCCTTGCACTACGACCCCGACTGGCAGGAACGCCCGCTGTGGCTGCTGGCGGCGGGTACTGGCCTGGCGCCATTGTGGGGGATTCTGCGCGAGGCGCTGCGTCAGGCACATCACGGCCCGATTCGCCTGCTGCACCTGGCCCATGACGCTCAGGAGCATTACCTGGCGCAACCATTGACCGAACTGGCCAGCCGTCACCGGCAATTGCAGGTCGAGCTGCTGACCCCGGCTGAGTTGCCTCAGGCATTGGCAGCGTTGCACTTGCAGTCACGTCAGACTGTGGCCCTGGCCTGCGGCTCGGCGGCCAGTGTCGAGCAGTTTTCCCGGCGCATGTTCCTTGCCGGCTTGCCGCGCAACCAAATTTTTGCCGATGCTTTTATTGCGCACGCTTGATTGCGCACGGGCACAAAAAAAGCCCCGCAACACAAGCTGCGGGGCTTTGTTCAGCAGGGTCTGCGGATCAGACCAGCGAATCACCAACGTGCAGGATCTTCATGCCATTGGTGCCACCGATGGTGTGGTAGCTGTCGCCTTTGGTCAGGATCGCCCAGTCACCTGGCTCGACCGCGCCGCGCTGCAGCAGCTCATCGACCGCCGCCTGGCTGACTTTGTCGGCCGGCAGGGCTGCCGGGTCGAACGCTACCGGGTACACGCCACGGAACATCGCGGCGCGGGCCAGGGTGGCGCGGTGCGGCGAGAAGGCGTAGATCGGCACCGATGAACGCAGACGCGACATGATCAGCGGGGTGTAACCACTTTCGGTGAGGGCGATGATCGCCTTGACGCCAGGGAAGTGGTTGGCGGTGTACATCGCCGCCAGGGCGATGCTTTCGTCGCAGCGCTCGAAGCGGGTGTGCAGGCGGTGGCTGGACTTCTGGCTGGTCGGGTGTTTTTCCGCACCCAGGCAGATACGCGCCATGGCCTGTACCGCTTCGATCGGGTAGGCACCCGCGGCGCTTTCGGCCGAGAGCATCACCGCATCGGTGTTATCCAGCACGGCGTTGGCCACGTCGGACACTTCGGCGCGGGTCGGCATCGGGTTCTGGATCATCGACTCCATCATCTGGGTCGCTACAATCACCGCCTTGTTGTTGCGACGGGCGTGCTGGATGATCTTCTTCTGGATCGCGATCAGCTCGGCATCGCCGATTTCCACGCCCAGGTCGCCGCGGGCAACCATGACTGCGTCACTGGCGGCGATCAGACCGTCGAGGGTCTCGTCGTCGGCGACTGCTTCGGCGCGTTCGATCTTGGCTACCAGCCAGGCACTGCCGCCCGCTTCGTCGCGCAGGCGACGGGCGTATTCCATGTCGGAGGCATCGCGTGGGAAAGAAACGGCCAGATAATCCAGGTCCATTTCGGCGGCCAGCTTGATGTCGGCCTTGTCTTTTTCAGTCAGGGCCGGAGCGGTCAGGCCGCCGCCGCGACGGTTGATGCCTTTGTGATCGGACAGCGGGCCGCCGATCAGTACTTCGCAATGCAGGGCGTCGGCGGTGGCGCTTTCTACGCGCATGACCACACGGCCGTCGTCGAGCAGCAATTCGTCACCGACACCGCAGTCCTTGACCAGGTCCGGGTAGTCGATGCCGACGATATCCTGGGTACCTTCGGTCAGCGGGTGGGCGGTGGAGAAGGTGAAGCGGTCACCGACCTTGAGTTCGATACGCTTGTTGCTGAATTTGGCGATGCGGATCTTCGGCCCTTGCAGGTCGCCGAGCAGCGCCACGTGGCGGCCGAGGCGGGCAGCGATGTCGCGGATCAGGCGCGCGCGAGCCTTGTGCTCGTCAGGCGTGCCGTGGGAGAAGTTCAGGCGAGCGACATCCAGGCCTGCGAGGATCAGTTGCTCGATCACTTCCGGCGAGTTGCTGGCGGGGCCAAGGGTGGCGACGATTTTGGTACGGCGGATGGTCATGCACAGACTCCTATAGTGAAGCGCAGCGAAAGGCTACTCCGGAAAATCGCTGTAGTCATTGTTCCTTTGCACTACCTGCCGCTTGGCGTGTGGGAGCGGGCTTGCCCCGCGATGAGGCCGCTACAACCAGCACGCTCTACAGATTTATCAATCAAAGCCGATACACTGCTCAATACAGGAGAACCCCCATGCGAGCCTTGATCGTTTTAGCCCTGGCGACCAGCGTCGTCGGCTGCACCCGCTGGTCGATGGACCATCATCTGAATAACGCTTACCGCGCCTATGACCGGGGTAATTGCGAGCGGGTGATGCTCGAGCTGTCCCAGGTCGATCGCACCAGCCGTGCGCGACCATTCATCCAGCCGGAAGTGTCGCTGCTGCGTGGCCAGTGCCTGGAGCGCCAGAAGCTGTTCGTCGATGCGGCACAGACCTACCAGTTCATCTCCCAGCGTTACCCGCAGAGCGAATACGCCTACCGCGCCCGCGCCCGCCTGCAGACGCTCGAGCAACTGGGGCACTTGCGCACCGGCGAGGCAGCTATCGCCCGGCCAGCAACGACAACGCCTTGGCGTTAATACTAAAGTGGTCGAGTCTGATTGTGACGTAGGGGTCAGGTTGAGCTAATCTTGTTGCTGAGATGAATGAAAACAGCAGCCCTAGCGCGGCCCTGCTAAAAGGGTCTTCGACAGCGATCCCGACCATGCTTGACGAGCGCCGAATCGAGCGTCACCAGCTCCCTTATTTCCTTAAAGTCTTCAACCGCTTCACCGACCAGCCCATTGGCTATCTGGGAAATGTGTCTGAAGACGGCCTGATGCTGATCAGCCAGCTACCGATGCTGGTCGGCCCGGATTTCGAGTTGCAGCTCAAAGTCCCGGGCCAGGAGGGTGCCCTGCACCTGATCAACCTGACTGCCAGTTGCCTGTGGAGCCATGAAGACCAGACCCCCGGCCATTACGACTCGGGCTTCATGCTGCTGCAGGCACCGCGCGAATTCGAGCAACTGGTGCGTGCCTTGCGCCACTATTTCAGCTTCCATCCGTTGAACGCCTCCGCCTGACACTGGCCGTGGCGGGCTGCGGGCCCTAGACTCTGGTCGATCTTATGTTCAGGACGACCCCGTGAGCTCCAGCATTTTCTGGCACGACTACGAAACCACCGGTATCAATCCGCGCAACGATCGACCCCTGCAGGTCGCCGGTGTGCGTACTGACCTGGATCTCAACGAGATCGAGGCGCCGATCAACTTCTATTGCCAGCCCAGCGACGATATCCTGCCGCACCCCAAGGCATGTCTGGTCACCGGCATCACGCCGGCGCAACTGGCCAGCCGGGGGTTGGGCGAAGCCGAGTTCATGACCCGCGTACATGCCGAGCTGGCGCGTCCGGGCACCTGTGGCGCGGGCTACAATAGTTTGCGTTTCGACGATGAGGTCACCCGCTACAGCCTGTACCGCAACTTCTTCGACCCTTATGCGCGCGAGTGGCAGGGCGGCAACAGCCGTTGGGACTTGATCGATATCGTTCGCAGTGCTTATGCGCTGCGCCCTGAAGGCATTGTCTGGCCGCAACAGGAGGGCCGGACCAGCCTACGCCTGGAGTTGTTGAGTGCAGCAAATGGCATCGACCATGGCCAGGCGCACGAGGCCTTGTCGGATGTGCGGGCAACTATTGCGCTTGCACGATTGATCCGACAGAAGCAGCCAAAGCTCTATGACTGGTTGTTTCAACTGCGCAGCAAGCAGAAAGTCCTCGACCAGATCCGATTATTACAACCGATGGTGCATATTTCCGGGCGTTTTTCAGCTGCGCGCAATTACTTGGGTGTTGTATTGCCTTTGGCCTGGCACCCGCGAAATCGCAATGCCTTGATTGTCTGTGATTTGCATCTCGATACTCGGCCGTTGATCGACGAGGACGCTGATTCACTGCGTCAGCGTTTATACACCCGCCGTGAGGAAATGCCTGACGGACAATTGCCGGTGCCGCTGAAGTTAATTCATGTCAATCGCTGTCCGGTGGTCGCACCGCTGGGCGTATTGCGGCCTGAAGATCAACAGCGGCTGGAACTGGATATGGCTGAGTATCAACAGCGAGCGGCCAGCCTGATCGCTGCGGCAGGGCAATGGCAAAACAAACTGCCGGTCATTTACAGTGCCGAGGAATTTGCCCCCTGCGACGATCCGGAACAGCAGTTGTATGACGGCTTTCTTGGTGATCGTGATCGTCGCCTGTGCGAACAAGTGCGCACTGTCGATCCACGGCAGTTGGGCCAGGGTCAATGGATGTTCGATGATGAGCGACTGGCGGAACTGTTGTTTCGTTACCGCGCGCGTAATTTCACCGAGACCTTGACTGCCGAAGAGCACCAGCGCTGGCAACGCTTCTGTCAGCAACGCCTGAGCGATCCGTTGATGGGCGCGCCCAATACCATCGGCGACTTCGAGCGGGCGCTTGAGGACTGCTGGGCAGAGGCCGATACCGGACAACAGGCGTTGCTCGGCCAGTGGCGGGAACATGTGCAGAGGTTGAAGTTGCGATTGGCAATGTAAGCAATTGTTGAAAATAAAAAACGCCAGCTAAGCTGGCGTTTTTTAAGCGAGTAACACAAGGCCGCCAGCGGGCTTATTAACCCAGCAGGGTTGCCCAGCCTTCAACCACATCGCCACCCCATTTGGCTTTCCATTCTTTCAGGGTTTTGTGGTTGCCGCCCTTGGTTTCAATCACTTCGCCGTTGTGCGGGTTCTTGTATTGCTTGACCTTGCGCGCACGCTTGGTGCCGGTGGCTTTTACCGCGCCGCGAGGTGCTTTGCTCAGTTTGGCTTCTGGATCCAGCAGCGCAATGATGTCACGCAGGGACTTCGAATATTCGCCCATCAGTGCACGCAGTTTGCCTTCGAACTCCAGCTCGGTTTGCAGCTTGTCGTCTTGCGACAGGTTCTGCAAACGGGCCTGCAGTTCTTTGATGGCTTCTTCGGTAGCGCGATATTCGTTGATCAGGGACATGAGGCGTTCCTTGGAAATGAAGGGTGTTTACAGGGACAGTGCGGCAATAGTAATCAGACACTCCCCTCAAGTAAACAATATTGCAGGTAATTAGCCCAAATCAATTGTTAAACACCTCGTGTGACCAGGTTAAGGAAAATTTACAAACTAACTCCGTTGCCAATAGTTAACTTAAACCCGGTGCCGGCATGGTCTGCCGGCCAGGTCCATGCCTGCGCTGGCGCTGCAGGTGACAGGTCGCGAGTAATCAGTACTGCAGTTTTGCCGGGCACTCGCTAGAATGAGCGCCTTTGCAAAGGTTTATGGAGACCCCCTCATGCGCACCTACCGACTGGTGATCGCTTGCCCCGACCGCGTTGGCATCGTCGCCAAAGTCAGTAACTTCCTGGCGTCCTATAACGGCTGGATCAACGAAGCGAGCCATCACTCCGATGAGCAGAGCGGTTGGTTCTTCATGCGCCATGAAATCCGCGCCGAGACGCTGCCGTTTGGTATTGAAGCGTTCCGTGAGGCATTCGCACCGATCGCCGAAGAGTTTTCGATGGTCTGGCGGATTACCGATACCGACCAGAAAAAGCGCGTGGTGCTGATGGCCAGCCGCGAATCCCACTGCCTGGCTGACCTGCTGCACCGCTGGCACGCCAAGGAGCTGGATTGCGACATTCCCTGCGTGATCTCCAACCACAACGACTTGCGCAGCATGGTCGAGTGGCACGGCATCCCCTTCTTCCACGTGCCGGTCGACCCGCAGAACAAGCAACCGGCGTTTGCCGAGGTGTCGCGTCTGGTCAAGGAACACGGTGCCGACGTGGTGGTTCTGGCCCGCTACATGCAGATCCTGCCGCCGCAGCTGTGCCAGGAGTACGCCCAGCAGGTGATCAACATCCATCACAGTTTCCTGCCGTCGTTCGTCGGTGCCAAGCCTTACCATCAAGCTTCGCTGCGCGGGGTCAAGCTGATCGGGGCTACCTGCCACTACGTCACCGAAGAACTCGACGCCGGCCCGATCATCGAGCAGGACGTGGTGCGTGTCAGCCACAGCGACAGCATCGACGATATGGTGCGTTTCGGTCGTGATGTCGAGAAGATGGTGCTGGCCCGCGGCTTGCGCTATCACCTGGAAGACCGCGTGCTGGTGCATGGCAACAAGACCGTGGTGTTCAACTAAGACGTTGCGCAGGAGGTTGCAGCATGGCCGATCCCCTCGACAAGGCAACCTCCAAGGCTCCACCGACCCTCGGCGAGGGCTGTTTGAGCCGTTACGACCCCGATGCCCTGGGCAGCGATGACGGCACCGATTTTCCCGGTGCCGTCGAGCTCTGGGAGCAGCTCAGGCTGACTGGCGACAAAACCGTGGCTGATTGAGCCGCAGCCCTCATCAAGCAGGTGCTTCATCTGCCATGCCTGCTGGCCAGCCAAGCGGATTTGGTCAGGGGTTCGCGGCCCTGGTGCAGCAGTCGTTGCAAGGTTTTCAGCCAGTACTGGCGCGATAGTCCATGGCGCATGTCCACCGGGTGCACGCCCAGGCGTATCACCGGCGCGTGGCGCAGCTGCACTTCATATGCATGACAGAGAATTTTCGATACACCACGGCGCCAGTTGCTGCGCGCGCTCCAGACCAGGCCGGGAGCAGGGATAGGGTCGAACTCGGGCAGATGATAGATGTGCTGCGGGTCGCTGGTGTAGCGCAGCGGTAACTGGCGCAAAACTTGACGGGTGCCGTCGCTCATCAGCCAGCCCGGGGCGACGAAGCCTGCCAATGGCCAGCCATAACGCTGGAACAGCTCGATGCCGGCCTCAAGGCGCGCCTGCGCCTGAGCCTGGCCGAGGCTGTAGAACTCGCCTTCCCGGGTGTAGACCCGGCGCAGCAGATAGTCCCGCAGTGAGCGCGGCGGCGGGCTGTCATCGGTGTGAAAGTAGCCATGCAGGGCCATTTCATCGCCACGCTGCAGGCGCCGGTCGAGCATCAGGCGAAAACCCGGGGCTTGCTCCAGGGGATTGCACTTGTGAAAGTCCGGCACCACCAGCCAGGTCATGGGAATGTCGCCCAGGGTATCGACCGCTTCGACAAAGGGCTGGTAGTCCGGCCAGGTTTGCGGCGCGACATCGTGCAGCACCAGCAGCAGGCTTGGTCGATCGGCTGGCTCAGGCATGGGCGCGCACCGGCCTCGGGTAGCCCAGTACCGCCCGATAATGTTCCAGCAGGCCGCTGACCACGCTATCCCAGGCATAGTGCTGCTCGACATGGGCACGGGCTTGCAGCCCCATCTGGCGGGCACCGCTTTCGAATACCTCCTGGACCGTGCGGGCCATGGCCTGGCCATCATTGGGTGGGCACAGGCGGCCGCAATGATCATTGACGATTTCGCGGAAGGCGCCGGCCGCCACGGCAATCACCGGGATGGCGCTGGCCATGGCTTCGAGAATGACCAGGCCGAAGGTTTCCTGATCGCCGGCGTGCAGCAGGGCATCGGCGCTGGCCATCAGGCGGGCGATTTCGCCTGCCGGGCAGAAGTGGCCAATGACGCTGACATTGGCCGGCACAGTGGCCGGCATGTGTGAGCCGACCAGAAGCAGATGGTAGTGTTTGCCCAGGCGCTCCATGCAGTCGAGCAACACGGGCAGGTTCTTTTCCCGCGAGCCGCGCCCGGCAAAGATCAGCAGGCGGGCGGTGTCGGCGATGCCCAGTTCGCGGCGTAAAGTCAGGTCGCGGTGCAGCGGGTTGAAAGTGTCCAGGTCGACACCCAGGCGCTGCACGTGGACGTTGTCGATGCCCAGCCCACGCAACTTGTCGGCCATTACCTGGCTGGGTGCGAGCACCCGGTTGAAGTTGCCGTAGAGCTTGCTGACGTAGGCTTCGACATTGGGCGTGAACCAGTTGCCCATACGGTTGCTTACCAGTAGCGGCAAGTCGGAATGGTAGAAGCCGATGACCGGCACATCACGCTCGCGGCGGGCGTCCAGGGCAGCCCAGGCGGTCAGGTAGGGGTCGCCGACCTCAATCAGGTCCGGTTGCAGGTCATGCAGAAGAGTGCGCCATGGGGCCAGACGCAGAGGAAAGCGATAACCGTTGCCGAAGGGCAGGGCCGGTGCCGGCACCTGGTAGATGCCATTGTCTTGGCTGGCGCTAGGGCCGGGGATCAGCAGGCTGTGGCGGACACCGGGGGCAAGGCCCAGGCGGCGGTGTTTGGCATCAAGATAGGTACGTACGCCGCCACTGGCCGGGGCGTAGAACATGGTGATGTCAGCGATGTGCACGATCAGCATCCCTCCAGGATCGCCTTCAGAGTGTGTCGCCATGCAGCTTTAGCCGCAGCGGACGCGCCCTAAGGTTGACCTCTATGAAGGATAGTTTGTTCGCTTGGGAGGCGGGAGCTTCAAGCCTCAAGCCTCAAGCTGCAAGAAAGAGCGGATCCGTGCGCGGCCTGCTTTTTCTTGCAGCTTGAGGCTTGCAGCTACTTTTTAGATGCGGAAGCTGCCCACCAGTTGTTTCAGGCGGCTGGCCTGTTGCTCCAGGTCCGCGCAGGCGCGCAGGGTCGATTGCAGGTTCTCCACGCCTTCCTGGTTGAGCATGTTGATTTCGTTGATGTCCATGTTGATCGAATCGACCACGGCAGTTTGTTCCTCGGTAGCAGTGGCCACCGACTGGTTCATGCCGTCGATCTCGCCAATGCGCAGGGTCACGCTGCCCAGGCGCTCACCCGCCTGGTTGGCAATCTCGACGCTGTCCTGGCTGTGGCGCTGGCTCTGGCCCATGGTGTCGACCGACTCACGGGCGCCGACCTGCAGCTCTTCGATCATTTTCTGCACCTGCTGCGCCGACTCCTGGGTGCGATGCGCAAGGTTGCGCACCTCGTCGGCCACCACGGCAAACCCACGACCCGCTTCACCGGCCCGTGCTGCCTCGATGGCGGCGTTGAGGGCGAGCAGGTTGGTTTGCTGGGAGATGCTGGTGATCACCTCAAGGATCTGCCCGATGTTCACCGTCTTGCTGTTGAGGGTTTCGATATGCGAGCTGGAGGTGCAGATCAGGTCAGACAGACGGTTCATCGCCTGGATGCTGCGGTCAACCACTTGCTGGCCTTCCTCGGCCAGGTGCCGGGCGGAGCTTGCCTGTTGCGAGGCTTGGGCGGCGTTGTGAGCGATTTCCTGGGCTGCAGCCCCCAACTGGTTGATCGCCGCAGCCACGCTGTTGGTGCGGTTGGATTGCTCGTCGGAGTTGACCATCGACGAGTTGGAGGCGCTGACTACCCGCAGGGCGACTTCGTTGACCTGCTCGGTGGCCGAGGACACTTCGCGGATCGAGCCATGAATACGCTCGACGAAACGGTTGAAGGCAGTGCCGAGAATGCCGAATTCGTCGTGGTTGTGAATGGCCAGGCGCTTGGTCAGGTCGCCTTCACCTTCGGCGATGTCGGCCATGGCCCGGCTCATGGTGTGCAGCGGCTGCATCAGCACGCGGATCAACAAACCGAGCAGGGCAATGATGATGACGACCGCCACCAGGGTGGCAATCACTGCAGAGGTGCGGAACTCGCTCAGCATCGAGTAGGCCTCGTCCTTGTCTACCGACAGGCCGATGTACCAGTTGGCCGAAGGCAGGCCTTTGACCGGGGCGAAGCTGAGGATCCGGGTCTTGCCATCAAGCTCGACTTCGCTCGGTTCCTTGCTGATGCGCGGGGTGTTCTGCGGGAACAGGTCCGACAGCGACTTCATCACCAGGTTCTTGTCCGGGTGCACGAGGATCTTGCCCTGATCGTTGACCAGGAACGCGTAGCCCATGCCGCCGAAATTCAGCGAGTTGATGATCTCGGTCAGGCCGTCCAGCGCCAGGTCGCCACCGACCACGCCGACATTGCGTGCAGCGGTTGCCACCACCGAGATGACCATCTTGCCGGTGCTGACATCAATATAGGGTTCGGTGAGGATCGGCCCGTTGGCTGCCAGACCATCCTTGTACCAGGGGCGTGCACGTGGGTCATAACCGTCCGGCATTTTGGTCTGCGGACGAATGGTGAAACCACCGTTGACGTCACCCAGGTAAATCGTCAGGAAACTTGAAACCAGGGCTTGTTGGCCGAGCAGCGTGCCAACTTTGTCGGCTTCGGGAAATGCGGCAATGTTTTGCGCAACGTTTTGCACCAGCAGAATACGACCGTCAAACAGGTTCTTGATATTGGTCGAAGTGGTCTCGCCCATTTCTTCAAGATAGTTTTCCAGATCCTCGCGAATGGCATTACGCTGCAAGAAATCGTTGTACAAGGTAAACAGGGTGAAGGCGATCATGACGATCAGCGAGGCGGCCAATAGGATCTTGTGGCTGAATCGGAGGCTTTTGTTCATAACGTGTCTATCCGCTAAGGTCTTGTTGTCCGGGTCGTTCGCACAAAGAACAGCGTGAAAGCAGTGCAGGTCCCAAGTCCTTGTCGGGCAATTCCTGTCTTTCTGGTGGTCTATCGCTATTTAATATCGGCCGTTTCAAGCCAAAGCTTTAAACAGAGGGTGAAAAAACATGCCTGACTCTTCGCAATTCGTGCTTGGTGCCGACCTCTCCGGCCAGCCGCTGGCCCAGGCCATGCGCCTGGCCAACCGTCACGGGCTGGTGGCCGGGGCGACGGGTACCGGCAAGACCGTGACCCTGCAGCACATGGCTGAAGCCTTCAGCGACGCCGGGGTGGCGGTGTTTGCCGCCGACGTCAAAGGTGACCTGTGCGGCTTGGGCGCAGTGGGCAACCCCCAGGGCAAAGTGGCCGAGCGTATTGCCGGGATGCCTTGGCTCAACCACCGGCCGCAGGCCTATCCGGTGAGCCTGTGGGATATTCACGGTCAGTCCGGTCATCCATTGCGCACGACCCTCAGTGAAATGGGCCCGCTGCTGCTGGGTAACTTGCTGGAGTTGACCGACAGCCAGCAGGCGGCGCTCTATGCGGCGTTCAAGGTTGCCGACCGCGAAGGCTTGTTACTGCTCGATATCAAGGACCTCAAGGCCCTGCTTGCGCACCTCAAGGACAATCCGCAGCTGCTCGGTGAAGACAGCGCGTTGATGACCACAGGTTCCAGTCAGGCGCTGTTGCGGCGCCTGGCAACCCTGGAGCAACAGGGCGCCGAGGCCCTGTTTGGCGAGCCGGCCTTGCAGCTGGAAGACATTCTGCAGCCGGATGCCGATGGCCGCGGGCGTATTCACCTGCTTGACGCCAGCCGCCTGGTACATGAAGCGCCGAAGGTCTATGCAACGTTCCTGTTGTGGCTGCTGGCCGAATTGTTCGAGCAACTGCCCGAGCGCGGCGATGCCGACAAACCGTTGCTGGCGCTGTTCTTCGATGAGGCACACCTGCTGTTCAATGGCACGCCCAAGGCCCTGCAGGATCGCCTGGAGCAGGTGGTGCGGCTGATTCGCTCCAAAGGGGTGGGGGTGTACTTCGTGACCCAGTCGCCGGGCGATCTGCCGGACGATGTCCTGGCGCAACTGGGCTTGCGTGTTCAGCACGGCCTGCGGGCCTTTACCGCCAAGGAGCAGAAATCGCTCAAGGCTGTGGCCGATGGCTTTCGTCCCAATCCGCAGTTCGACACCCTGAGCGTGCTGACCGAACTGGGTATTGGTGAGGCGCTGGTCGGCACCCTGCAGGAGAAAGGCACGCCAGGCATGGTCCAGCGTGTGCTGATCGCGCCACCGCAGTCACGAATCGGGCCGCTGAGCGCCGCTGAGCGGGCAGCGCTGATTGCCGAATCACCCTTGGCCGGGCGTTATGACAAGCCGGTCGATCGTGAGTCGGCCTATGAAATGCTCAACGCTCGCAAGGGCGGTGCGGCCGAAGCAGAACAAGCGCCAGCAGCGACGGAAGAAAGTTTTGCCGACAAAGCCGGCGAGTTCCTGCAAAGCGCGGCGGGGCAGGCGATCAAGTCGGCGGTACGCCAGGCGGCCAACCAGTTCGGTCGTCAGTTGGTGCGCGGATTGATGGGGTCGTTGCTCGGAGGCAACAAGCGGCGCTAAGCTCTGTACGAAACGCATCCGAGCTCGTCCATGCTGCGTTGAAAACAGGCTCGGAATGCTCATTTACAATCAGTAAACTCCGCTTCCTCGCCTGTTTTCGCCTTGCCTGGCCATCGCTCGAATACCTTTCATACAGAGCTAGATCGTAGTCATGAAAAAGGCGCCCGAAGGCGCCTTTTTCAATGCGGGACAGTTCAGACGATGAACTTGGTCGCCAACCAGAACAAGGCTGCCGACAGGCCCACGGTTGCAGGCAGGGTCAGGATCCAGGCCAGCAGGATGGTCTTGACGGTGCCGCCTTGCAGGCCGCTCTTGTTCGCCACCATGGTCCCTGCTACACCCGAAGACAGTACGTGGGTGGTCGAGACCGGCAGGCTGAAGATGTTGGCCATGCCGATGGCGCAGGCTGCAGTGATCTGCGCCGACATGCCCTGGGCATAGGTCATGCCCTGCTTGCCGATTTTCTCGCCGATAGTCAGTACCACACGCTTCCAGCCGACCATGGTACCCAGGCCCAGGGCCAGGGCGACCGCCAGGATGACCCAGAACGGGGCATATTCGGTGGTGGCCGTCAGGTCTTTGCGCAGCTTGTCCAGGTCAGCTTTTTCACGGCCCTGCAGGCCAGGCAGTTTGCCAACCTTCTTCGCGGTATCGTCCAGGCACAGCAGGTAACGACGCACTTCAACGCGTTTCTCCGGGGTCAGCGAGCGGTACTCGGTGACACCTTTGAGCGAGTCGAGCAAGGCGTTGATGGTCGGTTCGGTCTGCTGCGGGTTGCAGCTGAACTGCTCCGGCAGGTCGCCATTTTGCGCTTTGCCCAGGGCCAGGAATTCGCCCAGGGTCGCTTGGTTGCGCTGGTAGAACTGGTTCAGGTGCAAAGTGGCGTCGCGGGTACGTTCGATCTGGTAGGTGGTGCTGTTCAGGTCGAGAACGAACTGGGCCGGGACGATACCGATCAGTACCAGCATGATCAGGCCGATACCTTTCTGGCCGTCGTTGGAACCGTGTACGAAGCTTACGGCCATGGCCGAAATCACCAGGACCAGGCGGTTCCAGAAGGGCGGGTGCTTCTTGTCGTCGAGCTTGCGACGCTGTTCTGGCGTCTTGTGCATCTTCGACAGCGGGCGCCACCACTTGAGGCCGATCAGCACCAGGGCCGCTACGGCAAAGCCGGCCATGGGCGACAGCACCAGCGACATGCCAATGTCGATTGCCTTCTGCCAGTTGACCCCGTCACCCAGGGGAATATCGTTGATCAGGGCGTTGGCCAGGCCGACGCCGAGGATCGAGCCGATCAGGGTGTGAGAGCTGGACGCCGGGATGCCGAAGTACCAGGTACCCAGGTTCCAGGCGATCGCGGCTGCCAATAGAGAGAAGACCATCGCCAGGCCGTGGCCAGTATTCACATTGATCAGCAGTTCAACCGGCAGCAGGTGCACGATGGCATAAGCCACACCCACACCACCGAGCAGAACCCCGAGGAAATTGAACACGCCGGAGAAGAATACGGCCAGGTGCGGCGGCATGGCTTTGGTATAGATGACTGTAGCTACCGCGTTAGCGGTGTCATGAAAGCCATTGATGAACTCGAAGGCGAGTACGAAGGTCAAAGCGAGCAGCAAGCTCACCAGTACCCAGGCATCAAGTCCGCTGAATAAATCGATCATGAAGGAATTCTGACCCGGTCATAAGGGGGCGCGATTATGCCAGAAATCCCCGGTAATCGATCCCCCCGCTGCTGACCGCTCGACGACTTTTCTACCCTGCGTTGCAACCCATTGAGTTGACGAAGCGTGGCTGAACGTCGCCTAAAATGCGAAAAAATCGAGAAAAATTAGATATTTGCGCAAGATTTTGTCTTTCAGAAAAAAGTCAAACGGTTGTATGAAATTTGTGAAATTCCATTACGGCATACTTGATAGCGCGCAAAAATCCGCTGCAGCGCGTCGAGCGTAAAGCTCCCGGTGCGCTGCGCAACGGCAGGGCCAGCAGTGGGCTAGGGCGCCTGGTCCTTGAGTTCCTTCTCGATTTTTTCCAATTCCTGGGCGAAGGCCTGGTCCCGTACGCTGGCACGCTTGCGCCACGGTTTGCGTTCCGGATCGGGTTGTGCGGCGTAAGTGGTCACTTCACCGCCGTAAACGTCCTTGTAACGTTGTTCCTGGCGCTCCAGTTCTGCGCGCAGCTCATCTTTGGTCACAGTATTACCTGTAGTGTGGAAATAACCCTGGCGTTAACGCAGGCAAGTAGTGCACGACGCACAACAAGCACGCGGCTACGCTGCCAGAGCGGCATAACTGTCGCAGCAACAGTAGGTTCGGGTGTGCAAGCGAACATGAACAACGAAGTGTTCAGTCTAATGGTACTTGCAGCGATCCGCTGTATTCGGCCGGGGGCAGCTGCGAATTGGATCCGCAATAACCTTGCCCGGGGCAGGGGAACGAACTTTGATTATAGCAAGCTGATTGGCTGAGAGTAGCATTGTCTATTGTTGCCAAGACAAGCACAGCGCCCATTGTGTTACCAAGTTGTGAATGCTGACCAGCCGCTGAGTTTGAAATGTCGAACCTGCGCAATTGAGCAAGTTCTCCAGGTAAAAGCACCGGCATTGCATGAAAGGAAGAAAAACGGCCTCGCTTCGTGGGCAAGGCCGTGCCTGGGACTTCTACGGTGGGTACCTGACCAGTCTCTCCAAGAAGCCACATGGTGGCGCAGGAAAGGTATAAGCAATTGAGGGTGGCGGTCAATTGCGATTATCGGTCGATGGTTCGATAATCGCCCCAGTGATCGAGTTGCCGAGGCTAGCCATGACAGAAGAAACAACGCCCAAAGGACCAGGACTCAATGACAACGTGCGTAGCTCGTTTGCTTCCCTGGCACCGCCCATCGTCGCCTCGCCGGCCAAGCGTATCCAGGCTTTTACCGGTGACCCCGACTTTATGACCTCGCTCGCCCGTGGGTTGGCGGTGGTGCAGGCCTTCCAGGAGCGCAAGCGCCACCTGACCATCGCCCAGATCAGCCACCGCACGGAAATCCCTCGGGCGGCGGTTCGCCGTTGCCTGCACACCCTGATCAAGCTGGGTTACGCCACCACCGACGGGCGCACCTATTCACTGCTGCCCAAGGTGCTGACCCTGGGCCATGCCTATCTGTCGTCAACGCCTCTGGCAGTCTCGGCCCAGCCCTATCTGGACCGGATGAGCGATCAACTGCATGAGGCCTGCAACATGGCCACCCTGGAAGGCGATGACATTCTTTACATCGCTCGTTCGGCCACCGTGCAGCGCCTGATCTCGGTGGATCTGTCGGTGGGCGGGCGCTTGCCGGCCTATTGCACTTCCATGGGCCGCATCCTGCTGGCGGCGCTGGACGATGCCACCTTGCACGAGTATCTGGAGCATGCCGATCTGCAGCCCAAGACCAGCCGCACCCTCCACGACCCGGTGGCGCTGCTCGAATGCCTGCAACTGGTTCGCCAGCAGGGCTGGTGTGTGGTCGATCAGGAGCTTGAGCAGGGCCTGCGCTCGATTGCCGTGCCGGTCTATGACGCTTCTGGCCAGGTGTTGGCAGCGCTCAATGTCAGCACCCATGCTGGCCGGGTCAGCCGCACCGAACTTGAGCAACGCTTCCTGCCGATCATGCTCGCCGCCAGCCGCGACCTCAGCGCGCAACTGTTCGCCTGAACGTTCCTGTGCGATAAACGCACAGAGATGCGTTTATCGAATTGCGCCGCGCCTGCCTGCTTATTAATGTCCCTCGCAGCGGTCAGCCTGCTCTGACCGCCCATAATAATGAGCGAGAGGCAAACGCCCCATGACCCACTTCCTGTCCCCGCATGGCTTGCACCTGTCCTACGCTGGACTGCGCGGCAGCTGATCCAGCTTTCCGAACCTGCTTCTGTTCGCCTGTGCCGTCACGCGCGCACCCGCACACTCGCGCGCTACTTCTGGATAAAAATAATGAATAGTCCTCAAGCTGCTGTCGGAAACTGCCTGGATGTGCAGTCCTTTATCAATAGCCAACCGCTGTCGCGCTATCAATGGCGGGTGGTGATCCTGTGTTTCTTGATTGTCTTCCTCGACGGCCTGGACACGGCGGCCATGGGCTTTATCGCCCCGGCCCTTTCGCAAGACTGGGGCATTGACCGGGCCAGCCTGGGGCCGGTGATGAGCGCCGCCTTGATCGGCATGGTCTTTGGTGCGCTGGGGTCCGGGCCGCTGGCCGACCGTTTCGGGCGCAAGGTGGTACTGGTCGCAGCGGTTGTGCTGTTCGGCGCCTTCAGCCTGGCTTCGGCCTATAGCACCAATGTCGATCAGTTGCTGGTACTGCGCTTTCTGACTGGGTTGGGCCTGGGCGCCGGCATGCCCAATGCCACCACGCTGCTGTCCGAGTACACCCCGGAGCGACACAAGTCATTGCTGGTCACCAGCATGTTCTGCGGTTTCAACCTCGGCATGGCCGGTGGTGGCTTCATTTCTGCCAAGCTGATCCCGGCGTTCGGCTGGCACAGCCTGTTGCTGATCGGCGGCGTGTTGCCGCTGCTGCTGGCGGTGGTGCTGGTGTTCTGGCTGCCGGAGTCGGCGCGCTACCTGGTGGTGCGCAACCGCGGCACCGACAAGGTGCGCAAGACCCTCGCGCCGATCGAGCCGGCGATGGTCGGCCAGGCGTCGAGTTTCAGCGTGCCGGAGCAACAGTCGGTAAAAGCCCGCAACGTGTTTGCGCTGATTTTCTCCGGTCGCTACAGCGTTGGCACCCTGTTGCTCTGGCTGACCTATTTCATGGGCCTGGTGATTGTCTACCTGCTGACCAGTTGGCTACCCACCCTGATGCGCGACAGTGGCGCGAGCATGGAGCAGGCCGCCTTCATCGGTGCGCTGTTCCAGTTTGGTGGTGTGCTTAGTGCTGTGGCAGTGGGTTGGGCCATGGACCGCTACAACCCGCACAAGGTCATTGGTGTCTTTTACCTGCTGGCCGGGGTGTTTGCCTACGCGGTAGGGCAGAGCCTGGGCAACATTACCGTGCTGGCGACCCTGGTGCTGATTGCCGGCATGTGCGTTAACGGCGCGCAATCGGCGATGCCCTCGCTGGCGGCGCGTTTCTACCCGACCCAGGGGCGTGCCACGGGGGTGTCGTGGATGCTCGGTATTGGTCGCTTTGGGGCGATTCTCGGGGCGTGGATGGGCGCGACGCTGTTGGGCCTGGGCTGGAACTTCGAGCAGGTCCTGACCGCGCTGGTGATCCCGGCGGCGTTGGCCACTACTGCAGTGATTATCAAGGGCATGGTCAGTCACGCGGATGCGACCTGAATAGCCTCATCGCGGGGCAAGCCCGCTCCTACAGGATTGTAGGAGCGGGCTTGCCCCGCGATGACTGACTCCTATTAGCAAGATAACAATCGGTTCGATAATCGAACGGTTAGTCGATTATCGGATTGAACCGCCCCCAAGCCCACCTTAATCTGAATCCATACCCGGCGCCTTCCAAGGCGCCTTGAGACCGACCCCGACTCAGCATATCCAGGAGTCTGCAATGGCTGAAATCCTCTCGCTCCACGACGCCGTGAAGCAGTTTGTCAACGACGGTGACTGCGTTGCCCTCGAAGGCTTCACGCACTTGATTCCGACTGCCGCCGGGCATGAAATCATTCGTCAGGGCAAGAAAGATCTGACCCTGGTGCGCATGACGCCTGACCTGATCTACGACCAGTTGATCGGCGCCGGTTGCGCCCGCAAGCTGATCTTCTCCTGGGGTGGCAACCCGGGTGTCGGTTCCCTCCATCGCCTGCGCGATGCCGTAGAAAAACACTGGCCGCAGCCCATCGAGATCGAAGAACACAGCCACGCGGACCTGGCCAACGCCTACGTCGCCGGTGCATCGGGCCTGCCGTTCGCGGTGCTGCGTGCCTATGCAGGTTCAGACCTGCCCAAGGTCAACCCGCTGATCAAGAGCGTGACCTGTCCCTTCACCGGTGAAGTACTCGCCGCCGTGCCTTCGGTACGCCCTGACGTCACCGTGATCCATGCGCAAAAGGCCGACCGCAAGGGCAACGTGCTGCTGTGGGGCATTTTGGGCGTGCAGAAGGAAGCAGCCCTGGCGGCCAAGCGTTGCATCGTGACGGTCGAAGAAATTGTCGACGACCTGAAGGCGCCGATGAACGCCTGTGTCTTGCCGACCTGGGCACTTTCGGCGGTGTGCCTGGTGCCGGGTGGGGCGCATCCATCCTACGCTCACGGTTACTACGAGCGTGATAACCGTTTCTACCAGGCCTGGGACCCGATTGCCCGCAGCCGTGAGAGCTTCACGGCCTGGATCGATCAGTACATTCGCGGCACCGCCGATTTCACCGAATTCAAGGCAACACTGGCCAGCGCTGCGGAGGTTGCACAATGAGCTACTCCACCAATGAAATGATGACCGTTGCTGCTGCCCGCCGCCTGCGCAATGGCGCGGTCTGTTTCGTCGGCATCGGCCTGCCGTCCAAGGCCGCCAACCTGGCACGCCTGACCTCGTCGCCCGATGTGGTGCTGATTTACGAGTCCGGCCCGATCGGCGCCAAGCCGAGCGTGCTGCCGCTGTCGATCGGTGACGGTGAGTTGGCTGAAACCGCCGACACCGTGGTGCCGACCGGCGAGATTTTCCGCTACTGGCTGCAAGGCGGGCGCATCGACGTAGGCTTCCTCGGTGCGGCCCAGGTCGACCGCTTCGGCAATATCAATACCACCGTGGTCGGTGATTATCACCAGCCCAAAGTGCGTCTGCCCGGTGCCGGTGGTGCGCCGGAAATTGCCGGTTCCGCCAAGCAGGTGCTGATCATCCTTAAACAGTCCAATCGCGCCTTTGTCGACAAGCTCGATTTCATCACCTCGGTCGGCCATGGCGAAGGCGGCGATTCGCGCAAGCGCCTGGGCCTGCCGGGCGAGGGCCCGGTGGGGATCATCACCGACCTGTGCATCATGGAGCCGGAAGCCGGCACCCATGAGTTCATCGTGACCTCGATCCATCCGGGCGTGACCCGCGAGCAGATCATTGCCGCCACGGGCTGGGCCATCCGTTTTGCCGAAGAACTGCAAACCACCGTCGCGCCGAGTGATGTCGAGCTCAACGCCTTGCGTGATCTGGAAGCACGTACCGCTGCCGCCCACGGCCAAGCGCCAGGAGAAGCCTGATGCGTGATGTATTCATCTGCGATGCCATTCGCACCCCGATCGGCCGCTTCGGCGGTGCCCTGGCCTGCGTGCGCGCCGACGATCTGGCGGCAGTGCCGCTCAAGGCGCTGATCGAGCGCAACCCGCAGGTGCAGTGGGAGCAACTCGACGAAGTGTTCCTCGGCTGCGCCAACCAGGCCGGTGAAGATAACCGCAACGTTGCACGCATGGCGCTGCTGCTGGCGGGCCTGCCGCAAAGCGTACCGGGGATGACCCTCAACCGTCTCTGTGCCTCGGGCATGGATGCGGTGGGTACGGCCTTTCGTGCCATCGCCAGCGGTGAGATGGAGCTGGCGATTGCCGGTGGCGTCGAGTCGATGTCCCGTGCCCCGTTCGTCATGGGCAAGGCCGACAACGCCTATTCGCGCAACATGAAGCTGGAAGACACCACCATCGGCTGGCGCTTTATCAACCCGTTGATGAAGGCCCAGTATGGCGTCGATGCCATGCCGCAGACCGCCGACAACGTTGCCGACGATTATCGAATCTCACGCGCCGATCAAGACGCTTTTGCCTTGCGCAGCCAGCAGCGCACCGCCGCTGCCCAGGCTGCGGGCTTCTTTGCCGAAGAGATCGTGCCGGTGCGCATCGCCCATAAAAAGGGCGAGACGGTCGTCGAGCACGACGAGCACCCGCGCGCCGACACCACCCTCCAAGCTCTGGCTCGACTCAAACCGGTCAACGGCCCGGACAAGACCGTTACCGCTGGCAACGCTTCGGGCGTCAACGACGGTGCCGCCGCGCTGATCCTGGCCTCGGCGCAAGCCGTGAAAAAGCACGGCCTGACCCCGCGGGCACGGGTACTGGGTATGGCCAGTGCTGGCGTTGCGCCACGGGTCATGGGCATCGGCCCGGTACCCGCGGTGCGCAAACTGACCGAGCGCCTGGGTGTGGCGGTGGCCGATTTCGATGTCATTGAACTCAACGAAGCCTTTGCCAGCCAGGGCCTGGCCGTGCTGCGCGAACTGGGCCTGGCCGACGATGCGCCGCAGGTCAACCCCAACGGCGGCGCCATTGCCCTTGGTCATCCGCTGGGCATGAGTGGCGCGCGGTTGATCCTCACCGCCTTGCACCAACTGGAAAAGTCCGGTGGGCGCAAAGGCCTGGCGACCATGTGTGTCGGCGTCGGCCAAGGCCTGGCCCTGGCGATCGAGCGGGTTTAAACCAATGACTCCCGTCACGCTGCCTCCACGCAAGGCGGCGTGGCCGGGGTGATTGTTCTGTGGAACGTGAGTGTTACTGAGTGTGTCTAGACTCTCAGAACCCACCCAGAGTAAGCAGCCATGACTTCAGCCTATTACACCGGTGAGGAGCGTAGTAAGCGCATCTTTGCCATTGTCGGTGCGTCCTCGGGCAACCTGGTCGAATGGTTCGACTTCTATGTCTATGCCTTCTGCGCCATCTATTTTGCCCCGGCGTTCTTTCCCTCTGACGATCCGACGGTGCAGTTGCTCAACACCGCCGGGGTGTTTGCTGCAGGCTTTCTGATGCGGCCGATCGGCGGCTGGCTGTTTGGCCGTGTCGCCGACCGTCATGGCCGCAAGAATTCGATGATGATCTCGGTGCTGATGATGTGCGCCGGTTCCCTGGTCATCGCCTGCTTGCCGACCTATGCCTCGATCGGCGCCTGGGCGCCAGCACTGCTGTTACTGGCGCGGTTGTTCCAGGGGCTGTCGGTGGGTGGCGAGTACGGCACCACCGCAACCTACATGAGTGAAGTGGCCCTGCGCGGCCAGCGCGGCTTCTTTGCCTCGTTCCAGTACGTGACCCTGATCGGCGGCCAGTTGCTGGCGGTGCTGGTGGTGGTGATCCTGCAGCAGTTGCTCAGCGAGGACGAACTGCGCGCCTGGGGCTGGCGCATTCCGTTTGTGGTCGGCGCCATTGCCGCGGTGATTTCGCTGTTCCTGCGCCGCTCGCTGGAAGAAACCAGCAGCGCCGAGACCCGCAACGACAAGGAGGCCGGCAGCATAGCCGGGTTGTTTCGTCATCACACTGCAGCCTTTATAACCGTGCTCGGCTACACCGCTGGCGGCTCGCTGATTTTCTATACCTTCACCACCTACATGCAGAAGTACCTGGTCAACACCGCCGGCATGAGCGCCAAGACCGCAAGTTTCATCATGACCGGCGCGCTGTTCCTGTACATGTGCATGCAGCCGCTGTTCGGCATGCTTTCCGACCGCATTGGCCGGCGCAACTCGATGCTGCTGTTCGGCGCCCTGGGCACGCTGTTCACCGTGCCGATCCTGCTGGCGCTGAAAACCGTCACCAGCCCGTTCCTGGCCTTCGTGCTGATCACTCTGGCGTTGTGCATCGTCAGCTTCTACACCTCGATCAGCGGCCTGGTAAAAGCCGAAATGTTCCCGCCGCAGGTGCGCGCCCTGGGCGTTGGCTTGGCCTATGCGGTGGCCAATGCGATGTTCGGCGGCTCGGCCGAGTACGTGGCCCTGGGGCTGAAATCCATGGGCATGGAAAACACCTTTTACTGGTACGTTACGGCGATGATGGCGATAGCCTTCCTGTTCAGCCTGCGTCTGCCAAAGCAGGCGGCGTACCTGCACCACGACCATTGACCTGTTCAAGGACCTGCCAATGAACCCGCGTCCGGGCAATCAGCTGTTCGATGCCTATTTCACCGCGCAGGCCATGCGCGAGATCTTCTGCGACCGTGGCCGGGTGCAGGGCATGCTCGATTTCGAAGCGGCCCTGGCGCGCGCCGAAGCGTCCACTGGGGTCATCCCCCAAGTGGCCGTGGCGGCGATCGAAACCGCCTGCCATGCCGAGCGCTATGACTTTGCCGCACTGGCCCAAGCCATTGCATTGGCTGGCAACTCGGCAATCCCGCTGGTCAAGGCGTTGGGCAAGGTGATTGCCAGTGGCGTGCCTGAAGCTGAGCGTTATGTGCACCTGGGCGCCACCAGCCAGGATGCCATGGACACCGGCCTGGTCTTGCAACTGCGGGCAGCGTTGGACTTGATCGAAAAGGATCTGGCGCAGTTGGCCGATACCCTGGCCCGTCAGGCCCTGACCCACGCCCAGACGCCCTTGGCTGGCCGCACCTGGCTGCAACATGCCACGCCGGTCACCCTGGGCATGAAGATCGCCGGCTGGCTGGGCGCCTTGAACCGCCATCGCGAGCGTCTGCGCGAGCTCAAGCCGCGCCTGTTGACCCTGCAATTTGGCGGTGCATCCGGCACCCTGGCGGCGTTGGGCGACAAGGCGCTGCCCGTGGCTGTCGCCTTGGCCGCAGAGTTGAAACTGACGCTGCCTGAGCAGCCCTGGCACACCCAGCGCGACCGCCTGGTGGAGTTTGCTTCGGTGCTTGGCATGATCGCCGGCAGCCTGGGCAAGCTTGGCCGTGACATCAGTCTGCTGATGCAGACCGAAGCGGGCGAGGTGTTCGAGCCGTCGGCGCCAGGCAAAGGTGGCTCCTCTACCATGCCGCACAAACGCAACCCAGTGGGCGCTGCGGTGCTGATTGGTGCTGCCACCCGCGTGCCGGGCCTGCTGGCCACGCTGTTTGCCGCCATGCCCCAGGAGCATGAACGCAGCCTCGGCTTGTGGCATGCCGAATGGGAAACCCTGCCGGAGATCTGCTGCCTGGTGTCCGGTGCGCTGCAACAGGCGCAGGTCCTCGCCGACGGTCTGGAGGTGGACGCCGAACGCATGCGGCGCAACCTCGACCTGACCCAGGGCCTGGTGCTGGCTGAAGCGGTGAGCATCGTCCTGGCCCAACGCCTGGGGCGCGACCGCGCTCACCATTTGCTGGAAACCTGCTGCCAGCGTGCAGTGGCCGAGCAGCGCCATCTGCGCGCCGTGCTGGGCGATGACCCGCAGGTCAATGCCGAACTTTCGCCAGACGAACTCGATCGTCTGCTCGACCCAGCCCACTACCTCGGCCAGGCCCGTGCCTGGGTCGAGCGGGCGCTGGCTGAACATCACCGCGTCAATGCCTGAAGGAGGCTGCAGTGGCACAGGTACAACTCGCCGACGGCGTACTCAACTATCAACTTGACGGCCCTGAACACCTGCCGGTGCTGGTGCTGTCCAACTCCCTGGGCACCGACCTGCACATGTGGGACACCCAGATACCGGCCCTGACCGCGCATTTTCGCGTGCTGCGCTACGACACCCGCGGCCATGGCGGCTCGCTGGTAACCGAGGGGCCGTACAGCATCGAGCAACTGGGACAGGATGTAGTGGCCCTGCTCGACGCCTTGCATATCGACAAAGCGCATTTCTGCGGTCTGTCGATGGGCGGGCTGATCGGCCAGTGGCTGGGGATCAACGCCGGTCAAAGGCTCAATCGGCTGATCCTGTGCAACACCGCCGCCAAGATCGGCGCGCCGGACACCTGGAACCCGCGCATCGAAATGGTCCTGCGTGACCGGCAAGTGGCGATGGTCGGCCTGCGTGATGCCTCGATCGAGCGCTGGTTTACCCCGGCCTATGCTGCGGGCAATCCCGAGCAAGCCAAGCGCATTACCGACATGCTCGCGGCCACCTCGCCCGAGGGTTATGCGGCCAACTGCGGGGCGGTGCGCGATGCCGATTTCCGGGATCAGTTGGGCGCGATCAAGGCGCCGCTGCTGGTGATCTCCGGCAGCCATGATGCGGTGACGCCGCCGTCGGGCGGGCTGTTCATCCAGGAGCGCGTGGCAGGCGCGCAATATGCCGAATTCCATGCGGCGCACCTGTCCAACGTTGAAGTCGGTGCGCCGTTCAGCCGCCGGGTGATCGATTTTCTGCTGGGCCGAGAGGGCTGACCATGGACGAGAAACAACGTTATGACGCCGGCATGCAGGTGCGCCGCGCGGTGCTGGGCGATGCCCATGTCGACCGTAGCCTGAGCAACCTGAGCGAGTTCAACAACGAGTTCCAGGAAATGATCACCCGCCATGCCTGGGGTGACATCTGGACTCGCCCGGGCCTGCCCCGGCACACCCGCAGCCTGATCACCATCGCCATGCTGATCGGCATGAACCGCAACGAGGAGTTGAAACTGCACCTGCGTGCGGCGGCCAACAATGGCGTCACTCGTGAGGAGATCAAGGAAGTGCTGATGCAGAGCGCGATCTACTGCGGGATTCCGGCGGCCAATGCCACCTTTCACCTGGCCGAGTCGGTGTGGGATGAGTTGGGGGTTGAGTCCAGGGGCTGATCCTCTGGACCGTATCGCGGGACAAGCCTGCTCCCACTGTGGGAGCGGGCTTGCCCCGCGAAAGCGGCGGTCAGACCGCCGCCTTCTTCTGCCGAATCGCCACGGGCCCGACGGTGTCTTCAACGGCCTTTTTCAGCTCCAGGCGCATTCCCAGCAAGAAACCCAGTTCCACCACCACAAACAACGGCCCGATGATCAAACCCATCAGATCATCGACAAACGCAGGCTTGCGCCCTTCATAGTGGTGGCCGACAAACTGGATCACCCAGCCGACCACGAACAGCGTAAGCCCCGCACTCAACCACACCAGGGTGCTTTGCACCGCCAGCGCCTGCCCGGCCCACAGGCACAAGCCCAGCAGCAGTGCCATCAGCAGGCCCAGGCGCTGATCCAGGCGCAGGTAGAACCAGCCGGTAACCAGCGCCACCAGCAGCGCCGGTGACATCCAGACGCCAGCCAGGTCGGTACCTGGCCGCGACAGCAAAACGGTCACCGCCACGACGATCAGTGGAATGCCGACAAAGTGGGTGACGATATTGCGTGGGTCACGGTGGTAGGCGGCGTATTGACTCAGGTGTTCGACCAGGTTTTTCATTGTTGTTCCTCCTGTAGGTGGCGTGAGCATGTCCTACAGATAACTGTCTGTCTGTCGGCTAGCCGACAGAGTTCTCCTGCGAGGCGCTATGCGCGAAACCCTGCTGCAAGGTCACTGGTTCCAGGCGTTGCCTGCGTGCTTTCAGGATAGCTTGCTGGCGCTGGCCCGGCAGCGTGAGCTGGCGGCCGGGCAATACCTGTTCCAGCGCGGCGAAGCACCGTGCGGGCTGTATGCAGTGCTTGAGGGGGCGATGCGCGTGGGCGCGGTGGCCACCGATGGCAAGGAGGCGCTGTTGACCCTGATCGAAGCGCCACACTGGTTCGGCGAGATCAGCCTGTTCGACGGTCAGCCGCGCACCCACGATGCCCAGGCGCAAGGGCCGGCCCGACTGCTGTGGATACCTCAGGCGCCGCTGCTCAAGCTGCTCGATCAGCAGCCCCGGCATTGGCGTGACGTTGCCCTGTTGATGAGCCATAAGTTGCGTGTGGTGTTTGTCGCCCTGGAGCAGCAGAGCCTGCTGGCCGCCGCGCCAAGGGTGGCGCATAGGCTGTTGCAGATCGCCGCCGGCTATGGCGAATTGCTCGATAGCCGGCGGGTGCTGCAATTGTCCCAGGAGCAGCTGGCGCTGATGCTTTCGCTGTCGCGCCAGACCACCAACCAGATCCTCAAGTCGCTGCAGCAGGAGGGCGTCGTGCGCCTGGGCTATGGCGAAATCGAGATTCTCGACCACGCGCGCCTGCAGGTGCTGGCTAGTCCGGCTGGAACGGCGACTGACTGAGGATCACCCCGGTTTCCTCGACGTATTTTTGCCACTCACCCAGCAGTGCCTGCAGTTTTTCCGGCTGCAGCGTGGCCAGGTCATTGATCTCGCCCGGATCGCTGGCCAGGTCGTACAACTGCCAGGTGGCCGGGCCGACCGGCCCGGGAATGTAGACCGCTTTCCAGTGGCCCTGGCGAATCGCCCGGCGGCCAAAAAGCTCCCAACCGGTGACGGTGTGTTCGTCGTGTACCTGCTCGGTCTCGCCCGACAAGTACCCCAGCCAGGATTTGCCCCGCAGCGGTGCCACGTCACGGCCGCGCCAGCGCTTGCCGGGGTGGCGTACGCCGGCAAGATCGAGCAGGGTCGGGGTGATGTCCATCACCGTGCTGAACTGATGGCTGATCTGGCCCTGGCGCGCCAATGCCGGGTAATGCACCAGGGCCGGCACGCGAATCCCGCCTTGGCTGGTGAAGGCCTTGTACAGCCGTGACGGCGCGGTGGCCGCCTGGGCCCAGTGCGGGCCGTACCAGACGTAGGAGTTGGCCCGGCCGATGTTTTCCAGGCTGTTGTCATAATGCTGGTCGAGGTAGCTGGCCAGTTGCGGGCCGAACTTGGGGAAGGCTTCAAGCAGTGCGCCCTCGGCGCCGTTGTCGGACATGAACAGCACCAGGGTGTTGTCGAGCAGGCCCTGATTGCGCAGGTAGTCCAGCACCCGGCCAATGTTCCAGTCCATGCGCTCGACCATCGCCGCATACACCTCCATGGCCCGCGCCGAACGCTGGCGTTGCTCAGCGCTGAGGCTGTGCCAGTGGTTGTCGACGGGGTGGGCCTGGGTGTCGGCGGCAATCAGGCCAAGCTGGCGCAGTTTTTCCAGGCGCTCCTGGCGCAGCACTTCGGGGCCGGCGTCATAGCGGCCCTGGTAACGCGCCACCACCTCGGCCGGCGCCTGCAATGGCCAATGCGGTGCCGAGAAGGGCAGGTAGGCGAAGAACGGCCGGCTCTGGTCGCGTTCCTTCAGGTATTGAAGCAACTTGTCGCCGAAGGCGTCGGAGGAATAGAAATCCTCGGGCAGTTCTTCGATGAAGGTCTGGTCTTCGATGTACAACGCAGGCGTCGACTTGAGCAGGCCCGGGGTGTGCTCGTCGTAGGTCGGTTCAACGCCATAGTGGTTGGCCGCGCCCGGCAGCAGGGCGAAAGAGCGCTCGAAGCCACGGGCCTGGGGCGCAAGTTCGGCGGTCAGGCCCAGGTGCCATTTGCCGCTCATCAGGGTCTGGTAACCGGCATCGTGCAACAGCTCCGGCAGGGCGACCACACGGTCGTTGAGGTAGCCTTCGTAGCCCGGCTTGCCAATCAGTTCCGGGGTCAATGCCTCGGCCATGGTACCGATGCCGGCGATATGGTGGTCGGTGCCGGTGAGTAGCATCGAACGGGTCGGTGAGCAGGTCGGCGCGGTGTGAAAATCAGTCAGGCGCAAGCCAGCAGTGGCCAGGGCGTCGAGGTTCGGCGTGGCGATTTCGCCACCAAAGGCGCCGAGGTCGGAGAACCCCAGGTCGTCGGCAACGATGATCAAGAAGTTGGGGCGTTGGCTCATGGTCGCGTCTCAGTAGGCAAGGTAGGTCAAGGGCAGGTCACGGATCTGTTCCGGCACGGGCGGCAGATAGCGCGCGTCGGCGGTCAGTTCGTGCAGCAGGTCTTCGCGCAGGCGGTGGAAGGCATAACTGCCGCGTTGGCGCGGGTGCGCAAGGTTGATCTCGACGATGCGCCTGATCCGCCCGGGGCGTGGCTCGAGCACCACCACGCGGTCGGCGAGAAACAGCGCTTCTTCGACATCGTGGGTTACCAGCAGGGTGGTGATCCGTGCCCGCTCACGAATTGCCAGCAGCTCGTCCTGCATCTGCTGGCGGGTCAGCGCGTCGAGGGCGCCGAAGGGCTCGTCGAGCAGCAGGATGCGCGGGCTGGCCACCAGGCCGCGGGCAATCGCCACGCGCTGGGCCATGCCGCCGGAGAGCTGATGCGGGTAGGCCTGGCTGAAGTCCTCAAGGCCCACCAGGGCGATGTATTGGTCGATGCGTTGCTGGCGCTGCGAGGGGTTCAACGGTTCGTTGACCAGGCCCAGGCCGATGTTTTGTGCCACCGTCAGCCAGGGGAACAGACGGTGCTCCTGAAAGACGATGCCGCGTTCGCTGCCGATGCCATTGAGCGGTTGGCCGTCGACCAGGATCTGCCCCTGGTAGTCGTGGTCCAGGCCGATCAGCAGGCGCAGCAGGGTGGATTTGCCGCAGCCGCTGGCGCCGACGATGGCGACGAACTCACCGTCGGCGATCTGCAGGTTGAAGTCGCGGATGGCTTCCAGTTCGCCGTCGGCCACGGTGAAGTGCTTGCCGACCTGATTGAAACTGACCAGAGGGTGGGCGATGGCGTTCATGCTCGTCTCCAGCGCGTGGCGCGCAATTCCAGGTGTTGTCCGAGGGCGCCCAATAGCGCGCCGGTGAGGCCGACCAGGAGCATCCCGGCCATGATGATGTCCATGCGCAGCAACTGCTGGGCGCCGATCATCAGGCTGCCGATACCACCGCCCGAAGGCATGAAGTATTCGGCGCCGATGGTGCCCAGCCAGGCGTAGATCAGGCCGATGCGCAGGCCGGCGAAAATCCCCGGCGCAGCGCCCGGCAGCACCAGCCGGCGCAGGCGCTGGGGCAAATTGAGGTGCAGCACGCGGGCGGCTTCCTCCAGCTGTGACGAACGGTTGGCCACTGCCCGCTGGGTGGCGATGAACAGCGGGAAGAATGCCGCCAGGCCGACGAACACCCACTTGGCCAGTTCACCGAGGCCGAACCAGGCGGTCAGCAGCGGCACCCAGGCGAAGATCGCGATCTGCCGCACGCCGGCCAGGCTTGGCCCGAGCAGGCGTTCGGCGGGTGTCGACAGCCCAAGCCACAGGCCCAGGACAACGCCCAGGCTGCCACCGAGCAACAAGCCGCCCAGGGCCCGGCCGACACTGATGGCCAGGGCGCCGCTGAGCGAGCCGTCGAGCAGGCCATTGCCGGTGGTCTGCAAGACCTGCAGCGGGGCGACCAGAATCTGCGTGTCGACCCAGTCCAGTTGATTGGCCAGTTGCCACAGCGCCAGCAGTGCCAAAGGCAGGAGCAAGGCCTGCAGGCGTTGGCCTCCTTGCAAGCGTGACACCCGCAGCTCGGCGCTGGGCGGGTGCGGCCAGTGCACCAGGCGCCGGTCGAGCCAGCCCAGGCCACGGTCCATGACAAAGCCCAGCAGGCCGATGACCAGGATGCAGACGAAGACGATATCGAGCATGAACAACTGCCGGGCCCAGACCATCAGGTAACCGATGCCTTCACTGGAGGCCAGCAGTTCCACCGCCAGCAACGATGTCCAGCCGGTGGCCAGGGCCAGGCGTACGCCGGCAAGAAAAGCCGGCAGGGCTGCGGGAAAAATCAATGTACTGATCAGCAGATGCGGCGGCAGGCGCAACACTGTGGCCGCCTCGCGCAGCCGTGGTTGGGCATCGCGCACGCCGACCAGGGTATGCAGGGTGACCGGGACGATGATCGCCTTGACCAGCACCACCAGCTTGAGCACCTCGCCGATACCGAACAGCACCATGAACAGTGGCACCCAGGCCAGGGTCGGGATCTGCGCCAGGGCATTGAAAGTCGGCAGTACCAGGCGCTCGGCGCGGCGGCTGAAACCCAGCCAGGCTCCGAGCAAGGCGCCGCTGGCAACCCCCACCAGCAGGCCCAGGGCCAGGCGTTGCAGGCTGATCGCCAGATGCGTCCATAGCTCGCCCTGGGCAAGCTCCAGGCCGCTCTGCCAGACCAGGCTCGGCGCTGGCAGTATCTGTTCGCTCATCCACTGGTTGCGGCTGGCCAGCCACCACAATGCTGCCAATGACAGCGGCAGATACCAGGCTTGCAGGCGACGCAGGGGCAGTCCGTCGAATCGACCGGTTGGGCCTGGTGAGCTGGCCAGTGGCAGGCTGGAGAGTGAAGCTCGGGCCATGGAAACCTCCGACGTTGGCTATTTACTTATTCTTAAATTGAATTACTGGGTAAATATCGATTCATTTAGGTGATAAGAACCTGCATTTAAAGCTGCTGCCACAACGCGCAGCCAATGCATTCGAAGCATATTTTTCTTGTGGCTGATGCATGGCGTGCTGCAAGGCCCGTGGTGCGGCTTTTATGATTTATAGTTATTAAAATGTAATTTATTAGTATTTATTTGATCGTAAGCGTTATCGGTAGCGTGGTCGCACCATTACAAGGAGTCGCGTGCCATGAACCTGTCGATCAACCGTGTGTTCAACCTGTTTGCCGTTCCCGCCCTGGCCGCGGTGATCAGTTGGCTGCCGCCGCTGGCCCAGGCTGGCGAGGTCAAGGAGATCCGCATCGCCGTGCCGGACCTGAGCGCCGGCAGCCAGCATTCGGGCGGCGGTGTGACCGATGTGCTGCGCGACCAGCAACTGCTGGAAAAAGCCTTTGCCGCCGATGGCATCCGCATCCAGTGGAACTACTTCAAGGGCGCAGGCCCCGTGATCAACGAGGCATTCGCCAACGGTCAGGTCGATTTCGCCTACCTCGGCGACCTGGCGGCGATCATCGGCAAGGCCAATGGCCTCGACACCCGCCTGCTGGCCGCCACCGGGCGCGGTATCAAGCACTACCTGGGGGTCGCACCGGGCAGCAACATCAAGACTTTGCAAGACCTCAAGGGCAAGCGCGTGGCGGTGTTCCGCGGCACCGCCACCCAACTGTCGTTCGATGCCGCCCTGGCCAGCCAGGGCTTGAGCGAGAAGGACCTGAAAGTCATCAACCTGGATTTCAACGCGGCGATTGCTGCCCTGGCTGCCAAACAGATCGACGCTACCTGGGGTTCGACCGGTGTCAGCGCCCTCAAGCAACGTGGCCTTGCCGAATTGCCGCTGAACACCCGAGACCTGGGCGGCGCCGGCAATGTCCAGGCGGTGCTGGTGGGGTCAGGGCGCTTTGTCGATGAGCATCCCGAGTTGGTGCAAAAGCTGCTCGCCGCCCAGGAGCAGGCCGTGCACTGGCTGACCCAGGACGACAACAAGCAGGCCTATATCCAGCTGGTCTCGGGGCTGGCCAGTTACCCGCCGGCGATCCTTGAGCAAGACTTGCAGAATGAACAACTGAGCAAGATCTTCCCCTCGACCCTGGATGCCGACTTCCTGGCCAAACTGCAGGCTTCGGTGGACCTCGCCGCGCAGCAACGGCTGATCCGCAAACCGTTCAAAGTCGAGCAGTGGCTAGCGCCCCAGGCTACCCGGCCAGCACCTGCGCCTCTGGCTGCCGATCGAGGCTGATCAGGGTTTCGATCATCGCCCGGGCAGCCGGAGACAGGCGATAACCGCTGCGGCTGACAATGCCGCAGCGGGCGTTGAGGCTATCAAGGTTGGCCGGCAGGTTGCGCCAGTGCAGGCGCACCAGGCGGCCTTGGTCGATGTCCTCGGCAAAGGCTTCTTCGGTGCCGATGCCAATTGCATCAGTGCCGAGCACGATCTTTACCAGCGTAGGAAGGTGCTCAGTCTGCACCTGTGGGGCAAAGTCGGTCTTGCCGCTGAGGTTGGCCAGCAGCTTGCGCACCCCCGGTGGGATCAGGGTGGTGGCCAGCGGGTAGTCGAACATGTCGTTGGTCGACAGGCTGTCCTTGGCCAGCAGCGGGTGCCCCGGGCGGCAGAAGAACAGGCCACGGCGCGGGCTCAGCGGCTGGGTCTGGAAGTTCGGGTCGGCCTCGAAATGACGGATGTCGGCAACGAAGAACTCGATCTCTTCACGGCTCAGCGCGCGGCTGAGTTTTTCCCAGTTATCCACCTCGAAGCAGGTGCGCACCCTGGGGTGGGCACCGAGAAAGCGCGCGACCGCCATCGGTACCAGGTGCACCGCGGGCGCCGGGCCGCAGCCGAAGCGCAGCTCACCGGCATCGAGCTTGGTCATTTGTTGCACTTCACTGTTGAGCTGCGCCGCGCCCTGCACCAGGCGCAGAGCGTGTTGCAGCACCACCTGACCTTCGGGCGTGGGGCGCAGGTCCTTGTTGCCGCGATCGATCAGTACGCAACCGAACTCTTGTTCCAGGCCCTGAATACTGCGGCTGAAGGCCGGCTGGGTGATGCCCATCGCGTCGGCGGCGCGGACAAAACTGCGGTGTTCGGTGAGGGCGATGAAGTAACGCAGTTGGCGAAGATCCATATGCTTTCCCGGCATTCCAAAAATACGGCGAAGGTATTTGCCGCCGCGCAGGCTGAGGTTTTAAATGCAAGCTCTTATTCCGTCAACGAAGCATCTGTTTATTTGTTAGAGCTAATTTGCATATCAATAGAGCAGAGGTTTCAACGCCGTTTCGCACAACCAGCCAGATGAGGGTCAAACCATGAGCAATGCCGCACGCGCCGTCGCAACTGTTACCCACGTGTTGGACATCCACCCGGTAGCCGGGCGTATCGGCGCCGAGATTCGCGGTGTGCAGTTGAGCGCCGACCTTGAGCCCGCTGTGATCGAAGCCATTCAGGCCGCCCTGGTGCAGTACAAGGTGGTGTTCTTCCGCGCCCAGACCCACCTCGATGACCAGGGCCAGGAAGCCTTCGCCCACTTGCTCGGCGAGCCGATCGCCCACCCCACCGTGCCGGTGCGTGAAGGCACGCGCTACCTGCTTGAACTCGATGGTGGCCAAGGGCGCCGGGCCAACTCCTGGCACACCGACGTGACCTTCGTCGATGCCTACCCCAAGGCTTCGATCCTGCGTTCGGTGCTGGCGCCCGCGTCCGGTGGCGATACCGTATGGGCCAATACCGCCACGGCTTACCAGGACCTTTCAGTGGAGTTGCAGGCTCTGGCTGACCAGCTCTGGGCCGTGCACAGCAACGAGTACGACTACTCTGCAGCCAAGCCCAACGTGAGCCTCGAGCAACTGGAAAACTACCGCAAGATCTTCACTTCGACGGTGTATGAAACCGAGCATCCGGTGGTGCGGGTGCACCCGGTCAGCGGCGAGAAAAACCTCTTGCTCGGGCACTTCGTCAAACGCATCAAGGGCTATTCGCAGGGCGATTCGGCGCACCTGTTCAACCTGTTGCAAAGCCATGTCACGCGCCTGGAGAACACCGTGCGCTGGCGCTGGCAGGCGGGTGATGTGGCGATCTGGGATAACCGCGCAACCCAGCACTACGCAGTGGACGACTACGGTACCCAGGGCCGAGTGGTGCGTCGGGTGACCTTGCAGGGCGACGTCCCGGTGGGGGTGGCTGGTCAGCGGAGCCGGACGGTTCGCGGGGCCTGAAATTATCGCGGGGCAAGCCCGCTCCCACAGTTTCTTCCTGTAGGAGCGGGCTTGCCCCGCGAGCAATCAGAGAATACTGATCGGATAACTGATGATCAGCCGGTTCTCGTCAAATGCGTTAGTGCTGTAGTCCCGGCGCATGGTCGAGTTACGCCATTTGACCGACA
The DNA here is from genome assembly GCF_004214895.1 of Pseudomonas tructae. Taxonomy (NCBI): domain Bacteria; kingdom Pseudomonadati; phylum Pseudomonadota; class Gammaproteobacteria; order Pseudomonadales; family Pseudomonadaceae; genus Pseudomonas; species Pseudomonas tructae. The sequence continues at coordinate 4,861,348 of NZ_CP035952.1, read as the reverse complement.
GGCTCTTCAAGGTCCCGGACTGGATCACATAGGCCAGCTCCGACTCCCGCGCCCATTCCTTGCCCTCGGTAATGGCGCCGGTGTGCACGTTGTCGCCGCTGATGTAGCGGTTCATCAGGGTCAGCCCGGGCACGCCAAGGCCGGCAAAGTTGTAGTCGTGACGCAGTTGCCAGGAGCGCTCCTGAGCGTTGTCGAAGCTTGAGTTGTAGCTGTCGTTGGCCAGGGTGCCGCCACTGGTGCCGTTGACCCGCATCCAGGCATCGTCGCCGCTGACTTTCTGCAGGCCGACATAGACGGTGCTGGCACCGTATTTGGCCCAAAGCAGCGCCGAGGCGGTGCGGTTATCCAGCTTGCCGGCGCGTTCGGCGCCGTCTTCCTTGCCGATGAAGTAGCCCAGGTTGGCGCCCAGGGTCCAGTCTCCCATAGGCTGGCTGTGCACCAGGTTGAGGTACTGCTGGTTGTAGATGTCCTTGAGTTCGGCATTCCACAAGCCAATCATCGTGCGCTTGTCGTTGAAGCTGTATTCGCCGCCGGCAAAGTTGAAGCGGTCGGAGGTGAAGGCCGCCCGGCCGTTCATCGACATGTCTTGCATGCTCGCGTCATTGCGCGGGCTGTTGCCGCGCAACTGCCCTGCATACAGGCTCAGGCCGGTGATCTCCTGGGAGGTGAGCTGCCCGCCGCGGAAGGTTTGCGGCAGCGAGCGGCCATCGTCGGAGCGCAGGATTGGCAGCACGGGCATCCACTCGCCAACCTTCAGTTCGGTGTTGGAGATCTTCGCTTTGAGCGCCACACCCAGGCGGCCGAAATCGTCGGCCGGGCGCCCGTCATCGTGCACCGGCAACAGGTGGGTGCCCGCCGTGCCTTTGCCGCCATCGAGTTTGACCGAGTACAGGCCCAGCACATCGACACCGAAACCGACCAGGCCCTGGGTAAACCCGGAGCGGGCATCGAGGATGAAGCTCTGGGTCCATTCTTCGGCCTTGCCCTGGGGGTTGGCCGGGTTGACGAAGTTGCGGTTGATGTAGAAGTTGCGCAGGTTGAGGCTGGCCTTGGCGTCCTCGACAAAACCGCCCTCGCCAGCCAGGGCGGGCAGCGTGCAAGTCATGGCCAGAAAGCTGGGGAACAGGTGTCGTGCGGGTGAGGTCATGGTGTGTTGTCTCTTGTTTTTATATAAGCCGAAGCCATCCGCTGCGACGATTGGAGGTCACAGGCCGGGCTACGATCTTTGGGGGATAGGCTTTGTAAAAGCTGCGAAGCGATGGTGCGGGGCAGGGGGGGATGAATCAATTCGTTACAGGCGGAATTGGGCGGTAATCGAACGGTAACGGGTGGGTTAGCAGTTATCCGCTCCCACGGGCTGTTGTCCACCGCGATTGCAAAAAAAAGCCCACCGCCAAGGGTGGGCTCTTCTACAGCGCAGTCATTCAGCCTTTCGGCGTCTGGTCTGCAGCCTGCTGCTGCGCCTGACCGGTCTGCTCGTACCAGCCGCCACCGAGGGCCTTGTACAGGTTGACCTCGCTGACCAGTTGCGACAGGCGATCGCTGATCAACGACTGTTGGGTGTTGAACAGTTGACGCTGGGCGTCGAGGAAGGTCAGGTTGCTGTCGATACCGATGCGGTAGCGACGCTCGGCCAGACGGTAGTAGTCCTGGTTGGCGGCAACCAGGTCACGCTGGGCCTGCAACTGCTGATTGAAGGTCTGGCGCGCGGCGAGGCCATCGGAGACTTCCTGGAAGGCGGTCTGGATGGTTTTCTCGTACTTGGCGACGTTGATGTCCTTCTGGATCTTCGAGTAGTCGAGGCTGGCACGCAGGGACCCGGCGTTGAAAATCGGCAGGTTGATCTGCGGCTGGAACAGCCAGGTACCCGAGCCGCCCTTGAACAGGCCACCCATGTCCGGGCTCAGGGTACCGGCATTGGCGGTCAGGCTGATGCTCGGGAAGAACGCTGCACGAGCGGCGCCAATGTTGGCGTTGGCGGCCTTGAGCAGGTGTTCGGCTTCCTGGATGTCCGGCCGGCGCTGCAGCAGGTCGGAGGGCAGGCCCGCCGGTACTTCGGCCAGCAGGTCGCTGTCGAGCGGCTGGGCGCTTGGCAGGCTGGCCGGTACACCGGTACCGAGCAGCACGGTCAGGCTGTTGAGGTCCTGAGCCACCTGGCGCTGGAACTGCGCCAGCTTGACCCGCGCGCCTTCGACCGAGGTGCGGGCCTGGCTCAGGTCCAGGGCCGACGCCACACCCACTTCATTGCTGCGCAAGGTCAGCTGGTAGCTTTCCTCGTAGGTCTTGAGGGTGTCTTCGGTCAGCTTGAGCAGAGCCTGGTCGGCCTGCCAGGTGAAGTAGGCGTTGGCCACACTGGCCACCAGGCTGATCTGCGTCGAGCGCCGCGCTTCTTCGCTGGACAGGTAGTTCTCCAGCTGTTGCTCGGTCAGGCTGCGCACGCGGCCGAACAGGTCGAGCTCATAGGCACTGACGCCGAGGGTCGCCGAGTACTGGCTGGTGATGCTCGAATCACCACCTTGCGACATGTTCGCCGGCATCCGCTGGCGGCTGCCGCTGCCATTGGCCGAGACCGCCGGGAACAGGTCGGCGCGCTGGATACGGTACTGCGCACGGTAGGCATCGATGTTCAGTGCCGCAACCTTGAGGTCGCGGTTGTTGACCAGCGCGCTCTGGATCAGTTGCTGCAACGCCGGGTCATGGAAGAACTGACGCCAGCCCTGTTCGGCGGCGGCCACTTCGGCCGACTCGGTCGGCGAGTAGGCAGGGCCTTGCGGCCACTGCGCGGCCACCGGCGATTCCGGGGTCTGGTAGTCAGGGATCAGCGAGCAGCCGCCAAGAATGAAAGCGGTGACCGCCAGGGACAACAGGGACTTACTCATTGCCCAGCCTCATAGCGTGGAGTTTCAGGGGTGGCGTCCTCTTCGGGCTTCTTGCTACCGAACAGCGACGACACACTTACAAAGAACAATGGCACCCAGAAGATAGCCAATACGGTGGCAGTCAGCATCCCGCCGATCACCCCGGTACCGATGGCGTGCTGGCTACCGGAGCCTGCACCGGTGGAGATGGCCAACGGTACCACGCCGAGGATGAACGCCAGCGAGGTCATGATGATAGGCCGCAGACGCATCCGGCAGGCCTCGATGGCCGCATCGACCAGGCTGCGGCCCTGCTCGTGCAGTTCCTTGGCGAATTCGACGATCAGGATCGCGTTCTTCGCCGCAAGACCAATGGTGGTCAACAGACCCACCTGGAAGTACACGTCGTTGGACAGCCCGCGCAGGCTGGTGGCCAGCAGCGCACCGATGATCCCCAGCGGTACCACGAGCATGACCGCGATCGGGATCGACCAGCTTTCATACAGCGCCGCCAGGCACAGGAACACCATCAGCAGCGACAGGGCGTACAGCGCTGGCGCCTGGGAGCCGGACAGGCGCTCCTCGTACGACAGGCCCGTCCAGGAGTAACCGATACCCGCTGGCAGTTGCGCGGCCAGGCGCTCGACTTCAAGCATGGCTTCACCGGTACTGTAGCCTGGGGCTGGCGCACCAAGAATCTCCATGGCTTCGACGCCGTTGTAACGCGACAGCTTCGGTGCACCGTAGATCCACTCGCCCTTGGCGAAGGAGGAGAACGGCACCATCTCGCCAGCGGCGTTGCGCACGTACCATTTCTGCAGGTCTTCGGGGCTCATCCGCGCACCGGCTTCACCCTGGATGTAGACCTTCTTGACCCGGCCGCGGTCGATGAAGTCGTTGACGTAGCTGGCACCCAGGGCAATCGACAGGGTGTTGTTGATGTCGGCGATGGTCACGCCCAGGGCACTGGCGCGCTCGTCGTCGACGGTCAGCTGGTACTGCGGTTCATCGTTCAGGCCGTTCGGACGCACTGCCGAGAGGATCTTGCTTTGCGCGGCCATGCCGAGGAACTGGTTACGCGCTTCCATCAGCTTGTCGTGGCCGACACCGGCACGGTCCTGCAGGAACACGTCGAAACCGGTGGCGTTACCCAGTTCCAGTACCGCAGGCGGGGCGAAGGCGAACACCATGGCGTCGCGGAAGCTGAAGAAATGCTGCTGGGCACGGTTGGCCAGGTTGAACACATTGTTCTCGGCCGAACGCTCGCCCCACGGCTTGAGCATGATGAAGGCCATGCCCGAGCTCTGCCCACGACCGGCGAAGTTGAAGCCGTTGACGGTGAACACCGAGGCAACGGTATCGGCTTCCTTGTCGAGCAGGTAGCTGCGCATCTCGTCGATCACCACCTGGGTGCGCTCGGCACTGGAGCCGGCCGGAGTCTGCACCTGGGCGAACAGTACACCCTGGTCTTCTTCAGGCAGGAACGCCGTCGGGATGCGGGTGAACAGCCAGATCATGCCGACCACGATCAACAGGTAGGCCAGCAGGTACGGGGCCTTGTGCCGCAGCATGTTGCCGACGCCGCGCTCGTAGCTACGCACGCTGCGGTCGAAGTTGCGGTTGAACCAGCCGAAGAAGCCGCGCTGGGCGACGTGGTGCTCGCCCTTGGCAATCGGCTTGAGCATGGTTGCGCACAGCGCCGGGGTGAAGATCAGTGCCACCAGTACCGACAGGGCCATGGCCGAGACGATGGTGATGGAGAACTGTTTGTAGATCACCCCGGTGGAGCCGCCGAAGAAGGCCATTGGCAGCAGTACCGCCGACAGCACCAGGGCAATACCGACCAGGGCGCCCTGGATCTGGCCCATGGACTTCTTGGTCGCTTCCTTGGGTGACAGGCCCTCTTCGGCCATCACCCGCTCGACGTTTTCCACCACGACGATGGCATCGTCCACCAGCAAGCCGATGGCCAGCACCATGCCGAACATGGTCAGGGTGTTGATGCTGAAACCGGCAGCGGCGAGGATGCCGAAGGTACCGAGCAATACCACCGGTACGGTCATGGTGGTGATGATGGTGGCGCGGAAGTTCTGCAGGAACAGGTACATCACCAGGAACACCAGCACGATCGCTTCGATCAGGGTGTGGATTACCCCGCTGATCGACTCGGTCACTACCGGCGTGGTGTCGTACGGGAACACCGCCTTCATGCCTTCGGGGAAGAACGGCTCCAGGTCGTTGATGGTCTGGCGCAGGGCTTTGGCGGTGTCCAGGGCGTTGGCGCCGGTCGCCAGTTTGACTGCAAGGCCGGAGGCCGGCTTGCCGTTGAACTGGGCGCTGATCGCGTAGTTCTCACCGCCGAGGCTGACCTTGGCGACATCGCTCAGGCGTACCTGGGAGCCGTCACGGTTGACCTTGAGCAGGATCTTTTCGAACTGCTCGGCGGTCTGCAGGCGGGTCTTGCCGATGATGGTCGCGTTGAGCTGGGTGCCGGGCAGAGCAGGCAGGCCGCCGAGCTGCCCGGACGACACCTGGACGTTCTGCGCGGCCACGGCGGTGCGCACGTCGACCGGGGTCAGCTGATACTTGTTCAGCATGGCCGGGTCGAGCCAGATACGCATCGCGTACTGGGCACCGAACACCTGGAAGTCACCGACGCCGGCCGTCCGCGAGATCGGGTCCTGCATGTTGGAGACGATATAGTTGGCCAGGTCGTCCTTGGACATGCTGCCGTCTTCAGACACCAGGCCGATGACCAGGAGGAAGTTTTTCACCGCCTTGGTCACGCGGATACCCTGCTGTTGCACTTCTTGCGGCAGCAGCGGGGTGGCCAGGTTCAGCTTGTTCTGTACCTGGACCTGCGCGGTATCGGGGTTGGTGCCCTGCTCGAAGGTCGCGGTAATGGTCATGCTGCCGTCGGAGTTACTTTCCGAGGAGACATAACGCAGGTTGTCGATACCGTTGAGCTGTTGCTCGATCACCTGGACCACGGTGTCCTGCACGGTCTGCGCCGAGGCGCCCGGGTAGGTCACGGCGATGGCGATGGCCGGCGGTGCGATGCTCGGGTACTGGTTGATAGGCAACTTGAGGATCGACAAGGCGCCGACCAGCATGATCACCAAGGCGATCACCCAGGCGAAGATCGGGCGATCGATAAAGAATCTCGACATGGTTTATTCCCCTTTGGCCTCTGCAGTCGATGCATTGGCCTGGGTTGGCTGGGCACGCTTGACGTTGGTGGCGTCGCTGACCTTGACCTCGACGCCCGGTTTGACGAACTGCAGGCCTTCGGTGATCAGGCGATCGCCCGGGTTCAGGCCTTCCTGGATCAGCCAGTCGCTCCCCACGGTCCGGCTGGCCTTGAGCTGGCGCAGTTCGACCTTGTTGTCCTGGTTGACGATCAAGGCGGTCGGCTGGCCCTTGAGGTCGCGGGTCACGCCTTGTTGCGGGGCGAGGATGGCAGCGCTGTTGACCCCGGCGGCCAGGCGCGCGTGGACGAACATGCCTGGCAGCAGGTTGTGTTCAGGGTTGGGGAACACCGCACGCAGGGTCACGGAACCGGTGGTCTGGTCTACCGAGACCTCGGAGAACTCCAGGCGACCATCCTTGCCGTAGGTGCTGCCGTCTTCCAGGGTCAGGGTGACCTTGGCGGCGTTGTCACCGACTTTCTGCAACTGGCCGCTTTCCAGTTCGCGGCGCAGCTTGAGCAGTTCGGCCGAGGACTGGGTGACGTCGACGTAGATCGGGTCGAGCTGCTGGATCACTGCCATGGCATCGGCCTGGCCGTTGTTGACCAGGGCGCCTTCGGTCACCGTGGAGCGGCCAATACGACCGCTCAGCGGCGCCAGGACCTTGGTGTAGCGCAGGTCGATCTGGGCGCTGCGCAGCGAGGCTTCAGCCTGCAAACGTTTGGCATTGGCGTCGTCGTATTCCTGGCGGCTGACAGCCTGTTCGGCGACCAGTTGCTTGTAGCGTTCGGCCAGCGAGCGGGTCGATTGCAGGTTGGCCTGGGCGCTGGTCAGGGTCGCCTCGTACACCGACGGGTCGATCTGGTACAGCTGCTGACCTTCCTTGACTTCGCTGCCTTCTTTGAACAGGCGCTTGAGAATGATGCCGTTCACCTGGGGTCGGACTTCGGCAATGCGGTACGCGGTGGTACGGCCTGGCAAGTCGGACGTCAGGGTATAGGCCTGGGTTTGCAAGGTTACGACGCCGACCTGAGGAGCTTGCGCCGCAGGCGCCGCCTCTTCCTTTTTACAGCCGCTGAGCAGGGTTGCCAGGGCGACGGCGGAAACCAGAGCGGTAACAGCTGGCTTGAATTGCATGAAGATCCTCGGGTCGCAAGAGCTGAAGACGCTCAAGAATAATGGAAAGGGTGCGCTATAAAAAATGCTGTCGAGTGGATAAATAGCTTGCTAAGGAATATACTTACATTCATGGTTGTTTGTAAATACCTCGCAGGCGATGCATTTCGTCGTAGCGAGCTCCCAAATTAATACTTCCGGTAACAGTCTTCAGAGGCTGACCCGGGCCTACTCCCAGGCACCCAGCGTGCGTGCCCGGGCCTGATGAGGTTGTACTGCCATGGTCCGTCGAACCAAAGAAGAAGCCCAGGAAACCCGTGCCCAGATTCTTGAAGCAGCGGAGAAGGCCTTCTATAAACGCGGGGTAGCGCGTACCACCCTGGCCGATATCGCCAAGGAAGCGGGGGTGACCCGTGGCGCCATCTACTGGCACTTCAGCGACAAGGCCGAACTGGTACAGGCTATGCTCGACAGCCTGCATGAGCCGCTGGACGCCCTGGCGCGCGCCAGTGAAAGCGAGGATGAGGTCGACCCGCTCGGCTGCATGCGCAAGCTGCTGGTGCGCCTGATGCACCAAATGGTGCTTGATCCGAAAACCCGACGAATCAATGAAATTCTGCATCACAAATGCGAGTTCACCGATGATATGTGCGAGATCCGCCAGCAACGGCAGGCCTCGACGGTCGATTGTCATGCCCATATCGCGTTGTCGCTGGGCAATGCAGTCAAGCGCGGGCAATTGCCCGCCGACGTGGACCCGGATCGCGCGGCACTGGCCATTTACGCCTATATAGACGGATTGATCCGTCGCTGGCTACTGCTGCCAGGCAGCTTCGACCTGCTCAATCAGGCCGAGCTGTGGATCGATACCGGGCTGGATATGCTGCGCTTGAGCCCCGCCTTGCGCAAATGACACTTTGTGAAGCTTTGTGATCATTTGTTGCCACGGTTGTTGAAATGCCCTACTGGTGACCGCGCAATTGCCTGTCAGACAAGGCAATTGCAGTCTACTCGATAGGCTCGTAAGGCAGGCCGACATAGTTTTCTGCCAATGTTGTACGACCGGCTTCAGAACTGACGTAGTACTCAAGCTCAGTTTGCTGGATACGCTGGCTGAAGGCATCGCTGTCGGGAAAGCGGTGCAGGATCGAGGTCATCCACCAGGAAAAGCGTTCGGCTTTCCAGATTCTTCGCAGGCAGATCTGTGAGTAGCGTTCCAGCAACTCAGTGCGCCCTTGGCCGTAGACCTTGCGCAGAATGTTGTACAAGGTGCTGACATCGCTGGCTGCAAGGTTCAGGCCTTTGGCCCCGGTAGGCGGAACGATGTGCGCGGCGTCGCCGAGCAGGAACAGTTTGCCGTACTGCATCGGTTCAACCACGAAACTGCGCAGCGGCGCGATGCTCTTTTCAATGGCGGGACCTGTGACCAGGCGCTCGGCCAGATCAACCGGCAGGCGTGATTTGAGTTCGTTCCAGAAGCGCTCATCGGACCAGTCCTCGACCTTCTCCTGCGCCGGCACCTGCACGTAGTACCGGGTGCGGGTGGGTGAGCGCATGCTGCACAGGGCAAAGCCGCGCTCGTGGCGGGCGTAGACCAGTTCGTCGCTGACCGGTGGGGTGTCGGCCAGAACACCGAGCCAGCCGAACGGGTAGACCCGTTCGAATATCTTCAGTGCTTGCGCAGGAATCGATTGCCGGGCTATGCCGTGGTAACCATCGCAGCCGGCGATGTAATCGCAGTCCAGACGCTGCACTTCACCGTCTTTTTCGAAGGTCAGGTAGGGGCGCTCGGACGTAAGGTCGTGGGGGCGTACGTTGTCGGCTTGATAGACAGTGACGGCGCCGCAGGCTTGACGCGCTTGCATCAGGTCACGGGTGACTTCGGTCTGGCCATAGATCATGACGCCTTTGCCGCCGGTCAGGCCCTTGAGGTCGATGTGTTCGCGGCGCCCGTCGAACGCCAGTTCAAAGCCGCTGTGGGGCAGGCCTTCGGCATCCATGCGCGCGCCAACCCCGGCTTCGCGCAACAACTCGACCATGCCTTGTTCCAGCACCCCGGCACGGATGCGTCCGAGCACGTAGTCGGCGCTCTGGCGTTCGACGATGACGTTGGCGATCCCGGCCTTGTGCAGTAACTGGCCGAGCAGCAGGCCAGCAGGGCCGGCACCGATAATTGCGACTTGAGTCTTCATTGTTGTTATCCCAGGCAAGCTTCAGCACAGGGCTGCAAGCAGCTTATGATTGTTGTGCTTGCATTTTTCGCTTGGAAAGACGAGCAAAGAAGGGATAAAAGTGGCATGAAACAGGACTTTTCACTTATTGGTGCGATTATCGGGCACGGCCCTGGAGAGCGTTGAACCATGAGCAAGGCGTCGATTCCGGTATTCAAGCTGTACGGCGAGCAGTTGCAGTGGCCGACCCCGGACTTGCTGCACTGCGAATCGATCCCGGTGCGCAGCCGCGTGCATGATTGGGAAATCGAACCCCATCGGCATGCCGACCTGTGCCAGTTGCTGTTCCTCTACACAGGGCAGGCCGAGATCGAAGTGGAAGGCCAGGTCCAGCGTCTGGATCAGGCCGCCATCCAGGTGGTACCGGCTTTGAGCGTGCATGGTTTTCGATTTTCCAGCGATGTCGACGGCTACGTGGTCACCCTGGCTGCGCCCCTGGTGAACATGTTGCACACGCAACTGGCAGACGCGCCAGCAGCCCTGGCCCAGGCGGGCACTTACCTGGCTGGCAGCGACTGCACCTATTTGTACAGCCTGTTCAGCGCCTTGCAGCAGGAGTATCAACAGGAGCGACCGGGGCGTGATTTGCAGTTGCGCTCGCTGATCAATCTGCTGGTGGTGTGGATCAGTCGCCAATGTTTGCAACACCATGGCCAGGGGCTGGCAGTGGTGCGCGGGCGGGAGTACCTGGAGCGCTTCAATACCCAGGTCGAGCAGCAGTTTCGCCAGCAGCCGAGCGTCGAGGCGCTGGCCCATCAAGTGGGGATTTCGGTGGCCCATCTGAACAGCATCTGCCGTGAACTGGCCGGGCAGTCGGCGCTGCAGATCATCCATCAACGCTTGCTGCTCGAGGCCAAGCGCGAGCTGATCTACACCAGCCTGAGCATCAAGCAACTGGCCGACAGCCTGGGCTTTACCGACCCTGCGTACTTTTCGCGGTTCTTCCGCCGCCTGACCGGCAAGGCCCCCAGTGACTTTCGTCAGCAGGCCGCACGCCAGGCTACTTGAGTGCGCTCAGCGTCGCGGTGTGCGGTACGCAGTGAGCCAGGCTGCAACTGGCGGCTGAGTAGGGTTGGTTGCGAATCTGTTCGACCCGGTAGGCTGCGGCGGCATACAGCCCGACGACAGCGGCCATGGCACACACAACGGCGCATTTTCTGGATTTGACGCCCATGATGCTCACCTCCTGCCAACCACGTACAGGTGCTATTCAAAGCATAGGTCAGCTTGGCCAGGTATGCCCGGTCTAGAGCAGGTCGCGGTCCCAGATCGGCTCGGCGGTAAAGCGCTCGGCAAGGAAGTCGAGCATGCTGCGCAGGGTCGCCGGCATGTGCTTGCGCGAGGTGTACACGGCATTGAGGCTCAGCTCGCGTGGCTTGGCCTGGGGCAACAGGCGAATCAGCTGACCGCTGCGCAGGGCGTCGGCGGCCTGGTAGGTCGGCAGCATCGCCACGCCCGCGCCGGCCAGTGCCGCCCGTTGCAGGGTCATGGCTTCGTTGGCGCTGATGTTGCCCTGCACCGGCACCGAGACCACCTCGCCGTCCAGGTGAAAATGCCAGAGGCTACGGCCGAAGTAAGAGTGGGTCAGGCAGTTATGCTGGCTGAGGTCCTGGACCTGCTCAGGTGCCGGGTGCTGCTGCAGGTAGGCGGGGGAGGCGCAGATCACCGAGCGGCACACACTCAGGCGGCGGGCAATGAGGTTCGGGTCCAGGTCGTTGCTGGTGCGGATCGCAAGATCGATGCGCTCATCCACCAGGTTTACTGTGCGGTCGAGCATCTGCAGGTCGATTTTCACCCCGGGGTAACGTTTGACGTAGTCGGCCACGGCGTCCATTAGCTGTGCCTGGCCGAACGAGGTGCTGACACTGATGCGCAACTCGCCGCGCGGAGCATCGTTCGGGGTACTGACGGCTGCCTGCAAGTCACCGGCAAGGTCGAGCATCTGCCGGCAGCGCGGCAGGGTTTCCTGGCCGGCGGCGGTCAGGCTCAGGCGCCTCGTGGTGCGCTGCATCAGGCGTGCACCGACCCAGTCCTCAAGCTCTGCCAGATACCGGGAAACCACCGGCCGAGAAAGCTCCAGGTGGTCGGCGGCGGCCGATTGGCTGCCCAGGTCGACCACGCTGACGAAGACCCGCATTGCTGTCAGACGATCCATGATTTGCCCGCTTTTAGAAACAAACTAATCCTAAGCATCGCATTTTTTGTTACGGATCGTGCAACTAAGCTGTTGTTCATCGCTCACCTCACAGGAATTGCCCCGATGCCTCGTTCGTTTTCCCTACGCCGCCTGCTGCTGGCCTTCGCAACGCTGGGGGTCATGGCCCAGGCTTCAGCCGCCGAGCCGCTGAGCCTGGATGTCTACAACCCCGATACCAACGCCCTGTTTCCGGTCAGTTCGGTGATCGTCAGCGGCAAGCATGACGCCATTCTGGTCGATGCCCAGTTCGGCAAGGGCCAGGCGGAGCAGGTACTGGCCAAGCTGAAAGCGAGCGGCAAACAACTGACCACTATCTATATCAGCCACGGTGACCCGGACTACTACTTCGGCCTGCAGACCCTGACCCATGCCTACCCCAAGGCCAAGGTCGTGGCGTCGGCGGCAACCGTTGCCCATATCAAGCAGACCATGGACGGCAAGCTGGCCTACTGGGGCCCGCAGATGGGCGCCGACAAACCGGAAAAGCTGATCGTGCCGCAGGTGTTGCAAGGCAATGAACTGAAACTTGAAGGCCAGCGCCTGCAAGTGATTGGCCTGGACGGCCCGCAGCCGGACCGCAGCTTTGTGTGGATTCCGTCGATCAAAGCGGTGGTCGGTGGCGTGGTGGTCGCCGAGAACCTGCACGTATGGATGGCTGATACCCAGTCGGCGCAATCGCACAAGGACTGGTTGGCGACCCTCAAGCGCATCGAGCAGCTCAAGCCTGACACTGTGATCCCGGGCCACTACCTGGGCCAGAGCAGCCGCTCGCTCAAGTCGGTGCAGTTCACTGCGGACTATATCCGCGCCTTTGACGAAGAAACCGCCAAGGCTGGCAACGCCGCCGAACTGATCGCGGCGATGAAAAAACGTTACCCGGACCTGGGCGAAGAGAGCTCGCTGGAGCTCGGTGCCAAGGTCGCCAAGGGCGAGATGAAGTGGTAAGCGTCAATTCATTCTGACTGGAGAGTTCCCATGAGCAAGATCGCAATCATCGGTGCTACCGGCCGTGCCGGTAGCCAGTTGCTGGAAGAGGCCCTGCGTCGCGGCCATAGCGTTACCGCCATTGCCCGTGATCCTTCGACGCTGAAGGGGCGTGAAGGGGTCAACACCGTGGCGCTGGATGTCAGCGACAGCGCTGCCCTGCAACAGGCCGTCGCGGGGCATGACGTGGTGCTGAGCGCGGCGCACTTCTCCAGCATCAAGCCACAGGCCATTATCGAGCCGGTGAAGAAGGCCGGGGTCAAGCGCCTGCTGGTTGTCGGTGGTGCCGGTAGCCTGCTGCTGCCGTCGGGGCACAAGGTCATCGACAGCCCGGATTTCCCCGAGGCCTACAAAGCTGAGGCAACCGCGGGTGGTCATTACCTTGAAACCCTGCGTCAGGAACAGGGCCTGGACTGGAGCTTCCTGTCACCTTCGGCGGAATTTGTCGAAGGTGCCCGCAGCGGCGCTTACACGCTGGGCAAGGATCACCTGTTGATCGGCGCCGACGGCAAGAGCTGGATCACGTTTGCCGACTACGCCATCGCCATGCTCGATGAGGTGGAAAAGCCGGCGCACTCGCGCCAGCGCTTCACAGTAGGAGCGGGCTTGCCCCGCGATGCGAGCTAGCTGACAGAGTGTTATCGCGGGGCAAGTCGAATCGTCGCACCGCCGCTCCCACCAGCCTGCTCGCACAACCAGGCGAGCAGTTCCTGCAAGGCTGCTGAAGCCGCCCCTTGTGGTCGCACCAGGTAATAGGCCTGGCCGGTGCTGACCTTGAGCGCAAACGGGGTTACCAACCGACCGCACTTGAGGTCATCGCCGATCAGTGCCCAGTCGCCGATGGCCACACCGGTTCCCTGGGAGGCCATCGACATGGCCATGTCCAGGGTTTCGAAATGCTGGCCCTTACCTTGGCGGGGCAGGCTCGCCCCGGCGGCGTCGAGCCAGGCGTTCCAGTCGCGCTGGTCGCGGGTCGGATGCAGGAGCATGTGCTGGTCAAGGTCGGCGACCTGCTGCAAGGGCAAGGCGCTGCTGAGCAGTTGTGGCGCGCACACCGGCGTGAGTTGTTCTTCGAACAGCTTCAGGGTCTGCAGGCCATGGTTGGGCCGGGCGCCATAAACCACCGCTGCATCGAACACTTCATGACGAAAATCCACCCCATGTTGCACCGTGGTAGTCAGCTCCACCGGCACGTCCGGGCGCAGCGCTTGCCACTCCATCAGGCGCGGCAGCAGCCAGCGCATCACGCAGGTCGGTGCCTTGAGCTGCAAGGTGGTACTGCGAGCACCGACCTGGCGCACCCCTTCCTCGACCAAGGCGAACACCTGCTGCACCCGTGGCAGCCAGTCCTGGCCTTCGCGGGTCAGGCTCAGGCCGCGGGCCTGGCGCAGAAACAACGGGTAGCCCAGGTGTTCTTCCAGCCCGGCGATCTGCCGGCTCACTGCCCCCTGGGTGATATGCAACTGTTGCGCAGCACGGGTGAAGTTGCAGCACTGGGCCGTGATCAGAAAGGTGTGCAGGGCAGGCAGGGGAGGCAGACGTTTCATCGGCTTAAGCCATGACTTGAAGACATGGCTAGTATGAGCTTTTTTGCATTGTGCAGGTAGCCGTCGGGCGGTCCAATGAAGGCTGTTTCCCGAACAATTACAGGCACACGATCATGGCAACTTGCGGCGAAGTACTGGTCAAACTCCTCGAAGGTTATGGCGTAGACCATGTCTTCGGGATTCCTGGCGTGCATACCGTGGAGCTCTATCGCGGGCTGGCACGCTCGAGCATCCGCCACATCACCCCGCGTCACGAGCAAGGTGCAGGCTTCATGGCTGACGGCTATGCGCGTACCCGTGGCAAGCCGGGCGTGTGCTTCATTATCACCGGCCCGGGCATGACCAACATTACCACCGCCATGGGCCAGGCCTATGCCGATTCGATCCCGATGCTGGTGATCTCCAGTGTGCAGTCGCGCAACCAGCTGGGCGGCGGGCGTGGCAAGCTGCATGAGCTGCCAGCGCAGGGCAGCCTGGTAGCTGGGGTAGCGGCGTTTTCCCACACGTTGATGAGCGCTGATGACCTGCCTGCGGTATTGGCCCGTGCCTATGCGGTGTTTGATGGCGCCCGGCCGCGCCCGGTGCATATCGAGATTCCGCTGGATGTACTGGTGGAAGACGCCGATCACCTGCTGGCCAGTGCTCCGGTGCGTATCGCCCGTGCGGGTGCCGCACCTGCGCCGGTCGCGCAAATGGCTGCAATGCTGGCCGCGGCGCGTCGCCCACTGATTCTGGCCGGTGGCGGCGCCATCGATGCCAGCGCCGCGCTGACCCGTCTGGCTGAGTACCTGCAGGCACCAGTGGCGTTGACCATCAACGCCAAGGGCGTACTGCCGGCCAGTCACCCGCTGCAGATCGGCTCGACCCAGTCGATGGTAGCCACCCGTGCGCTGGTCGCCGAGGCCGATGTGGTGCTGGCGATCGGTACCGAGCTTGCCGAGACCGATTATGACGTGACCTTCAAGGGCGGCTTCCAGATCCCCGGTGAGCTGTTGCGCATCGATATCGACCCCGACCAGACCGTGCGCAACTACCCGCCGAAGGTCGCCCTGGTCGCCGACTCGACCCTTGCTACCCAGGCCTTGCTGGTCGCCCTGGCCGAGCAACCGGCGCCGGTGCGCGGCGCCGAGTGGGGCGCGGCCCGGGCCGCACGCTTGCGAGAAGTGCTCAAGCGCGAGCGCGACCTGCCGATGCGCAGCCAGACGCGCATGCTCAACACTATTCTCGAAACCCTGCCCGGTGCGGTGCTGGTCGGAGACTCGACGCAACCGGTGTACACCGGCAATTTGACCCTGGACATGGACCAGCCGCGGCGCTGGTTCAACGCCTCCACCGGCTATGGCACCCTGGGGTACGCACTCCCCGCGGCCATGGGTGCCTGGCTGGGCAGCGCGCAGGTTGCGGCCGAGCGCGCGCCGGTGGTATGCCTGATCGGCGACGGCGGCCTGCAGTTCACCCTGCCGGAACTGGCCAGTGCTAGTGAGGCGCAGGTTCCGCTGATCGTGCTGCTGTGGAACAACCAGGGCTATGAAGAGATCAAGCGCTACATGGTTAACCGTGCCATCGAACCGGTTGGCGTCGATATCTACACCCCTGATTTTATCGGCGTGGCCAAGGCCCTGGGCTGCAGCGCCGAGTCGGTGGCTGACGTCGTCCAGCTACGTGAAGCTTTGCGTCAGGCCTGCGATCGCAACGGTCCGAGCCTGATCGAAATCGACCAGGCTACCTGGATGCAGGCGGTGCCAGCATGATCAAGCTGCCTGGTCTCTATATCGAAGGCGTCTGGCAGCATGGCCCCCAGACACTGACGGTGATCAATCCGAGCAATGAACAGGTGCTGGCCGAAGTGGCCGGTGGCGATGCGGCGGCGGTCGAGCGGGCAGCGCTGGCGGCCCAGGCGGCGTTTACTGAGTGGTCCGCGTCCAGCGGGCCGAGCCGTTCGGCCTTCTTGCGGGCCATTGCCGAAGGCGTTGAAGCACGCCGCGAGCGCCTGGTGCAGTTGCAAGCCAGCAACAACGGCAAGCCGCTGGCTGAAGCCCATATCGATGTCGATGATGTCGTCGCCACTTTTAGCTATTACGCGGAGCTTGCGGACAACCTTGGACGCGACCGCTCGGTAGCGCTGCCTAGCGAAGAGTTTGTCGCCCGGGTACGCCGTGAAGCGTGCGGTGTGGTCGGTTTGATCGTGCCGTGGAACTTCCCCATGGTCACCACCGCCTGGAAGCTTGCGCCAGCGTTGGCGGCAGGTTGCTGCGTGGTGCTCAAACCGTCGGAGGTCACGCCACTGGCCGAACTGGAACTGGCCGCGATCATCGCCGAAGCGGGGTTGCCGGATGGGGTATTCAACCTGGTTTGTGGTACTGGGCTTGCGGTGGGCGCGCCTTTGGCGGGTGATCCGCGTATCGCCAAGATTTCCTTCACCGGCAGCAATGCGGTGGGGGTGCAGGTCATGCAGCGGGCGGCGGAAACGGTCAAGGGCGTGAGCCTGGAGCTGGGTGGCAAGTCTTCGTTGCTGGTGCTCGAAGAGGCCGACCTGGCGCTTGCGGTGGAACTGGCCTGCCTGGGTGGTTTCTTCAATGCCGGGCAGATGTGCTCAGCCACCAGCCGGGTGCTGGTAGCCGAAACCTTGTACCCGGCGTTTATCGATGCGTTGAAGGTCCGCACTGAGGCGATCCGTGTCGGCGAGCCATTCAGTGGCGCAAGCGAAATGGGCCCGCTGGTCAATCAGGCCCAGTATCAGCGGGTCCAGGCGCACATCACGGCGGGTGTGCAAGCGGGGGCGCAGTTGCTCTGCGGGGGTTCACGGCCGGCGGATCTGTCTTGCGGTTATTTCGTCAGCCCTACGGTGTTCACCGAGGTGCCGCTGGACAGCGCCTTGTGGCGCGAGGAGATCTTTGGCCCGGTGTTATGCGTGCGTGCGTTTGCCACTGAAGCCGAGGCGCTGGCGCTGGCCAACGACACCGAATTCGGCCTGGTGGCCAGTGTCCTCAGCCGTGACTTGCAGGCGGCTGAGCGGGTCGCCAATGCGTTGCAGGCGGGGCTGGTATGGATCAACGCGCCGCAGGTGATCTTTGCGCAGACCGCTTGGGGTGGCTACAAGCAGAGCAGCCTGGGGCGGGAGCTGGGGCCTTGGGGGCTGAGTGCGTTTCAGGAGATCAAGCACGTGGTCAGGGCGGTGTAGCACCCATCGCGGGGCAAGCCCGCTCCCACGTGTAGGAGCGGGCTTGCCCCGCGATGGCGAGTTAAAGCGCACTGCGCAATCTAGCCAAATCCCTTACCGGCGGAGCCCCATACAACCGGCTGTACTCCCGGCTGAACTGCGACGGGCTTTCATAACCTACCCGATAACCGGCCACCGCCGCTTCCAGCCCGTCATTGAGCATCAGCCGTCGGGCTTCCTGCAGGCGCAGCTGCTTCTGGTACTGCAACGGGCTCATGGAGGTCAGCGCCTTGAAGCGGTGATGCAAGGTCGAGGTACTCAAATTGACCTCCTGCGCCAGCTCATCGATGCGCAACGGCCGATGGAAATGCTGGTTGAGCCATTCGATGGCCTGGCACACCCGGTGGGTCTGGCTGTTGGCCATGGCGATTTCATACAGCCGATAACCCTGCGGCCCACGCAGCAGCCGATAGAGAATCTCGCGCCGGATCAGCGGTGCGAGGATCGGAATGTCCTTTGGCGCATCCAGCAGGCGAATCAGCCGCAACAGTGCATCGAGCAGCAGCGGGTCGGTACGTTCGACATACAGCCCACGGCCCGACGGCAGCGCCGGTACGCCAAGAGGGCCAGCATCGGCTAGCAGGTTGTTGATCTGCGCCGGGTCAATGTTCAGGCGCAAGCCCAGGCTGGGATTTTCCGGGCTGGCCTCCAGCAGCACGCCGCTGATCGGCAATGCCACCGACACCACCATGTAATGCAACGGGTCATACACATAACGTTCGTCACCCAGGCTCACTTCCTTGCTGCCATGGGCCAGGATGCACAGCGCAGGCTTGGCCAGGGCCGGCAGCGAGCGCACGCTTTCTTCGTAGCGCGCCAGAAACAGGTCCTCGACCACCGACTCGACGCCCGCCTGGCGTGGCGCATGACGTCGGATAAGTTCGGCCAGCTCCTGGCGCTGGTGCTCAAGGGCCGGGTCGAGGATCAGGCGGTCGGGATCGTTGGCAGGCATGGGAGTGATTCCTTAGAGAACGCCTGCAGGATAGGTTTGTGCAAGCCACAGTGCTAGTCGAAAGCTGTCGAGCACTTGCCTGATCCTGCAGCGCGCGCAGGATCAGGCAAGCGCTCGGCAGGAATCGCCTAACTCTCTCGCCGGAGCGTGGCCTAATCTGTGCAACCTGGCATTTTCATCTGGCGGCACATGGAGAACGCACATGACCTCGGTACATTCGGTCACCCACCTTGCATTTATCCGGGCCAGCAGCGGTCGTTCAGAGGAGTTGGGCGAGCGCTTGCGTCACCTGCTGGAACCGTCGCGCCAAGCGCCTGGTTGCCTGAATTTCAGCCTCCAGCGCTCCCAGGCCGACGCCGACCTGTGGCTGCTCAGCGGTTTTTGGCGCGATCAGCAAGCGATGAGTGGCTACTTCGCTTCACCGACCCTTGAGCTGTTCGGCGAGCTGGTGCAAGCACGAGTGGTCGATAGCCTCGACCTGCATACCTTTGGCGAGCCTTGCGCAGGGTAGAATGGCGGCTTCAGGCAATTGATGTGGAGTTCAAGGCATATGGCACGTAAAGAATTCTCCCGGTTCGAAGCAGTATCGGCAGCTGTACGCGGCGACGACGGTTACCATGCCGCCATCGCCGTTAAAGGCCTGGGCGCCTCCGGGGCACCGCGCTTTCACAAGGTGCTTGCAGGGCAGACCTTCAACACTGCCCTGGCTGCTGATGAAGCGGCCTGTGTTGAGCTTGAGCGCCTGCAGGGCGTCGATGACGACGCCGGGCTGGTCTGGTAACTCAGCCGTTGACCTGCGGGCGGGCCATCTTGAACAGGTTGCCCAGTTCGAAGTAGTCCGCCGGGCCGCCGCCACGCAGGATCGGCTGGCCGGCGGCGGTATCGTAAATGCCATCCTTGAGCAGATGCTCGGCGATATGCACCGCCACCACTTCACCCAGAATCAGCCAGCTGGGCACCAGGGCCTGGTCAGCGCGTTGCAGCTGGATAATCTGCGTCACCTTGCACTCGAACGACACCGGGCTCTCTTGCACTCGCGGCACGGCAATCACCTTTGACGCCACCGGAGTCAGCCCGCTCAGGGCAAACTCGTCGACCTGTGGCGCGACGGCGGCGCAGCTCTGGTTCATGGCTTCGGCGAGTGGACGGGTAGCCAGGTTCCAGGCGAACTCACCGGTCTGCTCGATGTTGTTCAGGCTGTCTTTGCGCCCGACGCTTGAGAAACCGATGATCGGCGGAATGTAGTTGAAGGCGTTGAAGAAGCTATAGGGCGCAAGGTTCAGGCGACCTTCGGCGTCCTGGGAGGAAATCCAGCCAATCGGGCGTGGGCCGACGATGGCATTGAACGGATCATGGGGTAGGCCGTGGCCTTTTGCCGGTTCGTAGTAATACATCTGCGCTGGCCCGAAAGCCTTCCTTCGTGAGTAAGCCTTTAGTGTGCCAAGGCTTTGCCTCGCTGAAAATGACTAAGCCCGGCCGAAGCCGGGCTGACTGCGTTGCATCAGGGCTTAGCTGATGCGATGAGCCTGGGTGCGATCGAAACCGTCTTCGGCAAATTTGGCGCCGCCGGTGCGATCAAAGCCATCTTCGGCGAATTTGGCACCACCGGTACGATCAAAACCGTCTTCTGCATAAGTGGCCGACTGGGTTTGCACGGCGCTGAAGTTGTGGCTGTTGGTGCGGTCGAAGCCGTCTTCGGCGAAAGCGTTGGCAGCCAGTACCGAGAAGGCCAGGGTCAGGATCAGTTTGCTTTTCATGGTCGTTGCTCCGAGGTGGTGAGGGGTTGTTTGTTTCTATGGGTTTAATGCTACGCCGATTAATTTGATTAAAAAGTGCAAAAATTCGCACTTAAAAATCGAATTTATCGATATATATGGCGACGGTTTCGCCTCTATCGCGGGGCAAGCCCGCTCCTACACAGACTTCTGCGGGAGCGGGCTTGCCCCGTGATTGGATAGTTGAACAATAAAGAGCAAGAATTAATTGCGCGTTAAAACGCTGTAAACAAAAAAGGGGGCGATCCGCTGGCGGATGCCCCCTTCTTATTGCCTGTGGCTAGACGTCAGTCCGTGGTAATCCGCGAATGCTTGCGGGTGTCCTTCATGAACACATACACCAGCAGCGAGCAGGCGATGCAGGCGGTCACGTACCAGTAGTAACCGGTTTCCATGCCGATGCTCTTGAACCACAGGGCGACGTATTCTGCGGTACCGCCGAAGACCGACACGGTCAGGGCGTACGGCAGGCCAACGCCCAGGGCACGGATTTCGGTGGGGAACAGTTCAGCTTTGACCACCGCGTTGATCGAGGTGTAGCCGCTGACGATGATCAGCGCGGCCATGATCAGGAAGAACGCGCCCCACCAGGTCTGGATGGTGTGCAGGGTGGTGAGGATCGGTACTGTGCACAGGGTGCCGAGCACGCCGAAGGCGATCAGGATCGGACGCCGGCCGATCTTGTCGGAGAGGCTGCCGATGACTGGCTGCAGGCACATGAACAGGAACAGGGTGGCCGCCGAAATGGTGGTCGAGTCGCTGATGCTCATGCCCACCGTGTTCACCAGGTACTTCTGCATGTAGGTGGTGTAGGTATAGAAGGCCAGGGTGCCGCCCATGGTCAGGCCGACCACGGTGGCCAGCTCTTTGGGATGGCGCATCAGGGTGCGCATCAGGCTTTCCTTGGACTTTTCCTTCTTGGTGAAGGAGGCGGTTTCTTCCATACCGCGGCGCAGGTACAGGGCGACGACCGCGCACAGCGCGCCGATCACGAAGGGTACGCGCCAGCCCCAGGCATACAGCTGTTCGGTGGTCAGGGTCTGCTGCAGGATGATCAGCACCGCCAGGGCGATGAGCTGGCCGGAAATCAGCGTCACGTACTGGAAGCTGGAGAAGAAGCCACGGCGTTCCTTGGTGGCCATCTCGCTCAGGTAGGTGGCCGAGGTGCCGTATTCGCCACCCACCGACAGGCCTTGCATCAGGCGGGCGATGACCAGCAGCACCGGTGCTGCGACGCCGATGGTTTCATAGCCCGGGGTCAGGGCGATGACCAGCGAGCCTGCGCACATCAGCAGGACCGAGGCCATCAGTGCGGCCTTGCGGCCCTTGCGGTCGGCGTAGATACCCATCAGCCAGCCGCCGATTGGGCGCATCAAAAAGCCTACTGCGAAGATCGCGGCGGTATTGAGCAGTTGGGCAGTGGTGTCGCCGGCAGGGAAGAAGGCTTTGGCGAAGTACAGCGAGAATGCGGCGTAGACGTACCAGTCGTACCATTCGACCATGTTGCCGATCGAACCGCTGAAAATCGACTTCAGGCGGCTGCGGGTGGTTTTGTCCGCGGCGGGCGCAACGGCCGCCCCGGCTGGCAGGGTGGTGGAGTTATCCATCGAAGGGACCTTCATAGTTGTTTTTGTGGAGCGCGCCGAAACGCAGCCTGCCAGGGCTATAGCAGAAGCTGTGCCAGGTGCTGGAGGCCCGGTCTAGAAGGGTCGGACGGATAGAATGAGCGGAATTCCGCCTATCCATATGAGTGGTTAGGCGAAAATCCGCTTATGGCGATCAGCTGCTTCGATCAAGCTGGCCCGAGGAAATCTTCGCGCAGCAGACCATGGCGCTGCATCTTTTCGTTGAGGGTACGCCGCGGCAGTTGCAGCTCTTGCATCACTGCCTTGATCTCGCCCTTGTGCCGACTCAGGGCCGCGCGCAGGCATTGGGCTTCGAAGGCCTCTTGTTGAGCGGCCAGCGATTGCCCGGCTTCGATCTGTGCCGTGGGTGGTTCACCCAGGCCCAGGGCGTGACGTTCGGCAGCGTTGGCCAGCTCGCGGACATTGCCCGGCCAGTCATGGCCCAGCAGCTTGCCCAATTGCGCGCCACCGAGCTGCGGTGCGGTGCGGCCCGTGCGCTCGGCGGCCAGGCGGGCAAAATGGTTGAACAGCAGCGGGATGTCTTCGCGCCGCTCGCGCAACGGCGCCAGACGCAGTTCGGCGACGTTCAGGCGATAGGCCAGATCTTCGCGAAAGCGCCCAGCCCTGGCTTCCTCGAGCAGGTCGGGCTTGGTTGCGGCAATGATCCGCAAGTCGACGCTGATGCTCTGGTTGGCGCCCAGGCGTTCGAGTTTCTGCTCCTGCAATACCCGCAGCAGTTTGGCCTGCTGGGCCAGTGGCATGCTTTCGATTTCGTCGAGAAACACCGTGCCGCCATTGGCGTATTCGAGCTTGCCGATGCGCTTGCCCTGGGCGCCGGTGAAGGCGCCGCTTTCATGGCCGAACAACTCGGCCTCGAACAGCTGCTCGGGGATCGCCGCGCAGTTGAGGGCGACGAACGGCTTGGCGGCGCGCGGGCCGAAGTCGTGCAGACAGCGCGCGACCTGCTCCTTGCCGCTGCCGGTTTCGCCACGAATCAGCACATTGACCGGCAGGTTGGCCAGCTCCAGCACCTGTTTGCGCAACTGCTGCATGCCTTGGGACATACCCAGCAGTTTGCTCTCCAGACGTACCTTCAAGTCGGCCTGTTCATGCAGGCGGCGGTTCTCCAGCACCAGCTGGCGTTTTTCCAGGGCGCGGCGCAGGCTGCCGAGCAAGGCCTCGGGGCTGAAGGGTTTTTCGAGAAAATCGTAGGCGCCATTGCGCATGGCCTCGACCGCCATCGGCACGTCGCCATGGCCGGTGAGCAGGATCACCGGCAGGTCGGCATCGCTGGCCTGCAGTTGCTCGAGTAATTGCAGGCCGTCCATGCCGGGCATGCGCACGTCGCTGAGAATCACCCCGGGAAAGTGCCCGGGCAGTTGCTGCAGGCAGTCTTCGGCGCGGCTGAACAACTGCACCTGGAAGCCGGACAGGCTCAGCCACTGCTCCACGGCAGTGCGGATGCTGGCTTCATCGTCAACGACCATCACGCTGTTCAACATGCGGGTTCCGGGTCCATAGGCAAGGTCAGGCTGAAACGGGCGCCGCCGGGCTGGTTGTCGACCTGCAGGCGGCCACCGGCCTCGTGAATGATGCCATAGGAAATCGCCAGGCCCAGGCCCAAACCTTCGCCCACCGGTTTGGTAGTGAAGAACGGATCGAAGACGCAGGCAAGATGTTCGGCAGCAATACCGCCGCCGCTGTCGAGCACGCTCAGGCGCCAGTGGTCCTGTTCGGCGTCGATGCGCACCTCCAGACGCTTGTAGCTCTTTTGCGCCATGGCATCCAGGGCATTGCGCAGCAGGTTGATCAGTACCTGCTCAAGGCGAATCGCATCGCCGCGCACCCAGGCCGGACGGGCCAGGTACAGGGCAACGCTGACGTCCTCGGCGCGGATGCGCGCATCGAGCAACTGCAGCGCCTGGTCTACCACGGTGGCCAGGTCCAGGCGTTCGCGCAGGCCGCTGGGGCTGTTGCGGGCGAAGGTCTTCAGGTGCCCGGTGAGCGCCGCCATGCGCGTAAGCATCTGCTCCAGCGGTTCCAGGGCCTGGCGTGCTTCGTCCAGGCGCTGGTTGTCGAGCAGCAGGCGCAGGGTCGCCAGTTGCATGCGCTGGGTGGTCAGCGGCTGGTTGATCTCGTGGGCCAGGGCCGCCGACATCTGCCCCAGTGCCGCCAGCTTGGCCGATTGCACCAGGCCTTCCTGGGCGGTGCGCAGGTCGCGGGTGCGGGCCTGGACCAGGCGTTCGAGTTCTTCGCGGCTACGCTGGCGCAAGCGCGCCAGGCGCAGGCGCTGGCTGATGAACAGCAGAGCGAACACCACGCTTAGCCATACCGCGGCGGCGGCCAGCGCGGCGTTGCGTCCGTCTTCGCTGACCTGCGGTTTGCGCAGCAGGTGCAGGGTCCAGCCTTCGGCTTCCAGCGGCAGGCTCTCCCACAGGTAATCGGTGGTGCCTTCCGGGCCCTGCACGCGCGTCAGGTGGCTGTTGCTGTCGAAGCTGCTGAGTACATGGTGCTGCAGCGGCACCAGCGGTTGCTTGTCGTACTGGCGGGTGACGGCCAGCTCGGCGCGGTCGGCGCTGCTCAACGGTTGCAGTTCGCGGTAGCGCCAGCCGTCCTGGTTGGCGATGAAGATGATCCCGCGGGCGTCGCTGACCAGCAGGATGTCGCTGCCTTGGCGCCACTCGCGCTCAAGCTCGGGGAACTCCAGCTTGACGACCATGGCGCCGAGGAAGCGGCTGTTCTCGTCCTGCACGGCGCTGGACAGAAAATAACCCGGCACGCCACTGGTCACGCCGACCGCGTAGAAGCGGCCGCTGCCCTGGCTGCGGGTCTGTTTGAAATAGGGGCGGAAACCATAGTTGGAACCGACATAGGTGCTGGGCAGGCGCCAGTTGCTGGCGGCCACGGCCAGGCCCGTACGGTCGAGCAACTCCAGGGTCGAGGAGTTGGCCGCGCCATTGATGCGCTCCAGCTTGCGGTTGAGGACGTCCTGCACTGTGCCTGCGACCGGGCCGCGCAAGGCGCTGATCAGCTCCGGGTCCAGGGCCAGCACGGCGGGCAGCGCGCGGTAACGCTCGATCAGGGTATGCAGCGAGGTGGCATACAGCCCCAGTTGCTCACTGGCCCGGCGCGCATCCTCGACCATCGACTGGCGCTTGGCATGGTGCATGGCCCAGCCTGCGGTCAGCAGGGTGCCGGCGAGGATGAAGAACAGAATCAGGCCCAGACGCAGGGCGCGAAAGGAAGAAGGCATGGTGCAAGTCCCGGCAGTGGGGAAGGCCTCCTGGCCTTCCCTTGGAGCATGGCAACGTTTTACAGCAGCTCGAAGCTCTGTTCTTGCACAGCCTGCGAGTCCAGGCCGACCTGAACCCGGAACTCACCAGGTTCCGCTGCCCACTGCAACTGGCCGTTGTAGAACTTCAGGTCGTCTGCCTTGACGGTGAAGTGCAAAGTGCGTTCTTCGCCCGCCTTGAGCATGACTTTCTGGAAGTTCTTCAGCTCCTTGACCGGACGGCTCATGGACGCGGACACATCCTGAATGTACAGCTGCACCACGGTTTCGCCGTCACGCTTGCCGGTGTTCTTGACCAGGATACTGGCTTGCAGATCCTGGCCCTGTTTCACCGACTTGCTCGACAGGTTCAGGCCCGAGAGGCTGAAGTCGCTGTAGCTCAGGCCGTAGCCGAAGGGATACAGCGGGCCGTTCGGCTCTTCGAAGTACTGCGAGGTGTAGTTGCCCGGCTTGCCGGGTGTGAACGGCCGGCCGATGCGCAGGTGGTTGTAGTACATCGGGATCTGCCCGACCGAGCGCGGGAAGGTGATGGCCAGCTTGCCCGACGGGTTGTAGTCGCCGAACAGCACATCGGCGATGGCGTTACCGCCTTCGGTGCCGCTGAACCAGGTTTCCAGGATTGCATCGGCCTGTTCACGTTCCCAGGCCAGCGACAGCGGCCGGCCGTTCATCAGCACCAATACCAGCGGTTTTCCGGTGGCTTTCAGGGCTTTGATCAGCGCGCGCTGGGACTCGGGGATTTCCAGGGTGGTGCGGCTGGAGGACTCGTGGGACATGCCGCGCGATTCACCCACCACGGCCACCACCACGTCGGACTGCTTGGCGGCCTTGACCGCTTCGTCGATCAAGACGGCGGCCGGGCGAGGGTCGTTGATGATTTCCGGCGCGGCGAAGTTGAGGAAGTTCAGGTAGTCGAACATCGCCTTGTCGCCCGTGACGTTGGCGCCCTTGGCGTAGACCAGTTTGGCCTTGTCGCCAACGGCCCGGCGCAGGCCCTCGCGGACGGTGACCGAGTGCTCCGGACGACCGTCGGCGGCCCAGCTACCCATCATGTCGATCGGTGCATCGGCCAGCGGGCCGACCACGGCGATGGTGCCGGATTTTTTCAATGGCAGGGTCTGCGCGCGGTTCTCCAGCAGCACCAGGCTGCGGCGCGCGACGTCGCGGGCGGCTTCGCGGTGCAGGCGCTGGTCGGCGTAGTAGTCCTTGACGTCGGTCTCGGCCTTGCCGATGCGCACATAAGGGTCCTTGAACAGGCCCATGTCGTACTTGGCCCCGAGCACTTCGCGCACGGCCTGGTCGAGTTCTGCCTGGGTCACTTCACCGCTTTTGAGCAGGCCCGGGAGCTCTTCGCCGTAGAGGGTGTCGTTCATGCTCATGTCGATGCCGGCCTTGATCGCAAGCTTGGCGGCCTCGCGACCATCGCGGGCGACGCCGTGGCGGATCAGTTCCTGGATCGCGCCATGGTCGCTGATGGTCACGCCCTTGAAACCCCAGTCCTTGCGCAGCAGGTCATTCATCAGCCAGGTGTTGGACGTGGCCGGTACACCGTTGATCGAGTTCAGGGCCACCATCACCCCGCCGGCGCCCGCATCGAGGCTGGCGCGGTAGGGCGGCAGGTAATCGTTGTACATCTTCGGCAGGCTCATATCGACCGTGTTGTAGTCGCGCCCGCCTTCCACCGCGCCGTACAGGGCGAAGTGCTTGACGATGGCCATGATGCTGTCGGGGTTGGCCGGGCTGCTGCCCTGGAACGACTGGACCATGACCTTGCCGATCCGCGAGGTCAGGTAGGTGTCTTCACCGAAGCCTTCGCTGGTGCGGCCCCAGCGCGGGTCACGGGCGATGTCGACCATGGGCGCGAAGGTCATGTCCAGGGAGTCGGCGGAAGCTTCGATGGCCGACGTCCGGCCAACCTTGGCGATCGCCTGCATGTCCCAGGTTGCGGCAAGGCCCAGGCTGATCGGGAAGATCGTGCGGTTGCCGTGGATCACGTCGTAGGCGAAGAACATCGGGATCTTCAGGCGGCTGCGCATGGCCGCGTCCTGCATCGGCCGGTTCTCGGGCGCGGTGCGCGAGTTGAAGGTACCGCCGATGCGGCCGGCGGCGATTTCTTCGCGGATGCGCTCGCGAGGCATTTCCGGGCCGATGCTGATCAGGCGCAACTGGCCGATCTTTTCATCCTGGGTCATCTGCTTGAGCAGGTTGGCGATGAACGCCTGTTTGTCTTGCAACGGGGCAGCGGGGGTGTCGGCAAAGGCCGACTGACTGGCCAGGCTGACTACCAGGCCCAGCAAACACAGCTTGTTCATGAATTCTGTTCTCAAGGCTTACGGCAGTATTCACGGTCGATACTGCCCAGCCGAAGTTGGGGAAGCGGCTATTGTTGTAGTTTGCTGGGGCATCTTTTAGCCGATTGGGCGATCCTGATCCAGCGGCGACGACGGATTATGCCTCAAGTCCGGTGAATCACGGCGATCAAGGAGCATAGCGACATGCAGGTTATTCAATTCAAGGGTTTGCGCCTGTGGCTGCTGCTGGTGCTCGGCAGCCTGCTGGCCGGTTGCGGGATCAACAACATCCCCAACTATGACGAGCAGGTCAAGGCAGCCTGGGCCCAGGTGCAGAACCAGTATCAGCGCCGTGCCGACCTGATTCCCAATCTGGTCGAAACGGTCAAAGGCTACGCCAAGCAGGAGCAGGAAACCCTGACCGCGGTCATAGAAGCCCGGGCCAAGGCGACCTCGATCCAGGTCGATGCCAGCACTCTGGACGATCCCGAGAAGCTGCGTCAGTTCCAGCAGGCCCAATCCCAGCTGAGCGGGGCGCTGAGCCGCCTGATGGTGGTGTCCGAGCGTTACCCGGACCTCAAGTCCAACCAGAACTTTCTCGCCCTGCAGTCCCAGCTTGAAGGCACCGAAAACCGTATCGCCGTGGCGCGCAAGGATTTCATCGCCGCCGTGCAGCGCTACAACACCGAGATCCGCACCTTTCCCGGGCGCCTGTGGCACAGCGTGATGTACAGCGATTTGCCGATCCGCGAGAACTTCGAGGCCACCGCCGCCGATGCCGACAAAGCGCCTGAAGTGAAATTCTGATGCGCCTGTTCAAGCTCGCGCTGCTGCTGGCGCTGCTGTTCACCACGCCGCTGCGTGCTGAGCTGAGCTTTCCGGCACTGAGCGGGCGGGTAGTGGACAACGCCGGCTTGCTCGACGGCGCCAGCCGCAGCCAGCTCGACAATATGCTCAAGGCCCACGAGCAGGGCACTGGCGAGCAGGTCGTGGTGGTGACCCTGGCGGGCTTGCAGGGGCAGAGCATCGAAGATTACGGCTACCAGCTCGGCCGTCACTGGGGCATTGGCCAGAAAGGCAAGGACAACGGCGCGCTGTTGATCGTCGCACCCCAGGAGCGCAAGCTGCGTATCGAAGTCGGCTACGGCCTGGAAGAGCGGCTGACCGATGCGCAGTCCTCGGTCATCATCAACCGCATCATCACCCCGGCGTTTCGTCGCGGCGAGTACAGCCAGGGCATCGTCCAGGGCACGGCGGCGATCCTTCAGGTACTGGGTGGCAACCCGCTGGCCGAACCGTCGAGGGCGCTGGGCAACGAGTCTGATGACGGTGCTCCGGCCTGGGCTATCGGTTTGTTCATCCTGCTGATTCTGGTGGTGTTCGCCTTGCAGTCGCTGGGCCTGGGTGGCAGCGGGCGCGGTGGCATGGGCGGCGGTTTTGGTGGCGGCTACGGTGGCGGCCTGGGTGGCGGAGGCGGCGGAGGGGGATTCAGTGGTGGCGGGGGCAGCTTCGGCGGTGGTGGATCGTCGGGCGGCTGGTAAATCAACGACAACGAGTAGCGCAGCACATGACTTTGCTCACTGAACAGCAACAGCGCCAGGTCGCGCAAGCCATTGCCCAGGTCGAGCGGCATACCGACGCCGAACTGGTCACCGTGCTGGCCAGGCGCGCTGACGACTATGCCTATATTCCCCTGCTGTGGGCCAGCCTGCTGGCCTTGGTGGTACCGGGCATCGTCCATTACCTCAGCGGCTGGATGAGTGTGCACAGCTTGCTGATTGTGCAGTGGCTGACGTTCATTGCCTTGTGCCTGCTGTTTCGCATACCGGCGTTGACTACCCGCCTGATCCCGCGCCCGGTGCGCCACTGGCGTGCGGCGAACCTGGCCCGGCGGCAGTTTCTCGAACAGAACCTGCACCACACCCAGGGAGGCACCGGCATGCTGATCTTTGTCAGCGAGGCCGAGCGCTATGTTGAAATCCTCGTCGATGAGGGCATCTCCCGGCACCTGGACAACCGGGTGTGGGATGCGATCGTCCTGCGCTTTACCGAACAGGTGCGCCAGGGCCACACGGTGCAGGGCTTTGTCAGCTGTATCGAGGCCTGCGGCGAACTGCTCAGCACCCATGTGCCACTGACCCACGAGCGTAACGAACTGCCCAATCGCCTGGTGGTGCTCGATTGACTGGAGCGGCGTCGATCGACAAAAGCTGTGCAGGCAAAGCGCATCCACGTAAAATTCCCGGCTCTGCGCAAACCTGCGCCCCCTCCGCTACCCGAGGCACCCTTTTTCGATGTCCGATTCCACTACCGCCCAGGCCGCGCCGGATGCGCGTGCGCAGTTTCTGAGCCTGCTCGCCACCAGCCTGGAACAGAACGCCCTGATCAAGCTGGTGCTGGCGCGCCCTGTCGGCAACGAAGAAACCCTGCAGCGCATCATCGCCAAGCCGCTGACGGTCAAGGGCCAGGCCTGTGTGTCGTTCGTCTATCGCTACAAGACCCGCGACATCACCCGTAACCTGGGTAATGACCAGGCCCTGGCGCTGGTCGACGAGTTGCTCCCGGCCTCGTTTCGCAATGGACATCTGCTCAGCCTCAGCGACGAAGCGCAGCTTGCGTTCAGCAAGAAGGGCAAGCCCATGCTCCACCGCAGCGCCGTGCAGCAGGCGCGTCAGGCGCCGGCGGCTGAACATGACCGGGAGAAGAAGCGCTACCTGGAACTGAGCCGGCCGTTCCTGCAGGACCTGGGCGTGACCGACAAGCAGCAGGCGTTGATTCCGGCCATGTCGCGCAAGTGGAAGCAGATCAACAAGTTCATCGAAGTGTTTTCCCATGCCCTGAACTCGGCACCGCTGGCTGCCGGTCAATTGCTGCGGGTGGCCGACTTCGGTTCAGGCAAGGGTTACCTGACGTTCGCCATCCATGATTACCTGCGCAATACCCTGCAACGCGAGGCCCAGGTGACCGGTGTCGAGCTGCGCCCGGACATGGTCGAGCTGTGCAACGCCGCGGCTTCGCGCCTGGACCACCCGGGCCTGGTGTTCGAGTGCGGTGACGTGCGCAGTGTGGTGCCCAGCGCCATCGAGGTGATGATCGCCCTGCATGCCTGTGACATCGCTACCGACTATGCGATTCACACCGGCATTCGCTGCGGTGCGGCGATCATCATGTGCTCGCCGTGCTGCCACAAGCAGATCCGCCCGCAACTGCACAGCCCGGGCTTGCTCAAGCCGATGCTGCAGTACGGCTTGCACCTGGGCCAGCAGGCCGAAATGCTCACCGACAGCTTGCGCGCCTTGTACCTGGAAGCCTGCGGTTACGAAACCAAGGTCTTCGAGTTCATTTCGCTGGAGCACACCAACAAGAACAAGATGATCCTGGCGGTCAAACGCCAGGCGCCGGTTGACGCTTCAGCGCTGCTGGAGAAGATCGAGCAGCTCAAGGCGTTCTACGGGGTCAAGGAGCATTGCCTGGAGACCTTGCTGCGGGCCGATGGTTTGATTCCTGCCTGAAAACATCGCGGGGCAAGTCGGATCGCCGCATCGCCGCTCCCACTTGCCCCGCGATAGCATCAGCCCAGTCCCTTCACGGGTGCCGGATATACCCGCGTCTTGCGCCCCAGCACCACTGTCGCAATCACCCCGGCAGCAAACACCCAGGTAATCGGCT
The DNA here is from genome assembly GCF_004214895.1 of Pseudomonas tructae. NCBI lineage: Bacteria > Pseudomonadati > Pseudomonadota > Gammaproteobacteria > Pseudomonadales > Pseudomonadaceae > Pseudomonas > Pseudomonas tructae. The sequence continues at coordinate 4,830,403 of NZ_CP035952.1, read as the reverse complement.
CGACCTGCTCGGCAAAGAACAGCGCCGAAAAGGCGATGGTGAAGAAGATCTGCAGCAGCTGGATCTGGCTCACCCGGGCAATGCCGCCCATGGCCAGCCCGGCGTACCAGGCAAAGAAGCCGATGAACTGCGAGAACAGCGACACGTAGCCAAAGGCCCACCAGGTCCTGGCACTCACCGGCCCCTGATGCTGCAAGGCCAGGTAAATCACCGGCCCGAGCAACAGCGGCGCCGACAGCACCAGGGCCCAGCAGATCACCTGCCAACCGCCCATTTCCCGCGCCAGCCGGCCGCCTTCGGCATAACCCAGGCCACCCACGGCAATCGCCGCCAGCATCAGCAGGTCGCCGGCCTGGATCTGCCCGGCGCCCATGATCATTGCATAGGCCAGCACCAGGGCACTGCCCAGGGCGGCGCAGGCCCAGAAGGCTTTCGAGGGGCGCTCATGGGACAACCAGGCGGCGTACACCGCTACGCACAAGGGCTGCAGGCCGTTGACCAGGGCGCCGTGGGACGCCGGTACGCTTTGCATGGCCCAGGCTGACAACACCGGGAACCCCAGGATCACCCCCAGGGCCACCAGGCTCAGGCCTTTGATCTGTACCCAGGTCGGCCATTTTTCCCGGCGCCAGAGCAACAGCGCCGCCGCCGGGATCGCCGCCAGCAAGGCGCGGCCCAGGCCATTGAGCAAAGGGTGCAGTTCCTGCACGACGATGCGGGTCATGGGCAGGGTCAGGCTGAAAATAATCACCCCGAGAAGGCCTAGAACCATCCCGGTGTTTTCGCGGCTGGACATACGAATCGCCTGTGGCAGAGAGGTAGCCTCATTGAGCCACAGGGCGTATGGATGATCTTGTTACAGTTGTTGACAAGATCATCCGTACAGTTGCCTCAGAAGAAACGCGTAATGCTGACCTTGGCGTTGCGGCCCTGGCTATAGGCGTATTCGCCGCTGAGTTCCGAGCGGTAGTCCTTGTTGAACAGGTTATCCACCGTCAGGTTGACCTCGGTGCCTTTGAGGTAAGGCTGCTCGGGCTTCCAGTTGGCGAACAGGCCATGGATCTGGTAGTCGTCGTTGGCGTAGTGGTCGTAGTAGCGGTCACCCAGGGAACTGGCCGGGCCCTCGCGGTAGTTGTCGCTCGGCAGGCGGTCGGTCTTGCGCACGAACTGTGCCTGCCAGCCGACCTTGGCATCCCAGCTAGGAATCTTCACGCCAAGGGTGGTGATCCACTTCGGCGCCGGGATGTCCTTGGCCCAGACGTCCGGCCCCCAGGGGTTGGTGTAGGCACCGTCATGGCGACCGGTCATCCACGAGTAGGACACCGAGCCGAACAGGTACGTCGAGTCGTAGAAGCTTTCGACCTCGAAGCCCTTGATGGTCACGCCCTTGAGGTTGCGGTAGTTGGACATCAGGCCCTTGCCGCAGGCATCGTTGATGTTCTGCCCGGTGGCCAGCTGCGCCTGGCAACCAATACCGGTGGCTTTGAAAATCTCGTCCTTGATCTCGTTGCGGAACAGCGTGGTGCGGATCTGCATGTTGTCGTCGGCCATGAAAACGTTGGCAAAGTCGGTGACGTTGCCCGCGCGCAGGGCGGTGATGCGTTCCGGGTCGAGGTTGCGGCTGCTGGCGGTGCGGCTGCCGATGCCCTGGACTTCGTATTGTTCATCCAGCACCGGTGCGCGCCAGGTCTTGCTGTAGTCGGCGAAGAAGGCGGTGTTGGCGGTGGCTTTCCAGAACACTGAAAGGCGTGGCGACCAGCCGGTGTAGGTTTTCTCGCTGTAGTCGTGGCCGTTTGCGGCAACGTTGTAGTGCGGCGCTTGGTTCTGTTTACCCTTGTTGGCGACATGGTCGTAACGCAGCGACGGGGTGATGGTCACGTCACCCAGGGTGACGGCGTCCTGGATGAAATAGCCCTGGCTGTCGACGGTGCCGCTGGGCATGAAGTTCGGCTGGTAGTGGCCGTTGTTGTACTTGGGAGTCTCGTAGCTTTTACCAGGCATCCACATCTGGGTGTCACGTTCGTGGTGACGGATCTGGAAACCGCTGGTGAACGCGTGTTCCAGTGGGCCGGTAGTGAACAGGCTGGTATTGCGCACATCGAGCATCTGGTCCTGATACTCGGTGTCCATCTTGCGGCCGCCGGTGGACGGCTGGAAGAACGCCGTGGCATCACGCTCGTCGGTCTGCTTGGTGTCGGACTCCGAGTACTTGACCTGCAGGTCGATCAGCGGATTGTTGACCGGCTGATACTTGTAAGTAGTCGACCAGGTGGTGTCGGTGGTCGTGCGGTTGGCCAAAAAGCGTTTCAGGGCATTCTTGTAGCCAAACCTGTCAATGTCCCACTGGGTCGGCGGGGTCGGGTAGGCGGTGGAGGAGAACGGCGCCCAGCGCTCGCTCTCGGAGCGAGACCAGGAAAACCCCAGGCTGTGCTCGTCGTTGAAATGCAGGTTGGCTTTGAGCAGCGCGCCTTCCAGGTCCAGGGCGCTGTTAGGCAGGCGCTGGGGGTTGATCGGGTAAAGGCCCTCGGCGTCGGGCAGGGTGCCGGCCAGCTTCATGTCGTCGCCGTCGCGCTTGGTCAGGTACACCAGGCCATCCATGCGGCCATCGTCGGTACGACCGAACAGTGCCGAGCTGTAGACCTGCTGATGGTCGTTGCTGGCATAACCATACTTGAGCATGGCGCCACTGTTGCGCCCTTCCTGGAGCAGGTCGGGGGCATCCTTGGTGGTCATGTTGACGCTGCCGCCAAAGCCGCCGTTACCGGTGTAGATCGAGTGCGGGCCCTTTTCCACCTCGATGTTCTTGATCAGCTCCGGCTCGATGAACACGGTGCCTTGCTGGTAGCGCTCGAAGCCGCTCTTGGTCGCGCCATCGACGGTCATCGGCACGTCTTCGGCGTCGCCCAGGCCCCAGATGTTGATGGTCTGGCCACCGGGCTTGGCCGAGCCGCCCATGTTCACCCCGGGCAGGGTCGAGAGCACGCTGGGGATGTTGCTGGGCTGGTAACGGTCGATGTCTTCCTGGGTCAGGGTCGAGCGGCCGACGGTGCTCGGGTCGACTTGCTGGCCGTTGCCGACAACACTTACGGCGCCAAGCTGGATGCTGTTGTCCGCAGTGGCATCGTCTTCGCGCAGGCGTACCACATAGGCATTGCCGACCTTGACCAGGGCAAAGCGGCTGTTGTGCAGCAATTGGCTGATGGCTTCGAGCGGTTCGTAAGCACCTTGCAGGGCCGGCGCCTGAACGCTGTTGAGCAAGGATTCGTCAAACAGCAGTTGCAGCTTGGCCTGCTGCGCCAGTTGGCTCAGCGACGCCGCCAGCGGCTGCGCCGGCAGGTTCAATTGCAACGGCGCGGCCTGGGCCTGCAGGCTCAGGGCCAGGCATGCAGCCAGCAGTGAAGGACGAACAGACAACGGCTTGAACGGAGCAAACGCACGCAAGATGAAACCCCCCAATATGGCGACAAAGGCCAGAAAAGGCCTGCAGTGATTACGCAGACGGGAGGAAGACGCAGGGCAGCGGAAAACCCTCACATGCGAATGAAAAATATTCTCAAATTAGCGTTTGCGTTCGATCCGCAGGCGGCCATCGGCAAGGTTCACAGTCTTGATCGGCAGCAGCGCCGGCAAGGCATTGAGCAAGGCGTCCGGGTCGCTGACGTCGAGGTTGCCCGAGACCTTGAAGCGGCCCAATGACGGGTCGGCGAGCAACACCGGTGCCGAGCGGTACAGCGACAGTTCGTCGATCAGGCTGGCCAGTTCGCGGTTACGAAAACTCACGTGGCCGTCGCGCCAGTCAGCGACGTCCTGGACACTGAGGTTCTCTACGTTCAGGCTGCCACGGGCCGGGTCATAGGTGGCACGCTGACCGGCGCTCAACAGCACCGGTGGGCGGTTCTCGCCCAAGGTTTCCACGGCGACCTGGCCGTGGGCGACACTGACCACCAGCTCATGCTGGCCACGGCGCAGATCGAAGCCGGTGCCGACCACCCGTACCCGGGCGTTGCCGGCGTCGATGTACAGCGGGCGTTCCTTGTCGGCGGCCACGTCGATGTACAACTGGCCCTGGTCGAGGCGAATCAATCGGCGCTCGTTGTCGAAGTTCAGGCTCAGCCGGGTGCGGGCGTTGACGTCCAGCTGGCTGCCATCGGGCAGGGCCAGGTGCTGGGGGCGCTCGCTCTGCACGGCCAGCTGTTGCTGGTGGTTGCGGCTGGGCAGGCCGAGGTTGGCGGCCAGCACCGCGCATACCAGCCCGGCGGCGATGGCCAGCGCCGGGCGCCAGCGCAGCGGTTTGCGGCTGGGCAGGGCTAGCGGTTGGTTCAGGCGCTTGAGCGCGGCCAGGTCGTCCCAGAGTTGTTCGAACTGGGCATAGGCGCGGGCATGTTCGGGGTGCTGCAGCCATTGGGCGAAGGCCTTGCGCGTCTCCCGCGAGCTGTCGTTGCGGTTGCGAGTAAACCAGCTGGCTGCCTGGGCATCGATGCTGCGCTTATCGATTTCAGGAGTGGGGGTCATTCTGGCTGCTCCATGCCGTCGTCACTGTCCAGGCGTTGCTTGCAATGCAGCAGGGCCGCGGCGATGTGCTTTTCCACCATGCTGACGGAAATGCCCATGCGCGCGCTGATCTGCGCCTGCGTCAAACCTTCGAAGCGGTGCAGCATAAGGGCTTCGCGGCGGCGCGGCGAGAGTTCGGCGAGGACAAGTTTCAATTGTTCCAGGCGTTGTTGCTGCTGGGCATGGTTCAGCGGGTCGCTGGCGGTACAGGCCGGGGTCTGTTCGCAGGCCTTGGCGTCTTCGTCGAGTACGCTGTGACGCACCTTTTGCCGGCGCCAGTGGTCGCTGAGCAGGTTGCGCGCCATCTGGAACAAGAACGCCCTGGGTTGCTCGACCCGCGCCCGGTCACGGTAGCCCAGCCACTGGGTGAACACGTCCTGGGTCATGTCTGCCGCGTCATTGGCATTGTCCATGCGCTTGCGCAGGAAATGCAGGATATCGGCATAGAACCCGCGACAGGTTTCGTGGGCAAAAGGGTCAGGTTTGGGACGCGGCATGCAAGCTTTCCAGGACGGACCGGAGAGAAAGGTTGCGAATGGTATCGAGAATAATTGTTATTTACTATGCCTGTTTTTATCCAGCTCAACGCCGCTTGCGAATCGCTACAGGCACGGCGACTTCCAGGCCGGGTGTTCCCAGTGGGTGGCTGCTGGCGTCGAAAAAGTACAGCGCCAGTTCCGGTGCATCGGCAAAGCGCTGCACGTAGTGCTGCTTCTGGCTGATGATCGAGGCGTCGCTCAAGGGCCGTATGGCAATGGCCAGGTGCGCCGGGCGCGCCTGCTTGATGGCCTGCAGCAGATGCTGGTCGGTGCTGTCCAGGTGCTGGCCGAAGATGCACAGGCCGCCCTGATGGCCGGCCAGTTCACCCAGGGCCCAGCTCAAGTAGTCGCAGCTGCGAATGGCCTTGAGCTTGTCGTCGCTGCTGCTCTCGTTGACGAACAGCGGCACATCGCCCGGGGTGTTGACGGCAAAGCCGTCGAGCAGTTGGCCGTCAGTGGCGCTGCGTTGGCGGGTGCTGCCGTCCTGCTGCTTGAGCAGGTGCAGGCCACCGTGCAGGTACAGCAGGCGCGTGCCTGGGCTGCGAGTGCGGCGGATGTCGAAGCCGCCGTCTTCATCGAACAATTGCTGGAAGCCTTTTGGCGCCTGGCTGACGGCCCAATGGCAGATCAGGTCGTAGTTGCTCGAGTAGACATTCTGGTAGTTGCCCAGCTCGCGATTGATCAACTGCAAGGTCTGGCTGGGCAGCATGCGCCAGGGAATATGCACACTGCGAATGGCGTGGATCAATGCTTCCTTGATTGCGTAGTAGCGGTTCAGCGGCGCCGAGGAACTGATCGCTAGCGCGGCGTTGATCCGTACCGTGGTGTTCAGGGCGCTGAGCACCGGTTCGAACAACTCGGTGCTCAGCGACTTGAACAGCGCCTGGTCGCTCAGGTTCAGGGGTTTGTGTCGTACCCGCTGGGCCTCCTCGAACAGCGAGAAGTAGCTGAATGGCCGCCACAGCGCCCGGCTGGCGCCATTGCCCAGCAGCAGGCCGCTGCACGGGTGACTGGCGTTCAGGTCTGGCCAGAGGTTGAGGCTGGCGTCGAGGTTGGCGTGGGTCATCGGGCATCTCTGTGGCAGGGCAGGCAATCGCCGCGACTTTAGCATGCAACCGGTTTGTCATCAGCGTTGGCGACTATGCTGGATTGGCTATGGAGCAAAGGAGGGCTGAAGATGTTCAACGCAATCGGACGTGTGTGTTGCCTGGCGCTGTTGCCCCTGGCCGGGCTTGCCCAGGCAAGCCAAGGCAGTGAACTTGCCAAGGCACAGGGCATGGCTTACCCGGCGGTGATTGCCCATCGCGGCGCTTCTCATGATGCACCGGAGTCCACGGCGCCGGCCTATCGGCTGGCACGTGAGTTGGGTGCCGACTACCTCGAGTTGGACCTGCAGCGCTCGCGCGATGGCGTGCTGGTCGCGGTGCACGATGACAATCTATTGCGCACCAGCGATGTTGCCGAGCGTTTTCCCGAGCGCCAGGGCAGCCCGGTCAGCGCCTTCACCCTGGCCGAGCTCAAATTGCTGGATGTCGGCAGCTGGTTCAACAAGGCCTACCCCGAGCGTGCCCGGGCAAGCTTCAAGGGCCTGAAGATCCAGACCCTTGATGAAGTCATGGCCATCGCCACGGCCAACCCGCAGCGTCAGCCTGGCTTGTACATTGAAACCAAGGTGCCAGGCTTGTTTCCCGGGATCGAGGCTGACCTGAACAAAGCCCTGCAAGCAGGTGGTTGGCTCGACCGGCCGGGCAGGGTGGTGCTACAGAGTTTCGACCGTAACAGCCTGGCACTGCTGCACCAGCACATGCCCCAAGTACCCAAGGTGCTGTTGCTGTGGGTCGGCAAAGGCAGCATCGAGCCGGCCTCTGGGCAGACCTTCGCCGAGTCGGGTGAAACTGACAAGGCCGCGTTTAATGCCCGTCAGCAACCCAAGGACAAGGCCGAGTTCGAGCGCTGGCTGGATTACGCCAAGGCGGATGGCGCCATTGGCACCGGGCCGTCGGCGGCGCTGGCCGGGGGTGGCGCCCAGAGTTACGCCGACCTGGTGCAACCGTGGATGAACCAGCTGAGCCACGACAAGGGCCTGCTGGTGCACGTGTACACCGTCGATGAGCCGGTGGATTTTCGCCGGGTGCTGGCTGCCGGCGTGGACGGCATATTCACCAACCGCAGCGGCCCGCTGTTGCGCCACCTGGCCCGGCCCAGTGCCCGCAGCGAAGCACAGATCCTGAGCGCCGAAGGATACTGACAGGCTGGCTGGCGCAGCGCGGCTGCCGTAGACTTCGCGCCTTGCACTGACTTTCAGGACACTGCCTCGATGACCTTTTCGCTGCTGCTTGCCGTACTGGCTTCCGGATTCATCTACGGCATTACTCCTGGGCCCGGTGTGCTGGCGGTACTGGGCATTGGCGCGACCCGCGGGCGCCGCGCCGGGGCGGGGTTTCTTTGTGGGCACTTGCTCGGTGACGTGCTGTGGTGCAGTACTGCGCTGGTGGCGATTGTCGGTGCCCGGCAAATCGGTAGTTCAGTGTTCGATATCCTGGGTGTGATCAGCGGCCTGTACCTGTTCTGGCTGGGCATGCGCGCGTTGCGCAGCCGTCCGGGCAACGGCGAGGGCGAGCAGGGGGCTGTGCGTAAACCGTTCTGGCATGGCGTGGTGTTCGGCCTGACCAACCCCAAGGCCTACCCGGTAGCGGTGGCCACGTTCACCGCCTTGCTCTCCAGCCGCGCCGAAGCGCTTGACTGGTCGATGTTGCCGGCACTGATCGCGCTGAGTTTTGTCGGTGGCTTGTTGGCTTACGTGATCCTGATTGGCGTAGTTGGCGCCCGCCACGTGCGTACTCTGTATACCCGCTATGAACTGTGGATCACCCGCGCTTGCGGCGTGATGTTCATTGGTTTTGCTGTCAACGCCCTGGCGCATGCCTTGCCGGGCCTGTTGCCGCGTAACGGCTGAGGGCTGGCAGAAGGCTACACCGATATGTGAGAATGATATGAATTCCTATTCATGTCTTTCTTGCCCGCCGGACCTTCATGACTTCGCTCTCCACGCCCTGGAACGCCGCAGCCCCGGCCTTGCAGGCGGTCATCCACGATCTGCTGGCCAACTACAGCGACTTGCGCCGCTACCTGTGTGGGCGCCTGCGCAATCCGGATGATGCGGCCGACATCGCCCAGTCGAGTTTTGCCCAGGCCTATGCCCACGCCTTGAATGCGCCGGTGGCCAACGCCCGGGCTTTGCTGTTCCAGGCCGCGCGCAACTTGTGCATCGATCAGTACCGCCGACGCAGCAATGAGCTGGCGGCGCTCGAAGACTGGCTGATGCGCGCCGATGTGCTGAGCCCCAGCGTTGAAGACATCATCATCGCCCGCGAGCAGTTGCAGCAACTGATCGAGCGTATCGAACGCATGCCGCGCCTGCGCCGCGAAGTGTTCGTGCGGGTACGCCTGCATGGTCAGCCTCATCGCCAGGTGTGTGCCGAGCTTGAACTGTCGGCCAAGGCGGTGGAGCTGCACATTGCCCGTGCGGTGTTCGATTTGTCCGAGCTGAGCCTGGCGGCGCGACATGTCTGAGCCGTTGCCGGTTTCCCCGCGCAAGGTGCAGCAGGCCTTGAGTTACCTGGCGGCGCTGAACAGTGACGATCCCGAACGGGTCCAGCAGGTGCGCGGGCAACTGGAGCGTTGGCGCGGCAAGAGCAGTGAGCACGAGCGGGCCTGGCAAGAGGCCGAACAACGCTGGCAATTGGTGCACCGGCTGACCCCGCAACTGCGTACGGCAGTGGCGCCGGAGCCGGTCAATGTCAGCCGGCGGCGTCTGCTGCGTCAGGGCGGTGGCTTGCTGATGGCGGTCGCCGGGGCCAGTTGGCTGGGCTGGCTGTGGCGACGTACTGCGCAGTTCGATCGCCTGTTGCAAACCGTGCATGCCGAACCGCCGCGCAGCGAAAGGTTGCCCGATGGCAGCCAGTTGCTGCTGGCTGCCGAAACCAGCCTGCGCATCGAGTACAGCAATGGCCTGCGCCAGGTGCGCCTGCTGCACGGCAATGTCTATTTCGATGTGGCGCGCGAGCGTTTGCGGCCGTTTCTGATCACTACCCGGTTGGGTGAAGTGCAGGTGCTGGGTACGGCCTTCAGCGTCAGCGATCGCGGTGGCGAGATCCAAGTGGCGGTGGCCCGCGGGCGGGTCGAGGTGCGCGGTTTGCACGAAGGTTTGCAAGTGCTGCAGGCCGGCGAGCGTATCAGCCTCGATCGCCAGGGCCGCTTGCTGGCGCTGCGGGCCGATCCCCATGCCGTGGCGAGTATCGCGCATTGGCAGCGCGGCTGGTGGTCGTTTACCGACGCGCCGCTGGCCGAGGTGATCGCCGAGGTCAACGCCTATGCCCTGCAACCGGTGAGCCTGGCCGCTGACGCCGCCCAGTTACACCTGACCGGCAGCTTCCCCAGCGACCAGCCGGAAATGCTCCTGCACACGTTGCCGAAAATCCTCCCGGTGAGCCTGGTTCAGCAGGGCCAGCAGCGTACTTTGCAACTGCGTTGAAAAAGTTTTGAGGGGTAAGGCTGAAGTGGCCCGTCTTCATCGCTGAACCCACCTCTGCAAGGACAGATCATGTCGCTTCCCCATGCCCGCCCGGCACACCCAGTGGCTTTCCCCGGTACCCTGCGCCGGCTGGCGCTGGCCTGTGCCCTGGGCAGTGCCAGCCTGTTGCCGTTGAGCGCGGTCAATGCTACCGCCCTGGCCGCCGATGCGCCTGCCCTGAGCCTGAACCTGCCGAGCCAGTCCCTGGAAGCCGCGGTGCATGCCCTGGCGCGCGAAGCCGGGGTGCCCATCGCCGCCGACAGCCAGTTGCTGGCAGGGCGCAGCGCTCCGGCATTGCAAGGCCGCTTCACCTTGCAGCAGGCCTTGCAGTATTTGCTGGCCAACAGCGGCCTGGTGGCCAGTGAAGAGAACGGCGTGATCATCCTGCGCAGCCTCAACAGCGACGGCGCCCTGACCCTTGGCGAGCTGAACATCAATGCCAACAGCAACCCCGGCGGCCTCCCCGAGGCCTACAGCGGTGGCCAGGTCGCCCGTGGTGCGCGGCTGGGCATGCTGGGCAATCGCGATGTGATGGAGACGCCGTTCAACGTCACGTCCTATACCGCCCAGCACATGGAAAATCAGCAAAGCGGCACGGTTGGCGCGGTCTTGCGCAACGATCCGTCGATCCGCTTCAGTACCGGCGAAGGCCACGCCTACGAAAACTTCATGATCCGCGGTTACTCCCTCGACTCCACCGAGCTTGCACTGAACGGCCTGTACGGTCTGGCCCCGGATGGACACGTGCCGACCGAATTTCTGGAACGGGTCGAGGTGCTCAAGGGCCCCGGTGCCTTGCTCAACGGCATGGCGCCCAACGGTGGCGTCGGCGGGGTGATCAACCTGGTGCCCAAGCGCGCCGGCGAAGCACCGCTGACCCGCCTGACCAGCAGCTACGTGTCCGACGGTTATGTCGCTGAACACATCGACCTGGGCCGTCGCCTGGGCGACGAGCAACGCTTGGGCATCCGCTTCAACGGCGTGTACGGCAGCGGCGAAACCGGTGTTGACCAGCAGTCCAAGGACCGCACCCTGGCGTCTTTGGGCATGGATTATCGCGGCGATGGCTGGAAGCTCGAGCTGGATGCCTACGAGAGCCACGAAAAGCTCGAAGACGGCAGTCCGATGATGGCCGGCTTCAGCAAGCTGGGGCATGTCACCAAGGCGCCGAAACCGGACACCAACATCCTCGACGGCATCTCGGCCAAGCAGATCAGCAAGGCCGTGGTAGTGCGCGGCGAATATGAACTCAATGACGATTGGAGCGCCTACGCCAGCGTTGGCAGCGCCCGCACCCGCTACAAGGGTTTCCTCAATGGCACCCGGGTGATCGTCACCGGCGCCAACGGCGATGCCAGCGGCGAGACCTACAACCAGGGCGGCTACACCCATAGCCTCTCCAGCGAGGCCGGGGTGCGCGGCAACTTCGTCACCGGCCCGGTCAACCACCAGTTGGTAGTGAGCACTACCTTGCTGCACCAGGACATCGGCCGCGCCGCCACCGTGACCAGCAAGAAGTACATGACCAACATCTACCACCCGGGCAAGCCGATCATTGCCGGCGATATCGGCTCCAGCGACAAGACCGGTGATAACACCCTGTCCAGCTTTGCCGTTGCCGACACGTTGGGCTTTATCGACGACAAGGTGCTGCTGACCCTGGGTGTGCGTTCGCAACGGGTGCGGCAGAAGATGAGCAAACCAGCCTACGACGAACGCGCCCTGACACCGGCCCTGGGCCTGGTGCTCAAGCCCTGGGATGCGCCGGTATCGCTGTACGCCAACTACATCGAAGGCCTGACCCAGGGCGGCATGGTCACTGACCTGGCCGCCGCCAACTATGGCGAGCAGTTCGCCCCGTACAAGGCCAAGCAGATGGAGGCCGGGGTCAAGTGGGACCTGGGCGACTTCACCCACACCCTCAGCGTGTTCCAGATCGAGAAGCCGAGCATGCTTCTGGACCGTGCCAGCAACCGCTACACCGACGATGGTGAGCAGCGTAACCGTGGCGTGGAATGGAACCTGTTCGGTGCGCTAACGCCGAGCGTGCGCCTGCTCGGCGGCGTCACCTACACCCGTGCCGAACTGACCCGCACCGCCGGCGGCACCTTCGATGGCAACACCGCCCGTGGTGTGCCGGCCTGGTCGGCCAACCTCGGCGCCGAGTGGGACACACCCTGGGTTCCGGGCCTGACCCTGACTGCGCTGGGCATCCACAGCAGCTCGCAGTACCTGGACAGTGCCAACGACCTGAAGATCCCGCAATGGACCCGCTATGACCTTGGCGGCCGCTACAGCACGCGCGTTCTCAGCAAGGACGTGGTGCTGCGCGCCAGCCTCGAGAACGTCGAGAACCGTGCCTACTGGGCCGGGGTGTTCAACGACGGGTACGCCACGGTCAGCGAGCCGCGCACGCTGAAACTCTCTGCCAGCATCGATTTCTGAGGTGACCATGCACACGTTCAATCAGTGGGGCTGTGCCCTGGCGCTGGCCCTGGGGGTGAGTGGCAGCGCGATGGCAAGTACTGACACGCGCTTGCAACCGGGGCAAACCGTCAACGCCAGCTTTACCCAGGCGCAACAACCAACCTGGACCGTGCAGCTCAAGGCCGGGGACCTGGTCCAGGGCCGGCTGCAAGGCGATGCCAGCCTGCGTCTGCTCGATGCCCAGGGCCAACCGCTGCGGCTGTTGATCGATGGTCAGGACCAGCCGCGCGAGTTCATTTTCATTGCTGAGCGCGAGGGCGCCTACGGCCTGCGTGCCGAGGCGCTGGCCAGCCGTCCGCAAGCCGCTTACGCGTTGAGCCTCAAGCAGGTGATATCAGCCAGCGAGCAGAAGCGCACAGCGGCCCCCTTGCAAAGCCCGACCCTACGCGAGCTGCAGCAACAGCTGGCCCAGGGCGCGAGCAGTGAAGGGTTTTGGCAGGCGCGTCAGCAACAGGGCACGCCGATGGTCGAAGCCGTGGCGGGCCAGCCGGGCTTGTCCCTGGTGACCTTCCTCTGGCGCGGCGCCCGCCACAACGTACGAGTGTTCGGCGCGCCGTCGGGTAATCACGATGAACTGCAACGCCTGGGTGACAGTGACGTGTGGTTTCGCAGTTATCTGCTGCCTGCCTCTGCGCGCCTGAGCTACCAGATAGCCCCGGACGTGCCGGCGTCCGATGATCGGCGCATGATCCTTGCCAGCACTCAACGCGATCCGCTCAACCCCAACGGTTTTGCTGATGGCAGCGGCGATCCGTACCTGTCGCGCTCGCGCCTGGAGCTGCCCGCAGCGCCTGCGCAGCCCTGGGTGGCCGAGCGTCCGGGGGTGGCCCGTGGCAGCCTGGAACGCAAGATGTTGAGCAGCAAGCTGTTGGGTAACCAGCGTGACGTCTACCTGTACCGACCGGCGCAGTGGCAGGCGGGCGCCAAGGGTCAGGGCTTGCTGGTGCTGTTCGATGCCCACGCCTATACCCGGCAGGTGCCGACCCCGACGATCCTCGACAACCTGATCGCCGACGGCCTGATCCCGCCGACTGCAGCCTTGATCATCGCCAACCCCAGTGACTTGAGCCGCCAGCAGGAGTTGCCGCCCAACCCGCAGTTCGCCCGTTTCATGGCCGAGGAACTGATGCCCTGGGCGCGCCAGCAAGGTATGGCCGCGTCGGCACAGCGCACGGTGGTGGCGGGTTCCAGCTACGGCGGCCTGGCGTCGGCCTACATGGGCCTTGCGCACCCGGAACTGTTCGGCAATGTATTGAGCATGTCCGGTTCCTACTGGTGGGGGCGTGAGGGCGAGGAGCCGGGCTGGCTTACCCGCGAATACGTCAAGGCGCCCAAGCAGCCACTGCGCTTCTACCTGCAGTCGGGCCTGTTCGAAGGGCCGAAGATCCTCGACACCAACCGTCATCTGCGTGACGTATTGTTGGCCAAGGGCTATCCGGTGGAGCAGGTCGAATACCCGGCCGGTCATGATTACCTGCAGTGGCGCGGTAGCCTGCCGTGCGGGTTGATCAGCCTGATCGGCAAGGGCCGGGCAACGCTGCCACAGGCCTGCGTGCTGTGACGCTGAGAGTGGTTTGAGTGAGTAGCGCTCAGGGTTCAATAATGGCAATATGCCGCGCCTGCTAAGCAAGCACCGTAGTTTCAATCAACAAGGAAGTCCTATGAAAATCGCAAAACTGGCGTTACTCACCTGCAGCATGATCCTTCCTCTGGCGGCGAGCGCTGCGCAGGACCTGAGCGCGCTGTACCAGGTCTTTGAAGACAAAGGCAACTCGACGCTGAGCATGGAAGAGTACAACCAGTCGGTCAGCATCACTGGCATTGCGCTGGAGTTGTCGCAAAACATGCAAGGCGCGCCATTGCTGATCGCAGGCGATGAAGAAGGCTACATTCTGGCCCGCTTGCAAGGTGTGGATGCTGCGCAGAATGCCAAAATGAGCGCGTTGCAAGAAGGGCAGAGGTTCAACGCCGAGTGCGTTTTGCAGTTTGCTTCTGGCTCGGACTACATGCCGTTCCACCAGTGCACGTTCAACTGATCAAGGACGACCGATGAGCCGGTACCTTCGCACCGCCGTTGCACTGGCGGGTTGCTTGTCTGCTTTTTGCGCCATGGCGGACGAGCCGGCGCAGTATCAACTGTTCAACACCCTGGCCCACTGCCAGGGCAGCCGTGAGCAGATTGCCGAGTTCAATCGCCTGGTCGACGCCGGGCAGCTTTCGTTTTCCAGGGATGAAGCCCACGGCCCTTGGGGTGGCGGTGCCTGGCAGCTGGGAGAAGCGCTGCGTATCGGTGTGGTCTCATCAAAGACAGCGGTCATGACCGACCGTTTCAGCTTCTTCATCCTGGTAGCCAGTGCCAGCCCGCACGCTGACATGCAGAAGGCTGCAAAGGCCCTGAAGCTTGAGAAAAAGCATGACAGCGATGGCTACGTTGCTTACCAGCGTGACCTCGATAGCGCGGGTGTAAACACCTTGCAGGTGGTGTCGACAGAAGACGCCAAGCGCAATTTCTACGTCGGTTGCAGCTACTCGCCACCGTCGGCATCCTGAGCAGTTAACCCGGCAGGCCACACGGGCTTGCCGGGTTATCGCGTTTAATGGTTGCTAGACAACGCCCCGTCCTGGCGCCGACTCCGGTTACGCCATACCCGGTAGGCACGTATTCCCGCGCGTACCGAGCCGAACAGCAACTGCTCTTCCATTTCCCGTGCCAGCCCTGAACGCACCAGCATGCGCAGGAAGCGCCCGCGCGCCCGGGCAATGGCAAAGTGAATGCCCTGGGCGGCGAGGGTGTCGCGTACTTCACGCAGCACGGCGATGCCGCTGACATCGATGGAGGTCACGGCTTCGGCGTCGAACAGCACCGCCTGGGGTTGGCTTTCGCGTTGCACGGCTTCGAGCAGGCGCGTCTTGAAATAGTCGGCATTGAAAAACAGAATCGCATCGTCAAAGCGGTACACCACCAGCCCTGGCACGGTGCGCGCCTCCTTGTGGCGGCGGATATCCACCTGGCCTTCGATGCCCGGCACCCAGCCCAGCACCGCATCGGTAGGCTGGTAGATGCTGTAGAGCAGGCGCAGGATCGCCAGGGTCACGGCGATCAGAATGCCCGGCAATACGCCGAGCCCGAGCACGCCGACGGTGGTCAGCACACACAGCCAGAACTCGAAGCGGCTGAGCGTGTAGATCTTCTTCAGTGACTTGACGTCGATCAGCCCCCAACCGGCCATTAGCAGCACCGCGCCCAGCGCGGCCTGAGGAATCCAGGCCATGGGCTTGGTGAACGCCAGGAGGATCAGGGCAATGACCAGTGCGGCAATGATCCCCACCAGCTGGCTTTTGCCACCGACCATGTCGTTGACCGCGGTGCGCGAGTCGGCGCCGCTGATGGCAAAACCCTGGGAAACCCCGGCGGCGATGTTGGTAACGCCCAGGGCCAGGAACTCATGGTTGGCGTTGATCGCATAGCCATGGCGGGCGGCAAAGCTGCGGGCGGTGAGCATGGCGCTGCAGAAACTCACGGTGGCAATACCCAGGGCATCGCGCATCAGGCTTTTCATTTCCTCAAGGTTGGTTTTCGGCCAGGCCAGTTCCGGCATGCCGGCCGGTACCGGGCCGAGAATTGCCACGCCGAAGCGATCCAGGCCGAACACCGCCACCAGCAGGGTGGCGATGGCCACGGTAACCAACGCGGCAGGCAAGCGCGGATAGCGCCGCGGTAGCCAGATCAGCAGCGCCAAGCCGGCGCAACCTATGCTCAGAGTAATCCAGTGGATTTCCCCCAGGCGCTGCAAAAGGTTGATCAGGCTGAGCACAAAACCGCTGCCCTCGATCTGAAAACCCACAACCTTGCCCAGTTGCCCGGCCAACAGGCTCAGGCCGATACCGTTGAGGTAGCCGATGAGGATCGGCCGCGAGAAAAAACTGGCGATGAAGCCGGCCCGCGCAAGCCCCGCACCGATCAGCATCAGCCCGACCAGGATGGTGACAATCACCGACAACTGCGCCAGCCGCGCCGGGTCGCCCATGGCCAAGGGCGCAATCGCCCCGGCGACCATGGCGCAGGTGGCGGCATCCGGTCCGACCATCAATTGCCGTGAACTGCCGATCAGGGCATAAACCATCATTGGCAGAATGCACGCGTACAAACCGTACTGCGGTGGCAGGCCGACGATCTGCGCATAGGCAATGGCGATGGGAATCTGAATCGCCGCCACCGACAAGCCCGCCTGCAGGTCATGGCGAAACCATTCGCGGCGGTACTGCAACAGGTTGGCCAGGCCAGGCAGCCAGCGGGAGAGAAACATGCACGGATCCTTTCGAGTGTTTCGCGGTGGGCTATTAAAGCGCAGCGCGAGGTGCCAGGGCAGGGCGTCAGGTCAAAAACACTGCTGTTAAGTCTGGCGCAAGCCGTGGAGAATGCCGGCCGATTGCAGGGATAGAGCAAGGAAGCCGATGGAACGCATGATCAATGGTTGGAAAAAGCCTGCACTCCTGTTGAGCTTGGTCTGGTGCTGCACCGCCCAGGGCCAGGGCGATATCTTTGGCAGCGGTGGCGACGTCGACGGCATGCTGACCCTGGGGGCCACGGTGTATCTGCCCTTCATGCTTACCGGTGCCACCACTTTCGGACCAACCATGGCCTCGGAGGCCAGCTCCGGCAACGACGGTAAGCGCGTGCTGGCGCAAGCCCGCGACGATGCGGCGGCTTTCGTTGCCAGTGACGGGGTTTACCGGGGTGTATATCTGCAATCGGCGCTGAGTTGGTTGCGCAGCGAGGGGCGTGCAACAGGTGCAACGGATCGCGAGCTGGCCCAGGCAATACTGGTGCTGGCGGCAGTTGAGGCAAAGGGGATTGAGCGAAACAGCCACCAGGGCGGTGGCCAAGGCCTCAGCGACGCTGAAACCTGAAAGAAGCTGGAGCGGGTGAAGGGAATCGAACCCTCGTTATCAGCTTGGGAAGCTGGAGTAATGCCATTATACGACACCCGCTTTCAGGGCTGACTTTGTACCAGAACTTCGTGGCAATTTGAAGCCTTATGTTGGCGCAATCTATCTGCCGGTGGCCGCTGGCGCGAGGTCGTGCATCTTCCTTGTGGCCTTTGGGGCCGTTGATGCAGGAGGCTGCGCTAGCGGCCGACCGTGTTGCTCAGATAGCCAGTGCATGATGCTCCTGGGCAAAGCTGTAGCGGGTACGCGATTCTTTCGGCGCAGGCGCAAGGAAACCCAGCAGGGCTTCGCGGGTGTCGCGGCAGGCGGCCTTGTGTTCCATGTCGAGGAAGTGGCCGGTGGCGCGGATCTCGCGAAAGTGGCTGTTGCGCACATGCTGGCCAAATTGCCGGGCGTCGCCTGTGGTGGTGTATTCGTCCCACTCGCCATTGATGAACAGCACCGGGATGTCGATCACCCGCGCCGCCCGCACCGCTTTGCCCAGGTCATGGTCGAGCACCTGGTTGATGTGAAAGTGCATCTGCGCGTATTCGTGGTTGTCCAGGCTGCTGACATGCCGGTAGTTGAAGCGCTTGAACAGTGAGGGCAGGTGCTTGCCAATGGTGTCGTTGACCAGGTTGCCGACCCGGTAACGATCGCAGGCGCTCAGGTACTGGCAGCCGCGTTCGAGGTAGTCGCGCATCGGTTCGTTGATCACCGGCGAGAACGAGCTGACCACGGCCTTTTCGATGCGCCGCGGCTTGTGCGCCAGGGCCAGCAGGGTGCAGGCACCGCCCCAGGAGAAGGACATGATGTGATCGGCGGCAAAGTGGTCGATCAGCTCCAGCAGGATCTGCCCTTCGGTTTCCTTGGTCAGCAGGTGTTCGTTGCGGTTGTGCGGCTTGGACTTGCCGGCGTAGGGCTGGTCATACAGCACCACATTGAATTGCGGGTGCAGGTTGCGCACCGTCTGGGCGAACGAGGCCGTCGTGGCCAGCGAGCCATTGATCAGGATGATGGTCTTGAGTGCGGCGTCTGCGCGATAGAACTCCGTGTAAACCCGATACTGACCTTGTATATCAAGCACAGCGATTTCTGGCCTCATGTCGTCGACTCCTGGCGCAAAAAAGGGTGTTCGCACATGCAAGGATGCGCGTTCTTTATGACAGGTAGGCATACGCCTTGAACTGAAGCTGAGGGCCCTGGGCGATCCGCGTTGCACCGTGGTCGACCGGTATTGTTCTAGGAGGGCAATCTGCCGGACGCCGGTGCTTCGAGGCACAGGTCGCCAGCAAAAAGGTGTCTTTGACTACGAGCGTGACTGGCTGGTCACATGCAGACCGACGATTGGATTCAAGCAGGCACCCGGCCAACCCGCAAGTGCCATTGGGGTAATTGACGAAAATTTTCTGCCGGGCGGTCGCAGGTTCAGATCGCCTGGATTTCTTCCGGGGTAAGTGCGCGGTACTGGCCCGGCTGCAGGTTCGGGTCCAGCTGCAGCGGGCCCATGCGTTCGCGGTGCAGGCGCACAACCTTGTTGTCGAAATGGCCGAACATGCGCTTGACCTGGTGGTAGCGGCCTTCGACGATGCTCAGGCGCGCGCTGCGCGGCCCCAGCAGGGTCAACTCGGCGGGCTGGGTGGTGAGGTCTTCGAAGGCGAAGTACACGCCCTGGCGGAAGGTGTCGATGTAGTGCTCGCCGATGTCCTGCTCGGTCTCGACGTAGTAGATTTTGGGCAGTTTGGTCTGCGGATGGGTCAGGCGTCGCGACCACAGGCCGTCGTTGGTCAGCAGCATCAGCCCGGTGGTGTTGAAGTCCAGGCGCCCGGCGATGTGCAGGTCCTGGGTGTCGGGCTCGTCGATCAACTCGATCACGGTCCGGTGCTGTGGGTCCTGGGTGGCACTCACGCAACCCTGGGGCTTGTGCAGCATCAGGTAGCGCAGCGGGCGACCGGCTTGCAGCAGTTGTTCGTCGACCTGGATACGGCTGAACTTGCGCACCTCAAAGTGCGGATCGCTGACGCACTGGCCATCGACACGCACGCGCCGTTCTACCAGCAGCAAGCGAACGTGCTGACGGCTGAAGCAGGGCAGGTTGCTGAGGAATCGATCAAGACGCATACAGGGCCAGACGCAGGGTGCGCCAGTTTAACCTGCGGACGCAGCCTTGGCTGCCTGCAATTGCGCCTCGACCCGGGCGCAGCGCGGGCACAGGCAGGCCTGGTTGCGCAGCTCGGGTGGCAGGGCTTCAAGCACCTTGGGGTCGATGCTCACGCCATAGCACCAGCAGGCCTGGGCGGCGGTGCGCGGGTCGGCCAGGCTGCAGTCGTTGCTAGCGCCACAGGCGGGGCAGCGGCGGGTGTCATTCATGGTCAAGGCTGTTCATGGTCGGATCGGGGCATCTCGCTGCAAACGCGGTTACGTCCACTCTGTTTGGCCCGGTACAGGGCATGATCGGCACGGGCGATCAGGCTGTGCAGGGTATCGTCGGCCTGCAGGTTGCTCAAGCCGATGCTGGCGGTCAGGTGGATCGGTTGCTCGGCATAGCTGAAGGCCAGCGCTTGGGTCCTGCTGCGGATTTTCTCGGCCACCGCCAGGGCCTGCTGGCGGTCGGTGTCCTTGAGCAGCACGATGAACTCCTCACCGCCCCAGCGGCAGATTATATCAGCCTGGCGCAGGCAGTCCTCGAGCACCTGGGCGAACTGGCGCAGCACCTCGTCGCCGGCCAGGTGGCCGTGGGTGTCGTTGAGCGCCTTGAAGTGGTCGAGGTCGATCAGCAGGGCAATCAGCGCCTTGGGCTCGCGCTGGGCTTCGTGCAGTGCTTGCGCAGCGAGCAGGTCGAAGCCGCGGCGGTTGGGCAGACCGGTGAGGCTGTCGAGGGTGGCCAGGGTTTCAATGTTGTCTTGATGGCGCTTGACCATGGCATTGAGCAACGACAGGACCACCAGGGTGATGATCGCGCAGATCACCAGGTTCAGGTACAGCGACTGGCGAATGGCATCCACGGCGCCGTCTTCGCGCTTGTCGACGAACAGGTACCAGTTCAGCTCCGGCACCAGGCGCACGTTGAGGAAGTGACTGTGGCCATCGCTGCTGCTGTATTCGTGACTGCCGCTGAGGGGTTGTGGCATGTGCTCGAGCCCGTCCAGTTGGCCCAGCGGCTGGCCGCTCCTGGCGCCATGGGGCCCGCCGTGCGAGCCGGTCAGCACGATTCGCCCCTGTGGATCGACGAAGAACACCTGGCGCTGGTAGCGCTGCTGGTAGTCGTCGATCAGGCGGATCACCGCTTCGACGGTCAGGCCCAGGCCGGCGATGCCGATCAGCTTGCCGTCGTAGTCCAGCACTCGATAGTTGATGAACACCGTGAGCCGGTCCTGGTTGGCCATGTCCAGGTCGACGTTGATCTCGTAGGGCGTGTTCATGCGTAGCGCCCGCGGGTACCAGGCGTCCCGAGGGTCCTGCGGGTCGATCTGCTTGAGCACGCCCTTGGCCTGGTAGTAGATCCCCGTAGTGCTGGAGACGAAGAACGCCGTGTAGGCCTGGTGCTGGCGCATGACCTCGTCCAGGTAGCGGGTCACCTGGGCGGTGTCACGCTCGCCGCCCAGTGCCCAGTCGCGCAGGAAGGTGTCGTGGGCCATCATCGAGGAGATCAGGATCGGCCGCACCAGGTCCTTCTGAATTTCCGAATAGACCGTATCGGAGGTCAGCGGCAGCTCGGTGTTGACGATGTTGTCGCGGATCGAACTGCGCGAGGCGAAGTAGCTGAGCAGGGAAGTCGCCAAGAAACCGCAGGCGAGCAACAGCAATAATGTCAGGATCAGCGAGCGCTGTGAAAACAGGGCGGAACGAGGCGGCATGACATTCCCGAGCGGTGGGCCAATGGCAGGTATTCTAGTGCTCTGGCGGGAAAATAACTTTACGATTTTTACGGGTATCAGCCTTGTATCAATTTATTGCAGCAATGGCACCTGAACGGGTTTTGACAGTCTTATCCAGTGTCGATGAACACTTGCCGATCGACGCCGACCAGCGCCGCTGGGATGGGCAGTTTCGCGGTCCGGGAGGCCGCCATGTATCGCCGACTTTTGCTGATTGCAGTGTTGGGTTTGCTGACAACCGCTTGTGTCCCCTATGCCGGTAACGGCTATTACCGCACCGAGGTCTACACCGCCGATCGCTATGGTTATCCGGGTTACTACCGGCCGGCCTATCCCTACAACCGTGGTTACTATGTAGCACCGCAACCGCGTTATTATGTGGCGCCACCACCGCGTTACTACGCGCCACCTCCGCATTATTACCGCCCGGCGCCCCACGGCTACTACCGGGAAGCACCGCATAACTATTACAAGCCTTACCCAGGCCGAGGCTACGACCGCGACCGTCAGGGCTCGTCACGTCACGAGCGCAGCCGTGATGGCTGGCCGGATCGCAACTGGCGCCGTTGAGGCACTCAGACCAGGTCGGCCAATGGGTGACGGCCCTCCCAGGCCTTGTTGAAATGCGCATCGATCACCGCCGTTGGTACCTGGGCGATATCCGCCCAGTGCCAGCGCGGTTTTTGCTGCTTGTCGATCAGCCGGGCACGCACGCCTTCGCTGAATTCCGGATGCTGGCAGCAATTGAGGCTCATGGTGTATTCCATCTGGAACACCTGGGCCAGGGACAGGTACTTGGCTCGTTGGATCTGCTCCCACACCAGATGAGCGGTCAGTGGGCAACCGTCAAGCATGGTCTGCGCAGCCTTGGCCAGCAGTGGGTCGTCATGGTTGCGCCACTGGGCGATGGCGCGCCAGGCGCACACCGGGTCGGCGACATCGAGCAGCGCGTCGATCTGCCGACGCCTTGGCAGCCACTGGGCCTCGGGGCGCTCGGCCTGGGCCGCATGCTGCTGGGCCTTGAGCAGGCTGTTGAGCTGCAGGGCGGTCTGCTCCTGCCAGTTCAGTTGCAGCAAGTCATCGAGCAACTCCTCCTGCTGGCTTTCGCCGAGCAGGCGGTCTGCCAGGCCCAGGTCCAGGGCATCGCTGGCGTTGATCGGGGCACCGGTCAGGCCCAGGAACAAACCGAGCTTGCCGGGCAGGCGTGACAAAAACCAACTGCCGCCGACATCCGGGTACAGGCCGATGCTGATTTCCGGCATGGCCAGGCGGCTGCCCGGGGTGACCACGCGCACATTGGCGCCCTGCAACACACCCATTCCGCCGCCCAACACATGGCCATGGCCCCAGCAGATCAGCGGTTTGGGGTAGGTGTGCAGGCGGTAGTCGAAACGGTACTCGGCGGCAAAAAAATGCGCCGCCAGGGGCGGTACCCGGCCGGGATGCTCAAGGCAGGCCTGGGCCAGGCTGCGCACCTCGCCACCGGCGCAGAAGGCCTTGGCGCCAGCGCCGCGCAACAGTACGCAGACCAGGTCCGGGTCATCGGCCCAGGCCTTGAGCTGTTCGTCGAGCACCTCGATCATCGGCAGCGACAAGGCATTGAGGGTTTGCGGCGCATTGAGGGTGGCGACGCCGATCCGCGCGCCGTCGACGCCAGTGAGTTCTTCGCACAATACTGCAGTCATGGGCGACCTCGGGGTTGATCCGCTCAAGTATGGCCGCTGCTGGCGATTTCGGCGGTCGCCGGTCGGATCGATTGACAAGCGCAGGCGGCTTTCCTAGTGTCGCGCCATTGTTTTACGGACCTGACCATGACCGACGACGACCGCATCAAACTTGAACCCAGCTGGAAACAGGCCCTGCGCGCCGAATTCGACCAGCCGTACATGCACCAGTTGCGCGAGTTCCTGCGCCAGGAGTACGCAGCGGGCAAGGAAATCTACCCACCGGGCCCGTTGATCTTCAACGCCCTCAACTCCACCCCGCTGGATAAGGTCAAGGTGGTGATCCTCGGCCAGGACCCGTACCACGGCCCGGGCCAGGCCCATGGCCTGTGCTTCTCGGTGCAACCGGGGGTGACCACGCCGCCGTCGCTGGTCAATATCTACAAAGAGTTGCAGCGCGACCTGAACATCGAGATTCCCAGGCACGGCTGCCTGCAATCCTGGGCCGAGCAGGGCGTGTTGCTGCTCAACACCACCATGACCGTCGAGCGCGCCAACGCCGCGTCTCATGCCAAAAAAGGCTGGGAGTTCTTCACTGACCGCATCATCGAAGTGGTCAGCGAACAGCAGGCCAACTGCGTGTTCCTGCTCTGGGGCGCGCATGCCCAGAGCAAGCAGAAACTCATCGATGCCACCAAGCACCTGGTACTCAAATCGGTGCATCCATCGCCCTTGTCGGCCTACCGGGGCTTCCTCGGCTGCGGGCATTTCAGCCGGGCCAACAGCTTTCTGGAGCAGCGCGGGCTGACCGCGATCGACTGGCGTTTGCCAGCGGTTTAACGCCGGGTACCTAGTATTTTTGCCAGTTTCGGTGGGTAGAAATAGGGCATTAAATAATCTCCCTGTACGCAACGCCAGGCAGCCCCTGGCCAGGGAGAGGTTTTATGTCCGGGTTCACTCCATCACCGCTCGAGCAGGACGCATCCTCTGAGTCGTCCCAGGTGGTCAGCTACAAAGCGCCAGTGGTACCGGCGGCAATGGCATTGGAGTCAGATGATCAAAACCATCATCTGATTCACAAGGACGACCAATTGCGGGATTTGCAGGTGGTCATTGATGAGATCTGGCCGCAGCATGAGGGTTTCCCAGGGGATGTAACCCAGGTTGAGCTGCTCTGGGATGGTCAGCGGGTAAATTCTCTAGACCCCCCTCTGATCTGGCCATACGACCCGCAAGCGATCATTCCGCTGGAGCTTACGGTACCGCAAGTCAACCTCACAACCGCAGGCTCTCACAGGGTCAGCTACCGCATCCATATGGGTAATGCCGCGCTGTCCGATGAGGTGTTGCTGAACATCGACAGGACTGCGCCCAACACTGGCCAGAGAGGTAGCAAGCCCGAGCCGATTGTGCCTATCGGGCCGGAGGGCTTGAACGAGGACTACCTGGCGGCACACCAAGGGGTGAACATTCGGCTGGAGTCGTGGCGTGACATGCGCCTGGGCGATAGCGTGCGCCTGTACTGGCGTAGCTTTTCCCGCCTGAATGATGTGCTGGAGGCCGTGGACGAGTTCGTGGTGCGAGATAAAGATGCGCCAGTCGAGCTCAGAGTGCCAGCCGATTCCATTCGCAACAGCGGTAATGGCTTGCGCTATCTGAGCTACGACTTGGAAGACCGTACCAGCAATCGCGGGCCCCTTTCCGATGTCAACGAAATCAATGTTGACCTGGGCAGCACGCCGAGCCCTTTACCGCTGCCACAGGTCGAGCCTGCGGGGCTGATCGACCTGGAGCGGGCACGTACCGGCGTCGAGCTGGTCATCAATGAAATCATCGACGCCCGCCCTGGCGACCGCGTTATCGGCTATTGGCGTGGGTTGCCGGTGGGCAGTATCGACCTGCCCGCACCTTTGCGTTGGCCGGTGAAGTTCCCGGTGGGGTTTGAGGTATTGACCGCCGCAGGCTTTGTCGAGCGCAACGACCAGGTGCATTTCACCTGGCGTGCCAGGCCGTCACGCGCTTTGTCGGTGGCGCTGAACCTGACAGTGGCCGGGCCCGATCCGCAAGGCCCTGAGCTTGTCAACCCAAGGCTGGCCTCAGTGGTGGTCAAGGGTCGCGCTGGCGATGATCAGCTCGGTGCCGAGGATGTCGATCACGACGCCCGGGTGGAGTTGGTGTTGTACGCCAACCCGCAACCGGGGCAGGTGCTGCAGTTGTATTGGGGCAGCCACGCCGGGCCCGCTGCTACCTACGAGATCAAGCCTGGAGACACTGGCGGCGCGACCATCGCTTTCAGCGTGCCTTGGGCGATCATCAATGCTGTCGGCAGCAACCCTGCGCTGCCGGTCTATTACAGCACCTTCAATGGCGTTAATACCCAGCATTCGCCCACGACACGCGTCGATGTACAAATTCGGATTATCGAAGGCCTGGCTCGGGCAACGTTTCCCGGAACCGCCGAGGGGGGGTGGGTCAATTGTGCCTACCAACCCTGGGTGAATGGCGTGAAGGTCCGGATTCCAGGGGACGCTCAGCGTTTCGCCGCGCAGGACCGGGTCACCCTGTTCTGGGTTGCTGACCGTGGCCAGGTGGGGGGGGACCCGATTGAAGGTACTCAGGCCCAATTCTCTCATGTGCTGAGCGCTGACGATGCCCGCGAGGGTTTCGAAATCGACGTCTGGCCTTATGAACCTTTGATCCAGGCGGCCGCGCGCTTGCGCGGAGCGGGGGTTGTCAGCTACCGGCTGGTCAAGGCAGCCGCCAACGGCGGCGGGGTCGGAAACTCGCCGCGCTCACAGGTACGGCTGTCGGTTATCGAGCCTGGCAGTGAGTTTTACTGCGACAACGGTGATCCGGTCGAGCCTTGAATGAGGAAAGTTCGTATTGAGTGAAAGTAGGTGCGTTTGGCAACACGGCATCCAGCACAGTGCTGGGTTAAAGTAATGTTCGCGAAAGTAGACAACCATGACTAAACAAGAAGTTTTACCCAAAACCAGCAAGAAGACTCAAACCAGTAAAGCGTCGACCAAGCAAAAGGCGACGTCCCTCCGCTCAGCCAGCAGAAAGGTCGAGATTCCCTCGGAAACGTCGAACACATTGCCTGCTCCAACAGCCTTTCCTATTGAGGCAAATGGCCTGATTCTGACCGCGAACCTTGCGCGGGGCTTGGATGTAATAATTTCTGAATACGAAAGCGCGGGTTTTGACCCGGAAGATGTCATCGACATCTTGGTAAATAATGTGCCCCAGATTGAAGGTATCAGGGTGCCGGCCGATCATCCACCAGGATCTTTTCCCATTGTGCGCACGTTGAGTCGAGCGCAACTGGGTGGCGATGGCTTACGACGTATTACCTATAGGGTGAAAAACCAGAATGAAAGCTATTCAGACTCACGGGATGTCATCGTCGATACCTTGGACCCTGCATTCGGCGGCACTCCGCCAAGTCCGCTGCTCCCGGAAGACCTTGTCGGAACCGAAGTGACTGCAGAGTACCTGGCGGCTAATGATGATGTACTGACCCTGGATGTCCCCCGCTATGCCGATCCTAACCCGGGGGACCTTTGGTCACTGTTCATGGGGAAGCAAAGTGGGCCAATAAAAGCGGGTACAGTGGTGCCTGATGAGAGCGGCGGAAGGGCATATTTCAGCATCGATGTACTCCGGGAAGAGCTGGAAACGCTCCTTAGTGGCTACACGCCTATCTGGCTCAAGCTCACCGATGCGGCCGGCAACGAAACCAGGTTTTCCCTCCCTCAACCGATGGTGTTGGCCCTGGATCCCGCGCCGGCTGATCTAGTGGAACCGGAGGTGCCCAACGAGCCCATCGATCTGGCAGACGCACGTCAGGGTGTTGTGGTTCTGGTGAAGAAATATACCAACTGGCTACCGGGTGATATCGTCCATATCCGCTGGGATGGGGTGACAATTGGGACATTTGTCACCAGCGAGTTTCAAGTCTGGCCATTGGAAGCTACTGCGCGTTTCGCCACCGTAGACAAGGCCGAGGCCTACACCGCCGAGGTTGATTACCTGGTCAGTCGCGGGCGCCCATATCCCTCTGATATCAATGATGTCGAGGTCGATACGACCAGGGTCGGGCCGCCGAACCCGGAGGAGCCGGATCCGGTCAACCCGGACCTGCTGCTGCCTTTGCTGATTGGACCTGTCAGCGGGTTTGAGAATGAACTGACCCCCGAAGATCGTGGCACAGAAGTCACTGTCGAAGTAGCGGTCTATTCCCCGGTAAACGCCGGTGAGGTTATCCGGTTGTACTATGGCCCTTCGGCAAAACTGGTGGCCACTCATACCATTACCACTGAAGAAGCTGGTGGGGTGATCGACATGATCATCAGCGCTGAGGATGTTATCGAAGTTGGCAATGGTTTACAGCAGCCGCTGTTCTATCGCCTCTACAAAGATGCAACGGCGGAAAACTACCAGGAGTCTGAATCGGAAAAGGTACGCGCGGTCATCGAGCAGCTGGAAGGCCTGGCCTTGCCGAGTATCGTAGGCGTCACTATCCCACCCACCGGTAACCCGACGGTTCTGTGTGAACATGCGCCATGGAATGGCATGACCGTACGGGTCAGTGATCCGAGCAAGTTGCAGCTCGGTGATAATATCACGGTGAATTGGGCCATGTACCCTCTGAGCGGCAGTGAACCGGTGGAGGGAACCGTTGTGGCGCTCAGAGGGGATGTTTCCGATCCCACGCATGTTGAATTTGGGATATCGATTTCGGTGCTCTGGGACGAATACATCAAACCGGCGCCTAACCTGGCTTTTATCCGTATCAGCTGGAGCGTGGTACGCGATGGTATTCCAGTTGGCGTGTCTGCAGAGCGGACTTACCAATACAATATTCGTCAGGGCTCAGGCAACTGTGTTCCCACATTTGCGCGACGTCGTAAATCTGTAAGAGTCGGTAAGTTGTAACTTGAACAAGGGCCGGGAGCCTGGCTGCCGGCCCTTGTCTGTCAATGATGCGCTGTAGAAATCCCCTGTTGTTCTTGTAGATTATTCCTACATAGTCTTTCTGAGTACCTCTGTACGCTGCAAGCCTGAAAACGGAGCACGGTTGTGTCAGCTCTGTTTTTCATTCTGACTAACAGCGTTCGAGAGTGTGACTCATCATGTCCCGTATTTACTTGTCTTCTGCACCGTTTTCCCGTGTGCTGCCTTTTATCCTGGCAGCACCATTAAGCCTGTGCGCTAGCCAGTTGATGGCGCAAACCAGCAACACCACCCTTTACAGTTTGATAGGGAAAACCCTCACCGTCACTGACAAAGAGCAGAGCACCAGTGCCCAGGCTATATCCCTGGGTCGTACTACCAATGGCCAGTTCCGTGGCTCCAACCTGACCCTCAACAACACCAAGCTTACGGCTGTTACCGGCGGCGCCAGCCTGACCGCGTTCAGCCAGCTCAACCTGGCCAACCAGTCGCAACTGATCGCGACCGGCGCTAGCAGTATTGGTGTACGCAGCTATGGCGGCCGAGTGACGGCGGTTGATCAAAGCATCATTCAGGGGGGGCTTAACGGCGCCTTCCTGGCCCATGAAACAGTGGGCTTGGAACCAAACAGCGAAGTGCCTGAGTTGCACGTGATGAGCGGTTCCAAAGTGATTGGCGAGCGCGGCGCCGCCGTGGTGGTCGATGCCCGTACCCAGGCGAAAATCACCGTCAGTGATGGCGCCCAGCTGATTGGCGGTAACGGCAACATGCTGGAAATCAAGCAGGGCTCGACCGCCGATGTGCAGGTTGCGCGCAGTGCGCTGACCGGCAACATCCAGGTCGACAGCGGCAGTGGCGTGTCCCTGGCGATGTCTGAATCGCAGCTTAACGGTGACATTCTGGTAGCCGCCGGTGGCAAGGCTGATGTGCAGTTGCAGCATGGTTCGCAACTGGTCGGACGCCTGGGCAACGTTTCCAGCCTGAGCGCCGATGCCGGTAGCCAGTGGACCCTGACCGGCAATAGTCAGGTAGGCGAGCTGGCATTGAACGGTGCAACCGTCAGCTTTGGTAGCGCAGAGCAGTTCTACCGCCTGGACGTCAATGAGCTGTCAGGCAACGGCACCTTCCAGATGGCCGCCGACTTCGCCACCGGCGAAGGCGATCGCCTGAATGTCAGCGGTCAGGCCAACGGCGAATTCGGCCTGGCCATCAAAGCCAGCGGGCTCGAGCTTGACCCTGTGGAGCGGGTCACCGTGGTCACGACCGGCGGCGGCGATGCCGAATTCAGCCTGGTCAATGGTCCTGTCGACCTGGGTGCGTTTTCCTATGACCTGATTAAAGAAGGCAACGACTGGCACCTGGACACCGAGACAAAGGTCATCAGCCCCGGCACCCGTTCGGTCCTGGCGCTGTTCAACACCGCACCGACCGTCTGGTACGGCGAGCTGTCGTCGCTGCGTACGCGCATGGGGGAGTTGCGCTACAACGAAGGTAAAAGCGGCGCCTGGAGCCGGGCTTATGGCAGCAAGTACAACGTGGCCGAATCGTCTGGCACCGCCTACAAGCAGACCCAGCAAGGTTTCACCCTGGGTGCCGATGCCCAGCTGGGCGATAGCCAATGGCTGGTGGGTGTACTGGCCGGTCATAGCAGCTCCGACCTGGACCTGAACCGCGGTACCAGCGGTACCGTCGACAGCTACTATGCCGGTGCCTATACCACCTGGCTGGACCAGGACAGCGGTTACTACTTCGACGCCGTGGCCAAGCTCAACCGCTTCGACAACAAGTCCAAGGTGGCCATGAGCGACGGCAGCCAGGCCAAGGGCAGCTACAAGACTAATGGCGTGGGTGCCTCGGCCGAGTTCGGTCGCCACATCAAGCTCGATGACGGTTTCTTCGTTGAACCTTTTGCCCAGGTATCGGCCGTCAGCATCCAGGGCGCGTCCTACAACCTGGACAGCGGCCTGAAGGCTGAAGGCGATCGCACCCTGTCGGTGCTGGGTAAGGCCGGGGCCACAGTCGGTCGCAACTTCGAGCTGGGCGAGGGCCGTTTTGCCCAGCCGTACCTGCGTGCCGCTGCGGTGCACGAGTTTGCCAAGAACAACAAGGTCAAGGTCAACAATAACGTGTTCAACAACGACCTGTCCGGCTCGCGTGCCGAGGTCGGTGCCGGTATCGCCGTGTCACTGTCCGAGCGCCTGCAGGTGCATGCCGATATCGATTACAGCAACGGCGACAAGATCGAGAAGCCGTTCGGTGCCAACGTCGGGGTGCGTTTTACCTGGTAAGCGCGCTGATGAAAAAGAGGAAGCCTTGGCTTCCTCTTTTTTTTGCTTCAGTCGCAGCGCCTGTCCCAATGCCTGAACAAGGGCTCGGCGAGAAACAGTACGAACAGCAAGCGCATCACCTGCAGCGCCGTCACCAACGGCACCGACAGTTGCAGGGTTTCGGCGGTCAGGCTCATCTCGGCGATGCCGCCGGGCATCATCCCCAGAGTCAGCGAGCGCAGGTCGAGGTCGGTCATGACACTGAGCACGTAAGCGGCAGCGCCTGCAATGAGCATGGTCAGGGCCGTGGCGATCAAGGTGCGACCCAGGAACGACGGCGCGCGGCGAAAGAATGCACGATTGAAGTGACAGCCCAGGCCACTGCCGATCAGCCATTGGCCGATCTGGCTGGCGCCATCGGGCAGGGCAACCTGCAGGTTGGCGCTGACACTGGCCACCGCCGCCACCAGCAACGGCCCGAACAACCAGGGGTTGGGTTGCTTCAAGCGCTGCCAAACCAGGGCCAGCAACACCCCCAGCGGGCAGATCAGCAACAGCCAGCCCCAGTTGACGCTGCCGGTATGGGTCAGCGGTACGCCGTTGCCGAGCAGGAACTTGAACAGCGCTGGCACGCACAACACCACCGCCAATACCCGCAGGCTCTGCGCTGCCGCCACCTGGCTGAGCACCGCGCCATTGCGCGCGCCGAGGTTGACCATCTCCCCGGAGCCACCGGGCATGCTGGAAAAGAACGCCGTGGCGCGGTCTTCGCCGGTGCGCCTGAGCAACCACACGCCGACCACACTGGAAACACTGGTGATCAGCGCCCCGCAGAAGATCAGGCCGAAGTTGCTCGCCACCTGTTCGACCACCGCCGGGGTGAAGTGCAGGCCGATGCCGATGCCGATGATCCATTGGCCGCACTTGCGCCCGCCGGGGATCTCGCTCAGTTGCCAGGGCGTCAGGCAGCGCACCAGGATGATCGCCAGCAACGAGCCGACCATCCACGGCAGCGGCCAGCCGACCAGGCTTGCCAGGTATCCGCCGGCAAGGCCGACCAGGCCGGTGGCCCAGTACAGTTTCAGCCGCCCATCAGCCATTGGCCAGGGCACGCCGTTGCAGGCTGCGCTTGCGCCAGATGCGCAGCAGCGGCAGGAACAGCATGACCAGGGTCAGGCTCCACACGCTGACACTGATCGGACTGGACCAGAGGATATCCAGGGTACCGTTGGAGATTGACAGCGCCCGGCGCAGGTTCTGCTCCATCAGCCCGCCGAGGATAAAGCCGAGCAGGATCGGCGACAGCGGGAAGTCCAGCTTGCGCAGGATGTAGCCGAAGATGCCGATGCCGATCATCAGGAACAGGTCGAAGGTGGTGGCATGCACCGCGTACACGCCGATCGCGGTGATGATCGCGATGAAGGGCACCAGGGCCCAGTTCGGTACCGCCAGAATGCGGGTGAAGATGCGGATCATCGGGATGTTGAGGATCACCAGCATGATGTTGGCGATGAACAACGAAGCGATCAGCCCCCAGACGATGTCCGGCTGCTGCTCGAACAGCATCGGCCCCGGGGTGATGTTGTACAGCGACAAGGCCCCGATCATCACCGCGGTGGTGCCCGAGCCTGGCACACCCAGGGTCAGCATCGGTACCAGTGCGCCGCAGGCTTCGGCGCCGATGGCGGTTTCCGGGGCGGCGAGGCCGCGTTTGTCACCCTTGCCGAAGGTGCCGCTGGGGCCGGCGATGCGTTTTTCGGTCATGTAGGCCACGGCACTGGACAGCGTCGCACCGGCCCCAGGGAGCACGCCCATGATAAAACCGAGCACGCCGCAGCGGATGTTCACGGCAAAGACCGAGGCGGCTTCCTTGAAGTTGAACAGCATGCGCCCGGTGGCCTTGACCGCTTCATGACCGTGATGGGTCTTTTCCAGCAGCAGGAGGATTTCGCTGATGGAGAACAGGCCCAGCACCAGCACCACGAACTGAATGCCGTCAGCCAGGTGCACACTATCCCCGGTGAAGCGGTAGACGCCGCTGTTGGCGTCGATCCCGACGCAGGACAGGAACAGGCCGATCAAGGCGGCAATGAAGGTCTTGAGCGGCCGGTCGCCAGCCATACCGCCAAGGCAGACTATGGCAAAGACCATGAGCACGAAGTACTCGGCGGGCCCGAAGGCTATCGCCCATTTTGCCAGTATCGGCGCGAACAGGACCATGCCGCAGGTGGCAATGAAGGCGCCAATGAACGAGCTCCAGGCTGACAGCGACAGGGCCACACCTGCCAGGCCCTGGCGGGCCATGGGGTAGCCGTCGAGGGTGGTCATGACGGTGGCGGCTTCGCCGGGAATATTGAGCAGGATCGAACTGATACGGCCGCCGTACTCGCAACCCAGGTACACCGCTGCCAGCAGGATCAGGGCCGATTCCGGTGGCAGGCCGAGGGCGAAGGCAATCGGGATCAGCAGGGCCACGCCGTTGATCGGGCCCAGGCCAGGCAGCAGGCCGACCACGGTGCCGATCAGGGTGCCGGTCAGGGCGGTGACCAGGTTGTAGGGGGTCAGGGCGACACCGAAGCCCTGGCTCAGATAGCTGAAGGTATCCATGTCAATTCTCCAGAACGTCGAGCAGGCCGAGGGGCAGAGGGACTTCCATGACGCGGTCGAACAGCCAGTACAGGGACAGGCTGGTCAAGACGATGATCACCACACTGGGCAGCCAGCGGCCGCCATACAGGCGCGCCATGGGCACGCCGATGAGGATACTGCTGAGAATGAAGCCCAGCGGTTCGAAGGAGGCGGCGAAAACCAGCAGCAAGGCCACGCAGATCACGATTTTGTTCAAGGTGGCGCGGTCGAGCTCAGGCTCGTCGTCCTTGTGCACCAGGGGCGTCGGGCGAAAGGCCAGGTACAGCAGGCCGCAGGCCATCAGGCCGAGCATCAGCAAGGGAAAGGCGCGGGGGCCGATCGGTTCGTAGGAGAAGGCTGCCTGATAGGGCCAGGCCATCACCATCAGGGCACTGCAGATCGCCAGCAGGAACAGGGCGAAGAGGCGTTGCAGGATCATAGGGAATCCTCTTTTCGCGGGGCAAGCCCGCTCCCACAGGGGTCTGTGTAGGAGCGGGCTTGCCCCGCGATGCGTCTAGAAAGGGGAGAGGCTTACTGAATCAAGCCAAATTCCTTGGCCAGGGCCTTATAGTCAGCCACCTGTTTCTTAACGTAGCTGTCCAGCTCTTTACCGGTCATGGCAAAGGGGAACAGCTCGCGCTGGTCGCGCAGTTTGGCGAACTCTTCGGACGCCAGCAGCTTGTCGAAGGAGGCCTTCCACCAGTCATATTCTTCGTCGGTGACCTTCGGCCCCAGGTAGAAACCGCGTACTACCGGCCAGACGATGTCGTAACCCTGTTCCTTGGCGGTCGGGATGTCTTTCATGGTCGGCTCGTCAATGCGCTTCTCGGCGAACACCGCCAGCAGGCGCATGTCACCGCTCAGAATATGCGGCATCGAGTCGGAGATGTCGGTACTGCCCACCTGGATGTGGCCGCCGAGCAAGGCCGTGGCAATCTCGCCGCCGCCTTCCAGGGCGACGTAGCGCAGGTCGCGCGGATCGATGCCTGCGGCCTTGGCGATCAGTGCGGTCTGCATCCAGTCCTGGCTGCCGACGGTGCCACCGGAGCCGATCACCACCTTGCTCGGGTCTTTTTTCAGGGCTGCGACCAGGTCGTCGAGGGTCTTGTAGGGTGAATCGTTTTTCACAGCGATAGCACCGTAGCTGGTGCCGACCGCCGCCAGCCAGCGCACGGCGTTTTCATCGAAACGGCCGAATTTGCCCTGGGCCAGGTTCAGCAGCGAACCACTGGACCAGGCCACCAGCGTGCCGGCATCGGCCGGGCGCTGGGCAACCACCGCGTTGTAGGCCACCGCGCCGACACCGCCGGGCATGTAGGTGACGCGCATTGGTTTGCTGAGGATCTTCTGGTTGACCAGGGCGCTTTGCGCCAGTTTGCAGGTCAGGTCGAAACCGCCGCCGGGCGATGCCGGGGCGATGCATTCAGGGCGTTTTGGTTCGGCCGCCAGGACGTTACCGGCTAGCAGCAGGCAACTGGTGGCGAGGGCAATGCGGCGCAGTGAAAAAGTCATCGTTTCTCTCCGTGAACGTTATTGTTATCAGGGATTACCACAACGCAAGGCTGTAACTCACCAGCAGTCGCACTTCGTCGGCATCGCGGGCGAAGTTGGAACGGAAGGTGGCATTGCGCAGGCGCACGGCGACGTTTTTCAGGGCGCCACTTTGCACCACGTACTTGAACTCGGTGTCGCGTTCCCACTCCTTGCCCTCGCCGCCATCGGCCAGGCTGACATTATCGCCGCTGATGTAGCGGGTCATGAAGCTCAAGCCCGGAACCCCGAGCTTGGCGAAGTCATAGTCATAGCGGGCTTGCCAGGAGCGCTCGTCGGCGTCGGCAAAGTCGTTGATCTGGACGAAGTTGACCAGGTACGGGTCGGCGCCGTCGACATAGGGGAAGGCGGTGTCGCCAGACAGGTGCTGGAAGCCGGCACTGAGCTTGTGGCCGATGAGGCTATAGCTGAGCATGCCGTTGAGCGCGGTGTTGTCGATGTTGCCGCCGCGGGCCTGGCCCTGGTCGTCACTCAAGGCCATGCGCAGGTCGGCGCCGAAGGTGCCCGGGCCCCAAGGCTGAGAGGCGAGCAGGCCGACGAAGTGCTGGCGGTAGACGTCGTCGAGCTGGGCCCAGTGGTAGCTGCCGGTGATCTTGTCGGTGAACTTGTAGTCCAGGCCAGCTACATCGAAATGGTTGCCGGCGACGGTGCCGAGAAAGCGCTTGTTCTTGTTGTTGAGGGCGATGTCTTCATTGTTGGTGCTGTCGCGGTCGCGGGCTTTTTCCAGGCGCCCGCCGGTGAAGGTCAGGTTCTTTATTTCGCCCGAGCTCAGCAGGCCGCCCTCGAAGGTTTGCGGCAGGATGCGCCCGTCGTTGGGCTGCAGGGTTGGTAGTTCCGGGATCAGCGTGCCGACCTTCAGCTCGGTTGCGGAGATCTTCACCTTGCCGGTCAGGCCGAGCTTGGAATACTCGTCGGCGGCGCGGCCATCGTCATGGGTTGGCAACAGGCCGGTGCCGGTGCGATCGGGGCTTGAGTCGAGCTTGATACCGAGCATCCCCAAGGCATCCAGGCCAAAGCCCACGGTACCGTCGGTATAGCCTGACTCGAAGTTGAGCATGAAGCCCTGGGCCCATTCGTCGCGCTTGGATTGCTGGGCGCTGGTGCCGTCGCGAAAGTCGCGGTTGAAGTACATGTTGCGGGTTTCGAAGCTCGCCTTGCTGTCATCGAAGAAGGCGGCCTGGCTCAACGGTGCGACGCCGGCAAGGGCGAGGGCGCTGGCAACTGCGGTCTGGCGGGAGGGAATACGTCGGGTAGGCGCGTACGCCTGAGGCTGCATGGACAGCATCGTGATGTGACTCCGTTATTGTTCTTATTAGTTTCGGACCTTGGGTCCGGTTTTACGGCAAGCAGAGTGAGCCGTGAGAGGATGCTAGGGCGTGAACCTTTCGCTAACCTTTCAACTGCTTTTGATCCATTCAAAGGCTTCACAGGCGGGCTGTCGGCTGTACACTCCGCGCCATTGAACGCGACGCAAAGGAGAGAGATCGATGCGTGTGCTGCTCGTCGAAGACCATCTGCAACTGGCCGAGAGCGTGGCCCAGGCCCTGAAAAGCACTGGCCTGACCGTGGATGTGCTGCATGATGGCGTGGCCGCCGACCTGGCCTTGGCCAGCGAGGAATATGCTGTGGCGGTGCTCGATGTCGGCCTGCCGCGCATGGACGGCTTCGAGGTGCTGGCGCGCTTGCGTGGCCGTGGCAAGACCGTGCCGGTGTTGATGCTGACCGCACGCAGCGACGTCAAGGACCGGGTCCATGGCCTGAACCTTGGGGCCGACGATTACCTGGCCAAGCCGTTCGAACTGACCGAACTGGAAGCGCGGGTCAAAGCCTTGCTGCGCCGCAGCGTACTTGGCGGCGAGCGCCAGCAGCGTTGTGGGCCGCTGGTCTACGACCTCGATACCCGGCGTTTTGCCCTCGGTGAGGAATTGCTGACCCTGACCTCCCGCGAACAGGCCGTGCTCGAAGCCCTGGTCGCCCGGCCCGGGCGGGTTATGAGCAAGGAGCAGCTGGCCGCCCAGGTGTTTGGCCTGGATGAAGAGGCCAGTGCCGACGCCATCGAAATCTATGTGCACCGCCTGCGCAAGAAGCTCGATGGCCATGCCGTGGCCATCGTCACTTTCCGGGGGCTCGGGTACCTGCTCGAGCATAAAGATGCGTGACAGCGGCAGCCTGCGCGGGCGCCTGCTGTGGAACCTGGCGATCCTGCTGGTGGTGCTGATGCTGGCCAGCGGCCTGAGCGCCTACTGGAACGGTCGCGAGGCCGCCGACACGGCCTACGACCGCACCCTGCTGGCCTCGGCGCGGACCATCGCCGCCGGCTTGTCGCAACGCGACGGGACCCTCAGCGCCGACGTGCCCTACGTGGCCCTGGATACCTTCGCCTACGACAGCGCCGGGCGCATTTACTACCAGGTCAACGACATTCACCAGCGGCTGATCTCCGGCTACGAAAACCTGCCGGCGCCGCCGCCCAATACCCCGCGCACGGACGATTACCCAGCCCTGGCGCGTTTCTACAACGCCCGTTACCTGGGCCAGGATGTACGTGTGGTCAGCCTGCTCAAGGCGGTGAGCGAGCCGAACATGAACGGCATGGCCGAAATTCGCGTGGCCGAAACCGAGGAGGCGCGGGTGCGCATGGCCCGCAGCCTGATGGCCGATACCTTGCTGCGCCTGGGGATGCTTGCCCTGGGGGCCTTGATGCTGGTGTGGTTTGCCGTGAGTGCCGCGCTGCGCCCGCTGGAGCGCCTGCGCAGCGCCGTGGAGGAGCGTCAGCCCGATGACCTGCGGGCCTTGCCGCAGGTAGAGGTGCAACGCGAGCTGAGTCCGCTGGTGCGTGCCTTGAACCACTTCACCGAACGCCTGCGTGGCCAGTTCGAGCGTCAGGCGCAGTTCATTGCCGAGGCCGCCCATGAACTGCGTACGCCGCTGGCGGCGCTCAAGGCGCGGGTCGAGCTGGGGTTGCGCTCCAATGAACCGCAGGTCTGGCGCGAGACCCTGGAGTCTGCTGCACAGGGCACCGACCGCCTGACCCACCTGGCCAATCAGTTGCTGTCGTTGGCGCGGGTCGAGAACGGTGCCCGGGCGATTGCCGAGGGCGGCGCGCAGGTGCTTGACCTCAGCCAGCTGGCGCGTGAGCTGGGCATGGCCATGGCACCACTGGCGCACGCCCACGGTGTCGCCCTGGCGCTGGAGGCCGAGGTGCCGGTGTGGGTGCGCGGCGAGCCGACTTTGCTCAATGAGTTGCTCAACAACCTGGTGGACAACGCCCTGGCCCACACGCCCAAGGGCGGCAATGTGATTCTGCGGGTCAGCGCACCGGGGATTCTCGAGGTGGAAGACGACGGCCCGGGCATTCCTGAAAGCGAACGGGAAAAGGTCTTCGAGCGATTCTACCGCCGCGGCGCGCAAGGCACCGGCCTGGGGTTGGCGATTGTCGGCGAGATCTGCCGCGCGCACCTGGTGCAGATCAGTTTGCATGATGGTGAACGCGGCGGTTTGAAGGTACGGGTCAGCTTCAGCGCTGACTAGCGGAACATCGCCTTGGCATTGAGCAGATCGCTGGCCTGCAGTTCGGTGCCGGTGGGCAGGCCGAGGTGGCGGTAGGCGGGCAGGGCGGCCAGTGGCCGTTCCTTGCTGTTGCTGCAGAGCACCTGGGCGATCTGCACGATATCGACGTAATCGACACTCTCGGTGCGACGGTCCAGGTCCTGGATCTGCCCGGGCAGGTACACCAGTTGTTCGGGAAAATCCCAGACGCGCAGGATTTTGTCACCCAGCTTGGGGTGGATCTGCTCGATCACGTAGTTCAGGCTGACCGGATCGGCCAGCAACTCGTTGTGTTCCTCGGCATACAACAGGACCGGCAGTACGCCAATCTGGTGAACCAGCCCGGCCAGTGCTGCCTGGTCGGGCTTGAGCTTGGTGAAGTTCAGACACAGCTCATAGCTGATACCGGCCACTTCCAGGCTTTTCGCCCAGATATCGCGCATCTTCTGCTCGACGACATCGGAGCGGGCATGGAAGATCTGCTCGATCACCAGGCCAATCGCCAGGTTGCAGCTGTAGTTGATGCCCAGGCGGGTGATGGCTGTGTGCAGGTCAGTGACTTCGCTGGCAGCACGCAGCAAGGGGCTGTTGACCACCTTGATCAGGCGGGCGGACAGCGCCGCGTCGCGACCGATGACCTTGCTCAGGGCGCTGACGCTGATCTCACTGTCTTCGGCCGCTTCGCGGATGCTCAGGGCTACTTCCGGCAAGGTCGGCAGTACCAGGTCATCGTTGTCGATGGCACTTAGCAGTTGGGCCTGGATCGTCTCGGCCATCTTGTTCATGGTGATTCTCTACCGCAATTGAAGAGTGCCCCACCCGTGCCGGGCGCAAGCAGGCTCAGCGCTGGATTTCGCGATCGCGGTCCAGTTCGTAAGGAAGTGTCAGCAGTGTCAGGCGCGGGCCTTCGGGGCTGCCCAGATGCAGGTTGTTATCTTCCACGGCATCGGCGGTGAGCACTGCCAGCAGTTCGCAGCCCTGTTCGCTGCGGGCGGCCAGCACTACTTCACCCACGGATGAGCCATGGGTCGGCGAGAACACTTCAGTGCCCGGCGCAGGCAGCGTGTCGTCGGCCAGGGCCACGCGGTACTGGCGGCGCTTGAGCTTGCCCAGGTATTGCATGCGCGCAACGATTTCCTGGCCGGTGTAGCAACCTTTCTTGAAACTCACGCCGCCGACGGCCTGCAGGTTGATCATCTGCGGGATGAACAACTCGCGGGTCTGCGCCATGACCTGGCCGATGCCAGCGCGAATCTGGCCGAGCAGCCAGTCATTGAGCTCGGCTTTGGCCAGCGAGGAGGCCAGTTGGGTTTGTACCGCTTCGGCCTGCTCGGCAGGTACCCACAACTCGATCCGGGCGGGCGATACCGCGATGGCGATCAGGCCGTTGTGACGGGTCACCGCGTCGGGTTGCGCTGGCACTTCCAGGCCCAGGGTCGGCAGGACTGCTTCGCCGTTGTGCAAGCCCAGGCGCACCCAGGCGGTGCTGTCGTCGGTCAGCTTGGCCTTGGAGAACACCGCGTACTTCTTGAGATCGGCCAGCTGTGGCTCAAGCAGTTCGTGGGCCATCGCCAACAGGTAGCCATCACCCTCGGGAAGAATGCGAAAGCTCGACTGCATGCGGCCCTTGACCATGCAACGGGCGCCGAGGCTGGCGGTATGCTCGTTGAGGTAACTGATGTTGCAGGTCAACTGGCCTTGCAGGAACTTGCCGGCGTCCGAGCCGCGTACGGCGAGAACGCCTTCATGGGAAAGGGTGCAGAAAAAAGCGGAATCGGCCATGGTTGATCGCAAGATGATAAGACTGGGGCTCATGATAGAGCGCTGTTGGCAAAATAGGTAGTTGAGCGCGGGCCTCTGTCATTATTTGCTCACATGTCCGGACCAACGTCGTGTGCCCCTCGGCCGCTGGCTCTGTATACTGGCGGCCTATTTTAGGAGGGCTTCATGGTCGAACAAACTGAACTCAACCGGCTCTTTTGGCATAGCCGCCGTGGCATGCTCGAGCTCGATGTCTTGCTGGTCCCGTTCAGCGCGGAGGTCTACCCGACCCTGAGCGAAGCCGATCGCGAGCTGTACAAGCGCTTGTTGAGCTGCGAAGACCAAGACATGTTCGGCTGGTTCATGGAGCGTAGCGAGTCCGAAGACCCGGAGCTGCAACGCATGGTTCGCATTATTCTGGACCGTGTCCAGCCCAAGTGAACGCTTCGAATGTCACTGGCAGGGCTCAAGGGCCCTGCTGGTGGCGTACCTCTCCAGCCAGTTGCTGGCCTTGCTGGCCCTGAGCCTGCTGCAACTGCCCTTGTGGTTGTGCCTGGCGGCCATCGCCCTGTGCCTGCTGCACGGCGCCTGGATTATCCCCCGGCGTATTCTGCTGACGCATCCCAATGCCATTACTGCACTGCGCCGCGATGCCCTCGGTTGGCAGTTGTTCAGTCGCGGCCAGGGCTGGCAGCCGGTGCGATTGAAACCCGACAGCCTGGCCCTGCCAGGTTTGGTGGTGCTGCGTTTTCGCCGGCCCGCAGGGTGTTTGAGCGAAGGCCAGTGCATTGCCTTCGATGCGTTGGAGCCGGTGCAGCACCGACGCCTGCGCGTGCGCCTGAAGTTCAGTCGGCGTAGGTGGGTGGCTGCAGGATAGTGTCGCAGGCCTCACTGAGCATGCTCGGATAATCCAGGGTGTAGTGAAGGCCCCGGCTTTCCTTGCGCTGCATGGCCGAACGGATCATCAGTTCGGCCACCTGGGCGAGGTTGCGCAACTCGATCAGGTCGCGGCTGACCTTGTAGTTACTGTAGAACTCGTCGATTTCGTCAAGCAACAGGCGCACCCGGTGCTCGGCACGCTGCAGGCGCTTGTTGGTGCGCACAATGCCGACGTAGTCCCACATGAAGCGCCGCAACTCGTCCCAGTTGTGGGCGATGATCACGTCTTCGTCAGAGTCGGTGACCTGGCTTGCATCCCAACAGGGCAGCGCCTGGGGCATTTCGACCTGGTCGAGACGGGCGACTATGTCGTTGGCAGCCGAGCGCCCGTATACAAAACATTCGAGCAGCGAGTTGCTGGCCATGCGATTGGCGCCGTGCAGGCCGGTAAAGCTGGTTTCGCCAATGGCATACAGGCCCGGTACGTCGGTCAGGCCCTGCTCGTCGACCATCACCCCGCCGCAGGTGTAGTGAGCGGCTGGCACCACCGGGATCGGCTGGCGGGTGATGTCGATGCCGAAGGTCAGGCAGCGTTCATAAACGGTGGGGAAGTGGCTTTTGACGAACTCGGCCGGTTTGTGGCTGATGTCCAGGTAGACGCAGTCGACCCCCAGGCGCTTCATCTCATGGTCGATGGCGCGGGCGACGATATCGCGTGGGGCCAGTTCTTCGCGCGGGTCGAAACGCGGCATGAAGCGTTCGCCATTGGGCAGCTTGAGCAGGCCGCCTTCGCCACGCAGGGCTTCGGTAATCAAGAAACTCTTGGCCTGGGGGTGGTACAGGCAGGTCGGGTGGAACTGGTTGAATTCAAGGTTGGCCACCCGGCAACCAGCGCGCCAGGCCATGGCGATGCCATCGCCGCAAGCACCGTCGGGGTTACTGGTGTACAAGTAGACTTTGGCCGCGCCACCGGTGGCCAGCACGGTGAAGCGGGCGCCGAAGGTGTCGACTTCGCCGCTGTTGCGGTCCAGCACATAAGCGCCCAGGCAGCGATCGCCGTCAAGACCCAGGCGCCGCTCGGTGATCAGGTCGACCGCCACCCGCTGCTCCAGCAGCTCGATATTGGGCCGCAACCGCGCTTGGGCCAGCAGGGTGGTGAATATTGCCGCGCCCGTGGCATCGGCGGCGTGGATGATGCGCCGATGGCTGTGGCCGCCTTCGCGGGTCAGGTGGAACTCGAAGCCGCTTTCTTCATCGCCGGCGTGTTCGTCGCGGGTGAAGGGCACGCCCTGGTCGATCAGCCACTGAATCGACTCACGGCTATGCTCTACGGTGAAGCGCACAGCGTCTTCATGGCACAGCCCGCCACCGGCATTGAGGGTGTCTTCGACGTGGGATTGCACCGTGTCGGTATCGTCCAGCACCGCGGCCACGCCGCCCTGGGCCCAGAACGTCGAGCCGTTGGCGAGGTCGCCCTTGCTGAGCACGGCGATGCGCAGGTGGCCGGGGAGGGTCAGGGCCAGGCTGAGGCCGGCGGCACCGCTGCCGATCACGAGAACATCATGTTGGAATTGTTGGCTCATGTCAGGACACTAGTATCTGAAGGGGGGGATCGGCACAATAGTCAGGCGCTTATGGCATTGTGAAACTATCGTGAATCTGGGCCGGCTGCCTTTATAACAGCCCCAAGGCCCTGATTTCCAATGGCGCTTGTGCAGTCTTGGTGGCCTTTTGTGGGAACTTTCCGTGATGCACGGATATCCATAGAAGGATGCCCGCACGCCACAAATGCCGCGGCGACGCACGGCAGGCGCCCGTTGGAGGCACTGTTTGCGTATTCGAGACCCGATTATCGACGCAGCCGGCCGTGACCGTGCTGCGTTTTTCGTGCGAGCCGACCAAGGGCCGCAGGAAACTTGCTTGGAGGGGAGAACTTTTGCGAAAAGCCCGAGTCTATGGTTGCAAGCCTGAACGGTGGCATTTGCAACGCTCCTTCGAGTTCACTGAGGAGTATTCATGCTAACCCAGGAAGAGGATCAGCAGCTTGTCGAGCGCGTGCAGCGTGGCGACAGGCGAGCGTTCGATCTGTTGGTGCTGAAGTATCAGCACAAGATTCTCGGGTTGATCGTGCGTTTTGTTCACGACACCCATGAAGCCCAGGATGTTGCGCAGGAAGCTTTCATCAAGGCTTACCGCGCGCTTGGTAATTTTCGCGGAGACAGCGCTTTTTATACCTGGCTGTACCGCATTGCCATCAACACGGCAAAGAACTATCTGGTATCCCGCGGTCGGCGGCCACCGGACAGCGATGTAAGTTCCGAGGATGCGGAATTTTACGACGGCGATCATGGCCTCAAGGATCTGGAGTCCCCCGAGCGCGCGTTGTTGCGAGATGAGATCGAAGGCACCGTCCATCGGACCATCCAGCAACTGCCAGAAGATTTACGTACGGCGTTAACTTTACGTGAATTCGATGGTCTGAGTTACGAGGACATTGCGAGCGTCATGCAGTGTCCGGTGGGTACCGTGCGCTCTCGAATCTTCCGCGCTCGGGAGGCCATAGACAAAGCCCTGCAGCCGTTGTTGCAGGAAACCTGAGACAGCGGCGACAGCCAAGAGAGGAACCGCCATGAGTCGTGAAGCTTTGCAGGAATCGCTGTCCGCGGTGATGGATAACGAAGCGGACGAGCTGGAGTTACGTCGGGTATTGAATGCCGTCGACGACCCTGAAACCCGTGCCACCTGGTCGCGTTACCAGGTTGCCCGTGCAGCGATGCACAAGGAATTGGTACTGCCACAGCTGGATATCGCATCGGCCGTATCCGCAGCGCTGGCCGACGAAGCCGCACCCGCCAAGGTCTCCCGTGGCCCGTGGCGCAGCCTTGGCCGCCTGGCCGTCGCCGCTTCGGTGACCGTCGCGGTGCTGGCCGGTGTGCGCCTGTACAACCAGGATGAAATCAGCGGTGCCCAGCTGGCCGCCCAGCAACCGGCACAGCAAGGCCTGAGCCTGCCACAAGCGCAAGGCCCGGCCGTATTGGCAGGCTATAGTGAAAGTGCAGAACAGCCAGGCCCGATGGCCAATGGCGTGCTGCAAGGGCAAACCGGCTGGCACGACCAGCGTCTGCCTGGCTACCTGCGCCAGCATGCTCAGGAAGCAGCCCTCAAAGGAACCGAGAGCGCTCTGCCGTACGCACGTGCAGCCAGCCTGGAAAATCGTTAAGTAAGGAGGATCATGCGCGCGCTACCTCTCATACCGCTGCTGCTGGGTAGCTGGTTGACGGTGCCGGCCCTTGCCGCCAACTCCTCTCCGGAGGCAGGTGACTGGCTCAAGCGTCTGGCCCAGGCCGAGCAACAGCAGAGTTATCAGGGTACTTTCGTTTACGAGCGTAACGGTAGCTTCTCCACCCACGACATCTGGCATCGCGTCCAGAGCGGCAAAGTCAGCGAGCGGTTGTTGCAGCTCGATGGTTCTGCCCAGGAAGTCGTGCGTGTCGATGGGCGCACCCAGTGCGTGAGCGGAGCCCTGGAAGCGGGAGTGGCCAATACGCCGGAGCCTACGGCGCGAGTGCTTGATCCTTTGAAACTGATGAGCTGGTACGACCTCGGGGTCGCCGGCAAATCCAGGGTGGCAGACCGCGCAGCGGTGATCGTCACCCTGACCCCGCGTGATCAACACCGTTATGCCTTCGAGTTGCACCTGGATCGTGAGACCGGGTTGCCGCTCAAATCGCTGATGCTCGATGACAAGGGGCGTTTGCTTGAGCGCTTCCAGTTCACTCGGCTGGATACTGCCCAGGCGCCAGACGATAACGACCTCAAGGGCAGCCCTGGCTGCAAGTCGCTCTCACAGGTAGCGGCGCAATCAGCACAACCAGTCACAGACTGGCGTTCGGATTGGCTGCCGCCGGGTTTCGAGTTGGTGACGAGCTCCGTGCGCAAGGACTCGCAGAACAAGAGCACCGTCAGCAGCTTGATGTACGACGATGGCCTGGCGCGTTTCTCGGTGTTCGTCGAAGCCCTGGATAAAGGTACTGCAGCTGACATCCGCACCCAGCTTGGCCCGACCGTGGCCGTCTCGCGGCGCT
Source organism: Pseudomonas tructae (assembly GCF_004214895.1). Classification (NCBI taxonomy): domain Bacteria; kingdom Pseudomonadati; phylum Pseudomonadota; class Gammaproteobacteria; order Pseudomonadales; family Pseudomonadaceae; genus Pseudomonas; species Pseudomonas tructae. Next base: position 4,786,106 of record NZ_CP035952.1, on the reverse strand, counting down.
TGACCACGCCCAGGGGCGAAATGATGGTCACCGTAGTCGGCGAGATCCCCATCGGCACCGCCGAACGCATTGCGCTGTCCATGCGCGCCCAGGATGCTCAGGCAAAGAAATGAGACGCCGGCAATGAAGCTGACAGTGCGAGGATTGCTTGGCTGACATGATTGGCAAGCTTTGCAATTTGCAAAAACTCCAGATTTTTTCTATAGGTCAGTCCTTTCGGGGGCTGGCCTTTCCTGCTTCTGCAGGTCCCTACTGCTAACCACGCTCGTTGTGACGGGAGCCGTATGTCAATACCACGCTTGAAAACCTACCTATCGATGTTCGCCGCCGTGTTCATGCTCGGTCAGGTGCTCACCGCCCAGGCCGAAGCCCTGCCGGATTTCACCACCCTGGTCGAGCAGGCCTCGCCTGCTGTAGTGAACATCAGTACCAAGCAGAAACTGCCGGACCGCAAGTACGCCGCCGGGCAAATGCCCGACCTCGAAGGCCTGCCGCCGATGTTCCGTGAGTTCTTCGAGCGCAATATGCCGCAGACCCCGCGCTCGCCGCGCGGTGATCGTCAGCGTGAGGCGCAATCGCTGGGTTCGGGTTTCATCATCTCCAGTGATGGCTACGTGCTGACCAACAACCACGTGGTCGCCGACGCCGACGAAATCATCGTCCGCCTGTCGGACCGCAGCGAGTTGCAGGCCAAACTGGTCGGCACCGACCCGCGCACTGACGTCGCCCTGCTCAAGGTCGAAGGCAAGGACCTGCCGACCGTCAAGCTAGGCGATTCGGAGAAACTCAAGGTAGGTGAGTGGGTGCTGGCTATCGGTTCGCCGTTCGGCTTCGATCATTCGGTGACCAAAGGCATTGTCAGTGCCAAGGGCCGTACCTTGCCTAACGACACCTATGTACCGTTCATCCAGACTGACGTGGCCATCAACCCGGGTAACTCCGGTGGCCCACTGTTCAACATGAACGGCGAGGTAGTGGGTATCAACTCGCAGATCTTCACCCGTTCCGGCGGCTTCATGGGCCTGTCGTTCGCCATCCCGATCGACGTAGCCCTGGATGTTTCCAACCAACTGAAAAAAGACGGCAAGGTCAGCCGTGGCTGGCTGGGCGTGGTGATTCAGGAGGTCAACAAGGACCTGGCTGAATCGTTCGGCCTCGATAAACCGGCCGGTGCCCTGGTCGCCCAGGTTCTGGAAGACGGCCCGGCGGCCAAGGGTGGCTTGCAGGTGGGTGACGTGATCCTGAGCATGAACGGTCAGCCGATTGTCATGTCTGCCGACTTGCCACACCTGATTGGCAGTCTGAAGGATGGTGCCAAGGCCAAGCTGGACATCATCCGTAGTGGCAAGCGGCAGTCGCTGGACATCACCATTGGTGCACTGCCGGATGACGACGCCGAAATCGCCAGCAACCTCACTGGCGGCGTCGAGCGCAGCAGCAACCGTCTGGGTGTGTCGGTGTCCGATCTGACTGCAGAGCAGAAGAAAACCCTTGAGCTCAAGGGCGGCGTGGTCATCAAGGAAGTCCAGGATGGTCCGGCGGCGCTGATCGGCCTGCGTCCGGGTGATGTCATCAGCCACCTGAACAACCAGGCGATCCTCTCGGCCAAGCAGTTCACTGAAATCGCCAAGGAACTGCCGAAGAACCGTTCGGTGTCCATGCGTGTCCTGCGTCAGGGGCGTGCCAGCTTCATCACCTTCAAACTGGCTGAGTAAGCCGGGTTGAGCAAAAAAGGCAGCCTAGGCTGCCTTTTTTTGAGCTGTAGGAGCGGGCTTGCCCCGCGATTGCATTCTGTCAGCCACATCGCATCGCGGGGCAAGCCCGCTCTTACCCTCGGTGGTGATGGAAACTTATCCTGCGGTCGTAGTGCCCACAGTTCACGTGACGCCAACGTCAAGCTTCAGGTACAATTCCCGGCTATTTTTCGGTGGGCGTCCGGCCCGCAGCCTTTTTGAGTGTTGACCCGTGAGTGATTTGAGTCATATCCGCAATTTCTCCATCATCGCCCACATTGACCATGGCAAGTCGACCCTGGCCGACCGCTTCATTCAAATGTGCGGTGGCTTGTCTGCGCGTGAGATGGAAGCCCAGGTACTCGATTCCATGGACCTGGAGCGTGAGCGCGGTATCACCATCAAAGCCCACAGCGTCACCTTGCACTACAAGGCGCAGGACGGCAAAACCTACCAGCTGAACTTCATTGACACCCCGGGCCACGTCGACTTCACCTACGAAGTCAGCCGTTCCCTGGCGGCTTGTGAAGGTGCCTTGCTGGTGGTCGATGCCGGCCAGGGCGTCGAAGCCCAGTCGGTCGCCAACTGCTACACCGCCATCGAGCAGGGCCTTGAGGTCATGCCGGTGTTGAACAAAATGGACCTGCCCCAGGCCGACCCGGACAAGGTCAAGGACGAGATCGAGAAGATCATCGGCATCGACGCTACCGACGCCGTGGCCTGCAGTGCCAAGAGCGGCATGGGCGTGGACGAGGTGCTCGAGCGCCTGGTGCACACCATCCCAGCCCCTACCGGTGACATCGAGGCGCCCCTGCAGGCGCTGATCATCGATTCCTGGTTCGACAACTACCTGGGCGTCGTCTCCCTGGTGCGTGTACGTCACGGCCGGGTGAAGAAGGGCGACAAGATCCTGGTCAAGTCCACCGGCAAGATCCACCTGGTCGACAGCGTCGGTGTGTTCACCCCCAAACATACCCAGACCGCCGACCTCAAGGCCGGCGAAGTAGGCTTCATCATTGCCAGCATCAAGGACATTCACGGTGCGCCAGTGGGCGATACCCTGACCCTGAGCACGACCCCCGAGGTCGAGGTGCTGCCAGGCTTCAAACGCATTCAGCCGCAGGTTTATGCCGGCTTGTTCCCCGTCAGTTCCGAAGATTTCGAAGATTTTCGTGATGCATTGCAGAAGCTGACCCTGAACGACTCGTCGCTGCAATATCTGCCGGAAAGCTCCGATGCCCTGGGCTTCGGCTTCCGTTGCGGCTTCCTCGGCATGCTGCACATGGAGATCATCCAGGAGCGCCTGGAGCGCGAATACGACCTGGACCTGATCACCACTGCGCCAAGCGTAATCTTCGAGGTCAAGCTCAAGACCGGCGAAACCATCTACGTCGACAACCCGTCGAAGTTGCCGGATGTCTCGTCGGTCGAAGACTTCCGCGAGCCGATCGTTTCGGCGACTATCCTGGTGCCTCAGGAGCACCTGGGTAACGTCATTACCCTGTGCATCGAGAAACGCGGCGTGCAACGCGACATGCAGTTCCTCGGCTCGCAGGTGCAAGTGCGCTACGATCTGCCGATGAACGAAGTGGTCCTGGACTTCTTCGACCGCCTGAAGTCCACCAGCCGCGGCTATGCTTCGCTGGACTACCATTTCGACCGCTACCAGTCGGCTAACCTGGTCAAGCTCGACGTACTGATCAACGGTGACAAGGTCGACGCCCTGGCGCTGATCGTGCACCGCGACAATGCGCACTACAAGGGCCGCGCATTGACCGAGAAGATGAAGGAACTGATTCCTCGGCAGATGTTCGATGTGGCAATCCAGGCCGCCATTGGCGGGCAGATTGTTGCGCGTACCACTGTCAAGGCGCTCAGAAAGAACGTGCTGGCCAAATGCTACGGTGGCGACGTGAGCCGTAAGCGCAAGCTGTTGGAGAAGCAGAAGGCCGGTAAGAAACGCATGAAGCAGGTCGGTAACGTGGAGATTCCACAGGAAGCCTTCCTCGCCGTGCTCAGGTTGGATAGTTAGGTCCTATGTCACTAAATTTCCCGCTGTTGCTTGTCATCGCCGTCGCCGTCTGCGGTCTGTTGGCCCTGGTCGACCTGCTGTTCCTGGCCCCGCGCCGGCGCACGGCAATCGCCACCTATCAGGGCAGCGTCAGCCAGCCTGAAATGGCCGTGGTCGAGCGCCTGAACAAGGAACCGTTGCTGGTCGAGTACGGTAAATCGTTCTTTCCGGTGCTGTTCATTGTCCTGGTGCTGCGCTCGTTCCTGATCGAGCCGTTCCAGATCCCCTCAGGGTCGATGAAGCCGACCCTGGACGTGGGCGATTTCATCCTGGTAAACAAGTTCTCCTACGGGATTCGCTTGCCGGTGATCGACAAGAAAGTCATCGAAATCGGTGACCCGCAGCGTGGCGATGTCATGGTGTTCCGCTATCCGAGCGACCCGAACGTCAACTACATCAAGCGTGTAGTAGGCCTGCCGGGCGATGAGATTCGCTACACCAGCGACAAGAAGCTGTTCGTCAACGGCCAGGCAATTGCCGAGCAATTGGTGGGCAGCGAGCCGGGAACCCTGGGCAGCGCCGAGTTGTATCAGGAAAAGCTCGGTGCAGCCGAGCACCTGATCCGCAAGGAAATGAGCCGCTACCGCATGCCGCCTGATCAGCAATGGACGGTCCCGGCCGGCCATTACTTCATGATGGGCGACAACCGCGACAACTCCAACGACAGCCGTTACTGGGATGACCCCAACATCCCCAAGGAACTGCACGGCATGGTTCCGGACAAGAACATCGTCGGCAAGGCCTTCGCGGTCTGGATGAGCTGGCCAGAGCCGAAACTGAGCCATTTCCCCAACCTGTCGCGGGTCGGCTTGATCAAGTAACACCATAACGGCGCTGTCCTGGGACAGCGCCGAATGCGTTTCTGGCATAGGCTGTGTTCAGGGATCTTGCGATTCAACCGGGCATCGCGGCCAGCGAGCATGAACCAAACAGTCTTTCAGGATGTTGATTTGAACAACGCGTTAAACCCGACGGTAGCCCCGATGGCGGCGTACCGAGCTGAAAAGTGTGAGCCTTGCGCCCTGGCGCCTGGCCTGAATTTCGACCACGAACTGCGCGTGGGTACACTGTGAGCGTTTCCTTGAGCCGCCTCGAGCGTCAGCTGGGCTATACCTTCAAGAACCAGGAGCTGATGCTGCTGGCCCTGACGCACCGCAGTTTTGCCGGGCGTAACAATGAACGCCTCGAGTTCCTCGGCGATGCGATCCTCAACTTTGTCGCCGGCGAAGCGCTGTTCGAGCGTTTCCCCCAGGCCCGCGAAGGTCAGCTGTCGCGTTTGCGCGCACGCCTGGTCAAGGGTGAGACCCTGGCGGTACTGGCCCGTGGCTTTGACCTGGGCGACTACCTGCGTCTGGGCTCGGGCGAGCTCAAGAGCGGCGGTTTCCGTCGCGAGTCGATCCTTGCCGATGCCCTGGAGGCGTTGATTGGCGCCATCTACCTGGACTCGGACATGCAAACCGCCCGTGAGCGGGTGCTGGCCTGGTTGGCGGGCGAATTCGAAAGCCTGACCCTGGTCGATACCAACAAGGACCCGAAAACCCGTCTGCAGGAATTCTTGCAGTCGCGGGCCTGCGAACTGCCGCGCTACGAAGTGGTGGATATTCAAGGTGAACCCCATTGCCGGACGTTTTTCGTCGAATGCGAAGTGACCCTTTTGACTGAAAAAAGCCGAGGGCAAGGCGTCAGCCGGCGTATCGCCGAGCAAGTCGCGGCCGCCGCAGCACTGATCGCCCTGGGCGTGGAGAATGGCAATGACTGATACCAACACTACCCGCTGCGGCTATGTCGCCATTGTCGGCCGCCCGAACGTGGGCAAGTCGACCCTGCTCAATCACATCCTCGGGCAAAAGCTGGCGATCACCTCGCGCAAGCCACAGACCACTCGCCACAACATGCTCGGGATCAAGACCGAGGGTGATGTCCAGGCGATCTACGTCGATACCCCGGGCATGCACAAGAGCAACGAAAAGGCGCTCAACCGCTACATGAACAAAACTGCTTCGGCCGCCCTCAAGGACGTCGACGTGGTGATTTTCGTCGTTGACCGCACCAAGTGGACCGACGAAGACCAGCTGGTGCTGGAGCGCGTGCAGTACGTGCAGGGGCCGGTGATCCTGGCGATCAACAAGACCGACCGGATCGAAGAGAAAGCCGACCTGATCCCGCACCTGCAGTGGTTGCAAGAGCAGCTGCCGAATGCCGAAATCGTGCCGATCTCGGCCCAGCAGGGTCACAATCTTGAAGCGCTCGAAGGCCTGATCGCCAAGCACCTGCCGGAAAACGATCACTTCTTCCCGGAAGACCAGATCACTGACCGCAGCAGCCGTTTCCTGGCCGCGGAGCTTGTGCGTGAGAAGATCATGCGTCAACTCGGCGCGGAGCTGCCGTACCAGATCACCGTGGAAATCGAAGAGTTCAAGCAGCAGGGCAAGATCCTGCACATCCATGCGCTGATCCTGGTCGAACGTGACGGCCAGAAGAAGATCATCATTGGCGACAAGGGCGAGCGGATCAAACGCATCGGTTCCGAGGCGCGCAAGGACATGGAAGTGCTGTTCGACGCCAAGGTCATGCTCAACCTCTGGGTCAAGGTCAAGGGTGGCTGGTCCGACGACGAGCGCGCCCTGCGTTCGCTGGGCTACGGCGACCTCTGATCGCTCCAGGCCCGGCGGCGTCCGCTGCCGGGTCGAACCTCTTCTGAAGCGCCGCTCATGGATCTGCCAGTTGGCCAACCGGCTTACGTGCTGCACAGCCGGGCCTACCGTGAAACCAGCGCGCTGGTTGACTTTCTCACCCCGCAAGGGCGCCTGCGCGCGGTCATGCGCCGTGCCCGTGGCAAGGCGGGCAGCCAGGTCCGGCCTTTCGTGCCGCTTGAGGTCGAGTTTCGCGGGCGCGGCGAGCTGAAGAATGTCGGCCGCCTGGACAGTGTCGGCGTGGCTGCCTGGTTGCATGGCGATGCGCTGTTCAGCGGGCTGTACCTCAATGAGCTGCTGATTCGCCTGCTGCCGGCTGAAGACCCTCATCCGGTGGTGTTCGAGCACTATGCCGCGACCTTGCAGGCCCTGGCCGCGGGACGGCCGCTGGAACCCCTGCTGAGGGCTTTTGAATGGCGCCTGCTGGACGAGCTGGGCTATGCCTTTGCGCTCGATCAGGACATCAACGGCGACCCGCTGGCCGTTGATGGCCTGTACCGCTTGCAGGTCGATGCCGGGCTTGAACGGGTCTACCTGCTGCAGCCGGGGCTGTTCAACGGCGCCGAGCTGCTGGCCATGGCCGATGCCGACTGGGATATTCCGGGCGCTCTGAGCGCGGCCAAGCGCCTGATGCGCCAGGCTTTGGCCGTGCATCTGGGCGCACGGCCGCTGGTCAGTCGCGAACTGTTTCGCAAGCGCTGAACAACGTCGTATGCTGTGTGGCTCAACTTTCAGGAGAGCCTCTTCGTGACTCAAAGCAACCGCATGCTGCTCGGCGTGAACATCGACCACGTGGCGACCCTGCGCCAGGCGCGTGGCACCCGCTACCCGGACCCGGTCAAGGCCGCGCTGGACGCCGAAGAGGCCGGTGCCGATGGCATTACCGTGCATCTGCGCGAAGACCGCCGGCACATCCAGGAGCGTGATGTGCTGCTGCTCAAGGACGTGCTGCAGACGCGCATGAACTTCGAGATGGGTGTCACCGAAGAAATGATGGCGTTTGCCGAGCGCATTCGTCCGGCGCATATCTGCCTGGTACCGGAAACCCGCCAGGAATTGACCACCGAAGGTGGCCTGGATGTCGCCGGCCAGGAAGCGCGGATCAAGGCCGCGGTCGAGCGCCTGTCGCGCCTGGGGTCGGAAGTCTCGCTGTTCATCGATGCCGACGAGCGCCAGATCGAAGCCTCGCGCCGCGTCGGTGCGCCGGCCATCGAGCTGCACACTGGCCGTTATGCCGATGCGCAAACCCCGAGCGAGGTGGCCGAAGAGCTCAAGCGCGTGGCCGATGGCGTCGCCTTTGGCCTGGGCCAGGGCCTGATCGTCAATGCCGGTCATGGCCTGCATTACCATAACGTCGAGGCGGTGGCGGCAATCAAGGGTATCAATGAACTGAACATCGGCCATGCACTGGTGGCCCATGCGTTGTTCGTTGGCTTCAAGTCGGCGGTGGCCGAGATGAAGGCGTTGATTCTGGCGGCCAGCAGCAAGTAAAAGCATCGCGGGGCAAGCCCGCTCCTACAGGTTGATGTGGGAGCGGCGGTGCGGCGATCCGACTTGCCCCGCGATGAGGCCCTATCAGCCAGCCCGATCGGCAAACACCAGGCTAAACCGCGTCACCCCCTGCAATTCGCTCTGCACCTCAACCCGCCCTCCATGCACCTGCATGATCGAGCGCACGATGGCCAGCCCCAGGCCGGTCCCGCCCTCCAGCCGCGAGCGCCCCGAGCCCACCCGGTAAAAACGTTCGAACAGATGCGGCAAATGCGTCTGGGCAATGCCTGGCCCGCGATTGGCTACCGACACCCACACCGATCCGTCCCGGCGCTCAATGCCAATATCAATCGGTTGCCCTTCATCGCCATGGCGGATGGCATTGCTGAGCAAGTTGGACAGCGCTCGCTGCACCATCAAGCGCTCGCCCATCACCGTGCCCCAGCCCTGCACGCGCAAGGCAATGCTCTTCTGCTCGGCATTGCACTCGAACAACTCGCACACCCGTTTTACCTCATCGGCCAGTACCACCGGCTTGAGCGGCACCTGCGTCTGGGGCTGGCTGACCTGGGCGAGGAACAGCATGTCGTTGATGATGCGGTTCAACCGGGTCAGTTCTTCGATGCTGTTTTCCAGCGCTTCGCGGTACTCGTCGTTGCAGCGCTCGCGGCTGAGGGTGACCTGGGCCTTGCCCATCAGATTGCCGATGGGAGTGCGCAGTTCATGGGCCAGGTCATCGGAAAATTGTGAAAGCCGCTGCACGCCATCGTCCAGGCGATCGAGCATGATGTTGATCGTCCCCGCCAGGTCGCCCAGCTCCTGTGGCAGGCCGGCTTCGGGCAGGCGGTGGCTGAGGGTTTGCGCCGACACCTGTTCGGCGACGCGGCGAAAACGCCGCAGCGGCAGCAGCCCGCGCTGAACCAGCTTCCAGGCACCCAGGCCAATCAGCACCAGCAGCAGCGGCAGAGCCCACAGGGTCGAGCCCAGGTAGGCCTGGAGCAGGGCATGGTCGTCGGCGCGGTTGACCGTCAGTAACACTCGCACCGGGGTGCCGTCGCGCAGGTGCATCAGCCGCGAGGCGGTGAGCAGGTGCTCGCCGGCCTGATCGCGCCAGGGGCTGAAAGCCAGCTGCGGGCCGCTTTCAATCTGTAGCAAGGCATTGGCTTCCAGGGCCGGGCCCAGGGTCAGCAAGGCCGAATGACGGCCGGTCAGGGCGATGATGCTCAGGCTCAGGTTGTCGTGGCCCATGACCACATCCAGCAACGGGTGAAGCGGCGTGCTCAGGTCGGCGGCTTTTAGGTCAATCGTCAGGCTGTGTTCGATCTGCACCATTTTGTTGGCCAGGTGCTTGCGCGCCCGGCTGTCCAGCTCATGGTCCAGGGCAAACACCGCAAGGCAGGCGAGCAGCAGCACCAGCGCTGCGCCCATCAGGCTGACGCTCAGGCCCAGGCGCAGTGACAGGCGCGCAGGTTTCATTCGCGGGCCTCGAGTACGTAGCCGACACCGCGCAAGGTGTGGATCAGCTTGGCATCGAAGGGGTCGTCGATCTTCGCCCGCAGGCGACGGATCGACACTTCCACGACATTGGTGTCGCAGTCGAAATTCATGTCCCAGACCAGCGAGATGATCTGCGTGCGCGACAGCACCTCACCGCTCTGGCGCATCAGCAAGTGCAGCAGGGCGAACTCCTTGGCGGTCAGGTCGATGCGCTGGTCGCTGCGGTAGGCACGGTGACGGCTGGGGTCCAGTTCCAGGTCGGCAACTTTCAGGGTGTTCGGTTGCAGCGCCTGGTCATTGCGCCGCAACAGGCTGCGGATGCGGGCCAGCAGTTCGGGGAACTCGAAGGGCTTGAGCAGGTAGTCGTCGGCGCCCAGGTCCAGGCCCTTGACCCGGTCGGCCAGCCGGCCGTGGGCGGTGAGCATCATGATTCGGGTGCTGGACTCGGCGCGCAAGCGCTGCAGCACGGTCCAGCCATCAAGCTCTGGCAGGTTGACGTCGAGAATGACCAGGTCATAGGCCTGTTGGCGTGCCAGGTGCAGGCCATCGGCGCCGGTATGGGTGCAATCGACGATGTAGCCGTTCTCGCGCAGTCCCTGCTGCAGGTATTCGGCGGTGCGCAGTTCGTCCTCGACAATCAGTAGACGCATGGGAGAGCTCGTTGGCAGTGAAAGGCGCTGATTCTCAACCCTGAAGTAGATACAAGGTCAAGCGCTGAAAGGCATTGAGTGGCGGATACTAAGCCATCTGCGCCCAGGGTTTGCCTGGATTACAGATTTGTAACATTTGAGTCATCTTGGCGATAAACCCCAATTACTAGAGTGCGGGCTCCGATCACGGCGTAGGAGTTCGCCATGTTTTGCACCCTGAATCGGCCAGGCATAGGCCCTGGTCGGATATTTCTGGCGCTGTTGCTGCTCGCCTTGCCATCGCTGGCCCTGGCGCAAGCGCGCGTATTGACCCTGGAGTCGGCGCTGCAGGCGGCTCGCGACAACAACCCCGAGCTTGCCGCTGCGCGTTGGGGCATCGACATTGCCGAAGGCGAACGGCGCCAGGCTGGCGTGCTGCCCAACCCCGTGTTGAGCTGGGAAGTGGAAGACACCCGCAAGAGGTCGCAGACCACCACCATCGGCGTCAGCCAGATGTTCGAGCTGGGCGGCAAGCGCGGTGCGCGCCTTGACGTTGCCGACCGCGATGCACAGCTTGCGGCGCTGGAGCTGGAGCGCCAGGGCAATGTGCTGCGCGCCGAGGTAATCGGCGCCTTCCAGGCTGCAGCCCAAGCCCAGGAAGGCTTGCAACTGGCCGAGCAGTCCGTGCGCCTGGGCAAGCGAGCACTGCAAGTGGTGCAAGGCCGGGTCAAGGCCGGCAGTGCCTCGCCGGTCGAGGCGACACGCGCCCAGGTGCAGTTGTCCGAGGTGCGTCTGGAGCAAAGTCGTGCCGAGCAAACACTGACCATTGCCTACCAGCAACTGGCGGCGGTGACCGGCGCGCCGCTGGTGCAGTTCGCCCGGGTTGAGGGGGGGCTGGCGCCGGATAGCAACATACCCAGCCGCACGCTGTTGCTCGATCGTCTGGAGCAGACCGCCGATTTGCGCCTGGCCCGCCTGCAGATCGATCAGCGTGAAGCGGCGCTGGGCCTGGCCCGCAGCCAGCGTGTTCCCGACCTCACCGTCAGTGTCGGCAGCCAGTACAGCGAAACCGACCGTGAGCGCATCAATGTGGTCGGGCTGTCGCTGCCCATTCCTTTGTTCGACCGCAACCAGGGCAATGTCCTGGCCGCCGCCCGGCGCGCCGACCAGGCTCGCGACCAGCGCAATGGCGCCGAACTGCGCCTGCGCAGTGAAGTGATCCAGGCCCTGACTCAGTGGAGTACGGCGGCCCAGGAGGTGCAGACCTTCGACCGTTCGATCCTGCCTGCCGCACAGCAGGCGCTGGATGCCGCCACCCGCGGCTTCGAGCGCGGCAAGTTCGCTTTCCTCGATGTGCTCGATGCCCAGCGCACCCTGGTGGCAGCGCGCCTGCAATACCTGCAGGCCCAGGCCCAGAGCAGCGAGGCGCGAGCGCGCCTGGAACGGATCTTCGGCGACTTGAGCCTCGCCAGTCGCTGAGCGCGACCTCCACCCGATTATTTGCAGAGGAACCTCCATGAACAAGAAGTCCATCACGCTGCTGGTCGCGGCCTTGCTGCTCGGCCTGGGCCTGGGCGTGCTGCTGGCGCGCCAGGGCGGGCCGGTTGCCGCCCCTGCGTCCGCCCATGCCCATGCCGAAGGCGATCACGAGGAAGAAGAACATGGCGAAACGGAAAAAGCTGAAGAGGGTCACGAGCAAGAGGGCGCGCTGACCCTCAGCCAGGAGCAGATCGACCTGGCGGGTATCGAACTGGCCGCCGTCGGCCCGCGCCAGTTGCAACGCAACCTGTCGCTGCCCGGTGAGATCCGCTTCGACGAAGACCGTACCGCGCACTTGGTACCACGGGCTGCCGGGGTGGTCGAGTCGGTCGCCGTGGTGCTGGGCCAGCAAGTCAAGGCCGGCGATCTGCTGGCAGTGATCGCCAGCCCGCAGGTTTCCGAGCAGCGCAGTGAACTGGCCGCCAGCCAGCGCCGTCTGGAACTGGCGCGCAATACCTATCAGCGCGAGAAGGCGCTGTGGCAGGAGGGAATCTCCGCCGAGCAGGATTATCAACAAGCCCGCCAAGCCTTGCAGGAAGCGGACATTGCCCTGGCCAACGCCCGCCAGAAGATCAGCGCCCTGAGCGGCAGCGTGGTCCTGGCCGGCGGCAATCGCTATGAGTTGCGTGCCCCCTTTGCCGGGCAGATCGTCGAGAAGCACCTGGTGCCGGGCGAGGTGGTCAATGAAACCAGTGCTGCCTTCACGCTTTCGGACCTGTCGCGGGTCTGGGCGACCTTCGGTGTGGCGCCCCGTGACCTGCCCAAGCTGCGCGCTGGTATGCAAGTGAACATTGTCGCCAGTGAACTGGGCCAGCAGGTCAGCGGCACGGTCACTCATGTCGGCAGCCTGCTCGGCGAGCAGACCCGTACCGCTGCGGTGCGTGTGACCCTGGACAACCCGCAAGGCGCCTGGCGGCCCGGCCTGTTCGTCGCCGTGCAGGTTCCCACCGAGCAGTATGCCGCCGCGTTGAGCGTGCCGGACCAGGCCCTGCAGACCCTGGAAGAAAAGCCCACGGTGTTCGTGCGCACCGCCCAGGGTTTCATGGCCCAGGCGGTTGAGCCGGGCGCCAGCGCCAACGGCTTTGTCGAGATCCGCGAAGGCTTGCAGGTCGGCCAGCAAGTGGCTGTGCAGGGCAGCTTCATCCTCAAGTCGGAGCTGGGCAAGGCCAGCGCCGAACACGCCCACTGACCGGGGAACTCACATGTTCGAACGCCTCATACAATTTGCCATCGAGCAGCGCCTGATGGTGCTGCTGGCGGTGCTGCTGATGGCCGGGCTGGGAGTTGCCAGCTATCAGAAGCTGCCGATCGATGCCGTGCCGGACATCACCAACGTCCAGGTGCAGATCAACACCCAGGCCGCAGGCTTTTCGCCGCTGGAAACCGAGCAACGCATTACCTTCGCCATTGAAACGGCCATGGCCGGCTTGCCGGGGCTGGAACAGACCCGTTCGCTGTCGCGTTCAGGCCTGTCGCAGGTGACGGTCATTTTCCAGGAAGGCACCGATCTGTTCTTCGCCCGGCAACTGGTCAACGAGCGCCTGCAGCAGGCGCGCGAGCAGTTGCCGGAGGGCGTTGAAGCGGCCATGGGGCCAATCTCCACCGGCCTTGGCGAGATCTTCCTGTGGACCGTCGAAGCCGCCGACGATGCGCGCAAGGCTGACGGTAGCCCCTACACGCCGACCGACCTGCGCGAGATCCAGGACTGGATCATCAAGCCGCAACTGCGCAACGTGCGTGGGGTGGCGGAGATCAACACCATCGGTGGTTTCGCCAAGCAATACCAGATTGCTCCGGACCCGAAACGGCTGGCGTCCTACAAGCTGACCTTGAACGACCTGCTCACCGCCCTTGAGCGTAACAACGCCAACGTCGGTGCGGGATACATCGAGCGCCGCGGCGAGCAGTTGCTGATTCGCGCTCCGGGGCAATTGGCCGGCATCGATGATATTGCCAATATCGTCCTGGCCAACGTCGACGGTACGCCGATCCGCGTGCGCAACGTTGCCGAGGTGGGTATCGGCCGTGAACTGCGCAGCGGCGCGGCGACCGAGAACGGTCGCGAAGTGGTGTTGGGCACGGTGTTCATGCTGATCGGCGAGAACAGCCGCACGGTGTCCCAGGCGGTGGCGCAGAAACTGCTGGAGATCAACCGTTCGCTGCCTGAAGGGGTGAGTGCGGTCACCGTCTACGACCGTACCAACCTGGTCGACAAGGCCATCGCCACGGTGAAGAAGAACCTGATCGAAGGCGCAATCCTGGTCATCGTCATTCTGTTCCTGTTCCTGGGCAATATCCGTGCGGCGCTGATCACCGCCATGGTCATTCCGTTGTCGATGCTGTTCACCTTTACCGGCATGTTCAGCAACAAGGTCAGCGCCAACCTGATGAGCCTGGGGGCTCTGGATTTTGGCATCATCGTCGATGGCGCGGTGGTGATCGTCGAGAACGCGATTCGCCGCCTGGCCCATGCCCAACAGCATCACGGCCGCCTGCTGACCCGCTCCGAGCGCCTGCACGAAGTCTTCAATGCTGCCCGTGAAGCCCGTCGGCCACTGATTTTTGGCCAGTTGATCATCATGGTGGTGTACCTGCCGATCTTTGCCCTGAGCGGGGTCGAGGGCAAGATGTTCCACCCGATGGCCTTCACCGTGGTCATCGCCTTGCTGGGCGCCATGTTGTTGTCGGTGACCTTCGTGCCGGCCGCCATCGCCCTGTTCGTCACCGGCAAGGTCAAGGAAGACGAGAACCTGCTGATGCGCAGCGCCAAACGCGGCTATGCACCGCTGCTCAAGTGGGTCATGAGCCATCGGCCGCTGGCCTTCGCCCTCGCCGCGATCACTGTGCTGCTCTCGGGTGTGCTGGCCAGTCGCATGGGCAGTGAGTTCGTGCCGAGCCTGAGCGAGGGCGATTTCGCCTTGCAGGCCTTGCGCGTGCCCGGCACCAGCCTGAGCCAGTCGGTGCAGATGCAGCAGCGCCTGGAGCAGAGTGTGCTCAGCCAGGTGCCGGAAGTCGAACGGATGTTTGGCCGTACCGGCACTGCCGAAATCGCCTCGGACCCGATGCCACCGAACATCTCCGACAGTTACGTCATGCTCAAGCCCCAGGAGCAGTGGCCGGATCCGGGCAAGAGCCGCGAGCAGCTGATTGCCGATATCCAGCGCGCCAGTGCACGGGTGCCGGGTAGCAACTACGAGCTGTCGCAACCGATCCAGCTGCGTTTCAACGAGCTGATCTCCGGGGTGCGCAGTGATGTTGCGGTGAAGGTGTTCGGTGATGACATGGCGGTGCTCAACAGTACGGCGACGAAGATTGCCAGCACCTTGCAGGCAGTGCCCGGTGCTTCGGAGGTCAAGGTCGAGCAGACGTCCGGGCTGCCGGTACTGACCATCGAGGTCGATCGGGACAAGGCTGCACGCTATGGCCTGAATGTCGGCGATGTACAGGACACCATCGCGGTGGCGGTGGGAGGGCGCCAGGCGGGTACCTTGTACCAGGGCGACCGGCGTTTCGACATGGTCGTGCGCCTGTCCGATGACCTGCGCACCGATATCGAAGGGCTGTCCCAGTTGCTGGTGCCAGTACCTGCCAGCGCGGCGGGCAATGGCCAGATCGGCTTCATCACCCTGGCCGATGTGGCCAGACTGGACCTGGTCCAGGGCCCCAACCAGGTCAGCCGCGAGGACGGCAAGCGCCTGGTGGTGGTCAGTGCCAACGTGCGCGGGCGTGATATCGGCTCCTTTGTCGAAGAAGCAGGCCAGCGGATCGACAGCCAGGTCAGCATTCCGGCCGGCTACTGGATTCGTTGGGGTGGCCAGTTCGAGCAGTTGCAGTCGGCGGCCCAGCGCCTGAAGGTGGTGGTGCCGGTGGCCTTGCTGCTGGTGTTTGGTCTGTTGTTCATGATGTTCAACAACCTCAAGGATGGCCTGCTGGTGTTCACCGGTATTCCTTTCGCCCTGACCGGTGGTGTGGTTGCCCTCTGGCTGCGCGACATCCCGCTGTCGATCTCGGCAGGCGTGGGGTTCATTGCGCTCTCTGGCGTCGCAGTGCTCAACGGCCTGGTGATGATTGCCTTTATCCGTGGCCTGCGTGAGCAGGGGCGTTCCTTGCAACTGGCCGTTGACGAAGGTGCATTGACGCGTCTGCGACCGGTGTTGATGACCGCCCTGGTCGCCTCCCTGGGCTTTATCCCCATGGCCCTGGCCACCGGCACCGGTGCCGAAGTGCAGCGACCGCTGGCCACTGTGGTGATTGGCGGCATCCTGTCGTCCACGGCGCTGACCCTGCTGGTGCTGCCCGCGCTGTATTACTGGGCACACCGCAAGGACGAAGAGGAGGTCGTACCTGAGGTGACGAAACTGTAATTCGCCGCTCATCTTCGGGTTATTCAGCCCTTGTCAGGATAACCATGGCGGCCGCTTCTGCGGCCGCCTTACTTGTTACTGCCAATAATCAGGAGTTGAAGATGGGGAATAAAACCACAGCCTGTTTTACCGGTGCATTGGCCCTGGTCGGTTGCGCTACCGCCAATGCCGTCAGCCAGCCCGAGGGTGGGGGCTTTGTCGAAGACAGCAGCCTGACGGTGCTCAGCCGTAACTTCTATTTCAACCGAGACTACCGCAAGGGGGGCGAGTCTCCCACAGGCAAGGCGGGCTACGCCGAAGCCTGGGCCCAGGCTTTTATCGCTCGTTTCGAGTCGGGCTATACCGAGGGTACCGTGGGTTTTGGCCTGGATGCCCACGCCATGCTCGCCCTCAAGCTGGACAGTGGCGATGGCCGCAGCGGCGGGCGCAGTTCGTTCGACATGTTGCCGGTGGACCGCAACGGCAATACCGCCAGCAACTTCAGCAAGCTGGGCGGTGCGCTCAAGGCGCGTCTGTTCGATACCGAACTGAAAGTGGGCGATGTGTTCCCGACCACGCCGGTGGTGCATTTCGGTGACTCACGGCTGTTGCCGGAAAGCTTTACCGGCTGGACTCTGGAGAACACCACCCTGGCGGGCCTGAAAGTGCAGGGTGGACGCTTGCACGCCATGAGTCAGCCGTTGTCGAGCAATCGTCGAGATGGGTTTGTAACCTTCTACGGTGGCCCGGTCGACTCGCCCTGGCTGGGTTACTTTGGCGGTGACTATCAGGCGACGGACAACCTTAGCCTGAGTCTCTACAGCAGCCGCCTGAAGGATGCCTGGGATCAGCTTTACGCAGGCCTCAACTATCAGTACCCGATTACTGATCAGCTGACCGGCTTTACCAGTTTCAATTACTACAAAGCCAAGGATGAAGGCCGGCAACGCTTGGGCTCATTCGATAACGACATCTGGAGTGCCCGCGTCGGTGTCACCTACGGCGCCCATACAGTCGCCTTGTCGCACCAACGCAATGAGGGGGATAACGACTTCGATTACTTGCGCCAGTCCAATTCAATCTACCTCGACAACTCGATCCAGTATTCCGATTTCAACTCGCCCAAGGAGCGCTCATGGATGCTGCGCTATGACCTCGACATGGCCAGCTACGGGGTACCCGGCCTCAGTTTCATGACGCGCTACGGGCGCGGAAGTGGCATCGACTATTCCAACGCCAACAGCACCTACATGCGCCGCGATGCCGAGGGTAATCCGCTGACCGGTCAGAAGCGCTGGGAGCGCGATATCGAGGCGAAGTACGTGGTGCAGTCCGGTAACCTCAAGGATTTGTCGTTGCGTTTGCGTCAGGCCACCACCCGCGCCAGTGCCTTTGAGCAAGACCTGGATGAGGTGCGCTTGATTGTCGAGTATCCGCTGACTTTGCTGTAGGGCGAATCTTGCAACACTGTAATGTCCGGCTCACCTTGGCGTTAGCTTGCCCTACGTAAGATTGAAGTGTCCTGAAATTCAATCACGAGGTGAGCAACATGAGCCTGAACAAATATGTGCTGGTGGCTGTATTGGCCCTGGGCAGCAGTGCGGCACTGGCCGAAGGTGGAGCGGAGCGTTCGAAGCAGTTCTGGGAAAACTTCCGCCTCAGCCAGGAACAGATTCACGGCAAGAAGGATGAGGCGGTGGCCAAGTCCGACTCGGAAAAACCTGAAACGGCGACCCGGCAGGTCGCCAAGGAATAGCTCCATTCACCTTAGAAGCTCCCCCGCTCCTTTGGAAAAGGTGAATCTTCGGCGCCCCCACGGGCGCCTGTTTTATTTGCGCGCTACCAGTACTGCGCGACGCGGCGCCGGCAGGCCTTCGAGGGTGCGGCTAGGGTCGTTGGGGTCGAGGAAGTCGCTGAGCGACTGGTAGCGCATCCACTCGGTGCTGCGCTGTTCTTCAACGCTGGTGGTGCTGACATCGACGCAGCGTACCTCGCTGAAGCCGGCGCGGCGCAACCAGCGCTCCAGCGCCGGTACCGAAGGCAGGAACCAGACGTTGCGCATTTGTGCGTAGCGATCTTCGGGCACCAGCACCTGGTTCTCGTCGCCTTCGATCACCAGGGTTTCCAGCACCAGCTCGCCGCCTTTGACCAGGCAGTCCTTGAGCGCCAGCAGGTGCTCGATGGGGGAGCGGCGATGGTAGAACACGCCCATGGAGAACACCGTATCGAAACCTTCGAGGTTGGCTGGCAGGTCTTCCAGGGCGAAGGGCAGGTGCCAGGCGGGCAGGTCCGGCAGGTAGCGCTGTACGGCCTGGAACTGGCAGAAGAACAGCCAGTTGGGGTCGACACCGATGACGCTGTCGGCCCCGGCACCGAGCATGCGCCATTGGTAGTAGCCGTTGCCGCAACCGACATCCAGCACCCGCTTGCCCTTGAGGTCCAGGTGCGGGGCAACCCGCGACCATTTCCAGTCCGAGCGCCATTCGGTGTCGACGTGCACGCCGAACAGCTCGAACGGGCCTTTGCGCCACGGCGACAGGCCCATCAGCGCTTGCTGCATGCGCGCGCGGGTGTCGTCATCGCAGTCGCAATCCAGATTCAGGCCGTGTTCCAGCTCAATGCGCGTCGGCAGCAGCGTCGGCAGGGCATCCAGCGCGGCTTGCCAGCGTTCCAGGTCGCCGTGACCCTTTGCCATCTTGGCATCGAGTTGCGCTTGCAGGCCCTGGGTCCATTGCGCCAGGGGAGTGCCCGCCAAGCGGCGGACCAGGGGGGATAGATCAATCATGGCAGGGCAATCAACGAGGCAAAGTTAAGGCATTGGAACCAGGGCACGACCTTGGAGAAACCGGCCGCGAGCAGGCGCTCACGGTGTTCTTCGAGGCTGTCGGGCTTCATGACGTTTTCGATAGCGCTGCGCTTCTGGGCGATTTCCAGTTCGCTGTAGCCATTGGCACGCTTGAACGCTACATGCAGGTCGGTGAGCAGGGCGTGTTCTTCTGCGTCATCAAAGCGCAGCTTCTCCGAGAGAATCAGCGCACCGCCTGGCAGCAGCGCCTGGCGGATGCGCGTGAGCAGTTCCAGGCGCTGCTGGGGGGCGATGAACTGCAGGGTGAAGTTCATCGCCACCACCGAGGCCGGTTGGAAATTCAGAGCGAGGATGTCGCCTTCGACCACCTCGACCGGCAGCAGCTCCTGGAACATCGAGTCCTGGGCGTTGAGGTACTGTCGGCAGCGCTCGACCATGGCCGCTGAGTTGTCCACGGCAATGACCCTGCAGCCCTCGTTGCGCACATGCCGGCGCAGGGCCTGGGTCACCGCGCCGAGCGAACTGCCCAGGTCGTACAGGGCACTGTTGGGCTGGGCGAACTGGGCGGCGAGCACACCGAGGTTCTCGACGATGGTCGGATAACCGGGGACCGAGCGCTTGATCATGTCCGGGAACACCCGCACCACGTCTTCGTTGAAGGCGAAGTCGGGCACCTGGCCAAGGGGCTGGGCGAATAGGCGGTCGGGTTCTTTGCTCACGGGGGCAATCCAGGCGTTGGACGGTAAAGGGCGGGCATTTTAGCCAAACTGGCGCCAGGATGCATGGCCCGCTGACCAGCGCCGCCTACTTCACCGTGATTGCGCAGTCGAAGGTCTGCACCGGGCGCACTTCCGGGGCCCAGGGTTGCTGGTAGACCAGCAGCAGCTGGCCTTCGCCGGCGCTCTGGGCCTGGAAGCGCCACAGCGATTGCCCGGCGCTGCCGACCACGCCGGCATCTTCCGGGTGGCTATAGACCTCCGGCCCGAGGCTGCGCAGGATACCGGCGGCCGGGTTCTGTACCAGCCAGCGGTAGCCGGTGCTGGGGTTGCTCGGCAGGGTCAGGGTGAGGGTCTGGCCCGTCTGCAGGTGCACAGGGCACTGGCTCGCTTTTTCCAGCACGACGTTGTCGTGTTTGCCCGGCGTTTGTGAACAGGCTGTCAGGAGTGACAGACCGAGGACCAATAGCGTGCAATTGATGTTCATCGACAATTCTGTCCGTCAGGCTGGTATTGGCTTTCTGGAAAGCCTGCCCTCTGCAGGGCACTTCGCAGCAGTATTAGTTTGAAGGTCCCCGCCGAGTTGGCGTGTAAACAGGGACGTGGTCATGGGCAGTACACAGATCAATCTTGACACATTGCAGAATGAGGCTGAGCACCTGCCTGGAAATCTCATTCAGGCAATGGCGGAGCGCGATGGCGCCAATGAGGGTGGGTTGACGCTGACACGAGAGCATATTGTCACCCTTAACCAGTATGCCAACTATACCTTCCAGCTTCCTGTTGCCAAGGATGCGGTGATTCGCTGGTTGGGCTATTCCACCATCAATGAGCCGGAGCTGATGCCGAGCAAGATGGAGGCGATGCACAAGCAGTTGCAGAAACACGGGCGCAGTTGGACGGTGCTTGCCGACAATAGCAAGAAACTCGGCTTCGAGTTGGCTGCCAGTGCCAATGGCATCAATACCACCGGCGACGAGATATTGGACATTCTCGAAAAAAGCCGAGCGCTGGGCAGGCGCAGGGATGCTTGGGAAACCATCAAGTTCGACAAGGCGATCAGCCTGGGGGCAGAAGACCGAAACAGGGTCCTGGACCTGGTTGACTATATGGAGGTACTGCGTGAAGACGTGGACCTGTTTGCTCGGCGCGTGAGCGCAGTACGTGAAGAAACCGAATGTTTTCGCGATACCGCGCGTGAACAGCTGATTCCCTTGGTTGCGGTCAAAATCCAGGCGATCAAGCGGCAAGAGGCGAGCGGGGTAGTACAGCAGCAGCGCGAAGATCTGGCAGAGCTGGACAACGAAATCAAACGACGTGAAGCCGAGTATGACCAGTATGTCAAAGCAGCGCTGAGTGGCCTGGCTGCAGGGCCGCTGGGCGCGGCTATAACCGGCGGTATCTATGGCAGCAAGGCGGCGAAAGTACGCAAGGAGCGGAACAAGCTGCAGGGCCGGCGCGCTGAACTCAGCCAGAAACTCAAGGGGTCCGTTCGGTTGGAGGGGCTGGTGGAAGAACTCGGCACTCAAATGGGACAGCTGGATACTCGACTCAGGGATGTAGTGACGGCCTCATCTCACCTGCAATCGGCCTGGCAGTTGATCGGGGTGTACATCGATGCATCGATTGAACACCTCCAACGGATCAAATCCAATCTGGAGTTATTAAAGTTTGCAATATTTTTCAAGCGTTTCATTGGCCAGTGGAAAGATATTGAAAAATTTGCCCAACATATGAATCGTGTCTTTGATGACGCCGCAGCCACCCAATAAGGATATCCCTAGATGAGTGATAATGTCGTTGCCCTGAGTGCCGCACTTGACGTCCCCAATATGGATAAGATTCTTTCAGTTGTATCGGCGTATTCAGCGTTTTGGGAGCAGCGTACCTTTAGCTTTCTGCCGTTGCTGCATGAATCAGTTGAGCGGCACTACAAAGGGATGCAGCGTTACGCTGAGGGGTTGGCTAAACACTCGGAAGTACTGGCGGTCACCATAAAGTCATACCAGCTTGGTGAGTTGCTTGAGAGTTTTCGCGAGGACTTGGGAGACCCTGAAGAAGAGAAGTTCTTCCTAGAGGAGCTGCAGATTTCAAAAGACAAGCTCGCTGTAAAACTTGATGCCGTAGTCTCTGGGGTGGTGACGGCGTCGAAGGCCATCGCCAGCCTGCCGGTTTATGATGCGAGCCGCGACCAGGCAAGTTACCTGGAAACTCAGGAGCGGCTGGCCAGCAGCCTGCAAGCGCTAACCGATACGCTCAACGGCAAACGCGAAAACCTTGCCGAGTTTGAAAGAGCCATCGGTGTGTTTGAGGCCAATGGCATCGAACAGCTGTTCCAAGGCAAATTGCCAACGGTTCAACAGCTCCAGGGGCTGGTCGCTCAGGGCGCCACAACGGCGGGTGCCGCCGTAGCGGTCGAGCAGGCATTGGAGGCACTGGGCAAATTGATGGAGGGCGTGCAGCAAGACATGCAGTACTCGCGACTTCAAGACCAGCGTCGGGCGCTGCGCACCGAGGTAAACGAACTGATCGCTGAACAACGCAAAAAGGAGCAACGAGCGAATCAAGTTAAAGCCCATCTGCAAGCGCTGTCAGAATATGCAGTGCTAACTTCAGGACGCCGGGAATGGTTGGTGGAAATGCAGCAGATACGCCTGCAATTGGAGGCGGTGAGCAATCAACTGCGCAGGATAAAACTGGGCAGTTTCGAAGAGGCGCAAGCGTTCAATCAGTTGCTGGAAAAATTGATCGCCTATGTTAAGAGTATTGTCTCCCAGTTTTGTCAGGCATTTTAACCGCTGCCACACTTTACAACGGCCGCCCCAGTTTAGTGTAAAGGGGCGGCACCGGGTGGACGTCTGTAGGAGAAAGTTAAGGATGAATGCAAATGTAACGCTGGATAGCGCTTGGCAAGTACAAGCTTCAAGTCTTCCCGAAGCGTTGTTGAGTGCCATGGCCTCAGGGTTGGACACAGGCGCTCTGAGTTTGTCGCCAGCGCACGTTCATAACCTCAATGCGTATGTCGCCTATGCGAGGGAACTGCCGAACTCACCGGCTGGCATCTCTCAGTGGATGAGTACAGAGGGAGGGCTGGCGAACCTTGGAACCCTGGCTTCAAACCCTGAGCTGAACACTAATGCCATGGTGACATTCTTTCGCCTGGTGAAAGGGCATGCCAGCTGCTGGGAGGTGTTGTATGGGAAAAACCTACAGCTGAGCAATGCATTGGCCACTGTCGCCGGTAATATCAAGCGTTCAGGGGACGTCATTCTGGACGTCTGTGCACACACCAAGGCATTGGGTACGCAACGTGAAGCTTGGGACGCCTTGCAGGGCGGTGAGGCGCTGGCGCTCAGTGCGGCCGATAGGCAGATTGTGTCGTCCTTGCCCAACTACGTGAATTCACTCAAGGAACAACTGAAGGAGTACTCCCGGAAAGTCGAGTCTGTACACCTCGAAGGCACTCGGTTTCGCGATGAGGCTCGGCGGCAGATCATTCCTGCGACCTTGAGAAAGGTCAATGAAGTTGGCAAATGCATCAAACCAGCGACCCGAGACTTCAGTGCAGCCACGATGGCACTGGTAAGGTTGCAAATGCGTATCCGGGAGCTCTCGGAAAAACTGCAGAACATGGAGCAGTTGCTCAGGGAAGTGCTGACCGCTTCTTCTCATGTTCATTCAGCCTGGCAAAGCCTGACAGCTTACATTGATGCGTCGAACAATCAGCTTCAGCTCATTACCTCAGGCCAGCAACTGGCACGCTTCGCGATCTACTTCGGGCGGTTTCTGGGGCAGTGGAAGACGATCGAACAAAGCGCAACGCAGATGGGCCGCACGCTGGCCCAGTATCAGCGGTGAGCGCGATTCAAGTGCCGTCAAGCAGGGGCGCGGGCCTTCAACGCCCGCGCCTACTTCCACAAAACTTCAGTTGAACAGCACCTTCGCCACATCAGCGAAGCGCTTGGCAAAGTGCACGCTCAATCCCTCCTTGAGGTAGTCCGGCAACTCTTCGAAATCACCACGGTTGGCTTCCGGCAGGATCAGCTCGAAGATCTTCTGCCGCCGTGCCGCGATTACTTTTTCGCGCACCCCACCTATTGGCAGGACCACGCCGGTCAGGGTCAGCTCGCCGGTCATGGCCACGCCTTTTTTCGGCGCCTGGTCGCGGGCCAGTGACAGTAGCGCGCTGGCCATGGTCACCCCGGCGCTGGGGCCGTCCTTGGGGGTGGCACCTTCGGGCACGTGCAGGTGAATGAACGCTTCGTTGAAGAAGCTCGGGTCACCGCCGTACTGCTTGAGGTTGGCGCTGACATAGCTGTAGGCGATCTCGGCAGACTCTTTCATCACCTCACCCAACTGACCGGTCAGCTTGAAGCCGCGGTTGAGGGTGTGGATGCGTGTTGCCTCGATCGGCAAGGTGGCGCCGCCCATGCTGGTCCAGGCAAGGCCAGTGATCACGCCCTTGCCGGCAAGCACCTGTTCGCTACGAAATACCGGCATGCCCAGTGAGGCTTCGAGGTCCTTGGCAGCGATCTTGATGGTTTTCTCTGGATCGTCCAGCAGCTGTACCACCGCCTTGCGCACCAGCTTGCCCAGCTGCTTTTCCAGCTGGCGCACACCGGCTTCGCGAGCATAGCCTTCGATTACCATACGCAGGGCGCTGTCGCTGATGCTCAGGCTGCTCTTGGCCACGCCGGCTTTTTGCAGCTGCTTGGGCCACAGGTGGCGCTTGGCGATGGCCAGTTTTTCTTCGGTGATGTAGCCGGACAGGCGAATCACTTCCATTCGGTCGAGCAACGGCCCGGGGATCGAGTCCAGGGTGTTGGCGGTGCACACGAACAGCACCTTGGACAGGTCCAGCCGCAAGTCCAGATAGTGATCGAGGAAGTCGACGTTCTGCTCCGGGTCGAGGGTTTCCAGCAGCGCCGAGGCCGGATCGCCCTGGTAGCTTTGGCCCATCTTGTCGATCTCGTCGAGCATGATCACCGGGTTCATTACCTCGACGTCTTTGAGGGCCTGCACCAGCTTGCCCGGTTGGGCGCCGATGTAGGTGCGGCGGTGGCCCTTGATCTCGGCCTCGTCGCGCATGCCACCGACACTGAAGCGGTAGAACGGCCGGCCCAGGGATTCGGCGATGGATTTGCCGATACTGGTCTTGCCGACGCCCGGCGGGCCCACCAGCAGCACGATCGAACCGCTGATCTCGCCTTTGTAGGCACCTACGGCGAGGAATTCGAGAATGCGCGCCTTGATGTCATCAAGGCCTGCGTGGTGCTGATCGAGCACTTTGCGCGCGTGCTTGAGGTCGAGTTTGTCCTTGCCGTAGACGCCCCAGGGCAGGTTGGTGGCCCAGTCCAGGTAGTTGCGGGTAACCGCGTACTCCGGTGAGCCAGTCTCGAGGATCGATAGCTTGGCCGTCTCTTCGTCGATGCGCTTTTGCGCGGCGGCGGGCAGGGTCTTGCCCTGCAGGCGCTGCTCGAACTGTTCGAGGTCGGCGCTGCGATCGTCCTTGGTCAGGCCCAGCTCCTGCTGGATGACCTTGAGCTGTTCCTTGAGGAAGAACTCGCGCTGGTGCTCGCCGATCTGCCGGTTCACTTCGGCGGAGATCTCGTTCTGCAGGTGCGCAACTTCGACTTCCTTGCGCAGCATCGGCAGGACCTTCTCCATGCGCTTGAGCATCGGCACGCAGTCGAGCACTTCCTGCAACTGGTTGCCGGTGGCCGAGGTCAGCGCGGCGGCGAAGTCGGTCAATGGCGACGGGTCGTTGGGGCTGAAGCGGTTGAGGTAGTTCTTCAGCTCTTCGCTGTACAGCGGGTTGAGTGGCAGCAGTTCTTTGATCGCATTGATCAGGGCCATGCCGTAGGCCTTGACCTCGTCGGTTGGCTCGCTGGTTTGATGCGGGTATTCGACCTCGACCAGGTAGGGCGGGCGATGGTGCTTGAGCCAGGAGCGGATGCGGACCCGGGTCAGGCCCTGGGCGACGAACTGCAACTTGCCGTTTTCGCGGCTGGCGTGGTGAACCTTGACCAGGGTGCCGTACAGCGGCAGGGCCGAGGTGTCGAAATGACGGTGGTCTTCGGGCGGCGTGTCCATGAAGAACAGGGCCAGGGAGTGGTGCGGGGTCTTGGCGACCAGATCCAGGGTTTCGGCCCAGGGCTCTTCATTGACGATCACCGGCAGTACTTGCGCGGGGAAGAACGGGCGGTTGTGAATCGGGATGATATAGACCTTGTCCGGCAGCTGTTGGCCAGGCAAGGCAAGGTTCTGTCCGCTGTGTTCGGCGGCTTCGAGATGCTCGACTTCGGCGTTGTCCTCGGGATGTTCGGGTAGATCCTGCTGATCGCTCATGGGGCACCTGCTCAATGACTATGGTGCTTAGATGGGGCGGGTGGGGGGCGGTTTCAATGGTAGCGCTTGATCGCGGGGCAAGCCCGCTCCTACAACTCTGTAGGAGCGGGCAGGGGTTTACTCAGCCAATTTGTAAGCGATTACGTAATCGCCCATCTTGGTGCCCAGCGAGCCGTGACCACCGGCGGTCACCAGCACGTACTGCTTGCCGTCCTTGCCGGTGTAGGTCATCGGCGTAGCCTGGCCACCGGCCGGCAGGCGCGATTTCCACAGCTCCTTGCCGGTGTTGGTGTCGTAGGCTCGCAGGTACTGGTCCAGGGTGCCGCTGAGGAAGCCCAGGCCGCCGGCGGTGACGATCGAGCCGCCCATGCTTGGCACGCCAATCGGCAGGCCGATCGGGATCGGCGAGCTGTCACGGCTGGTGCCGTTCTTGTGCTTCCACACCACCTGGTTGGTGGTCAGGTCGATACCGGCCACGTAACCCCAGGCTGGCGCCTGGCAGGGTACGCCCAGCGGCGACATGAACGGGTGCATGATCACTGCGTACGGCGCGCCGGTGTTCGGCTGTACACCACTGGTTTCGCTCTCGCGCTTGCTGCCGGCGGCAACGTCGGCACGCGGCACCATTTTCGAGACGAAGGCCATGTAGTTGGGGCTGGTGAACAGCAGTTGGCGCACCGGGTCGACCGAGACGCTGCCCCAGTTGAACACGCCAACGTTACCCGGGTAGACCAGGCTGCCCTGCTCCGAGGGCGGGGTGTACTGGCCTTCGTAGCGCAGCTCGCGGAACTGGATGCGGCAGAGCATCTGGTCGAACGGGCTGGCGCCCCACATGGCTTGTTCGGTCAGGTCCGGGCCGAGCAGGTTGAGGTCCGAACGGGCCTGGGTCGGCGCGGTGTGGTCGCCTTCGACCGCACCTTGCGGCACCGGGATCTCGCGGATCGGCACGATCGGCGTGCCGTCGCGACGGTCGAGCACGTACAGGCTGCCCTGTTTGGTCGGGGCGATCAGCGCAGGTTTGACGCCGTCGGCGGTTTTCAGGTCGAGCAGGGTCGGCTGGCTGCCGACGTCCATGTCCCACAGGTCGTGGTGGGTGAACTGGTAGTTCCAGCGTACCTTGCCGTTGCCCAGGTCAAGGGCAACGATACCGGCGCTGTACTTCTCGGCGCCCGGGGTACGGTCAGCGCCCCACTGGTCTGGCGTCTGGTTGCCCAGCGGCAGGAAGACCATGCCCAGTTTCTCGTCGACACTGGCCAGCGACCACATGTTCGCCGAGTTGCGGCTGTAGGTTTTGCCCGCTGCCAGAGGTGCGGTGTCGTCCGGGTTGTTGCTGTCCCAGTTCCACACCAGGCGGCCGTCGTGGACGTCGTAGGCGCGAATCACCCCGGATGGCTCGTTGGTCGATTCGTTGTCGGTGACATGGCCGCCGATGATCACCAGTTCGCGGGTGATCGCCGCAGGCGAGGTGGAGTAGTAACCGCCGGCGGTGAACGGGCCGATGCCGGTGGTCAGGTCAATCACGCCCTGGTTGCCGAAACCTTCACAGACCTTGCCGGTATCGGCGTTCAGGGCGATCAGGCGGGCGTCGGCGGTTGGCAGGTAGAGGCGACGCGGGCAGGCGACGGCAACGGCCTGGCCGGCTGCGCTGATTTTCGGCGCGGGGCTGCCGTCGGCACTGACGTAGTTGTTCTCGTCGTAGTACGACACACCACGGCAGGTCATGTGGGCAAAGCCCTTGAAGCCTACCGGGCTTTTGATCTGCGGGTCGAAACGCCAGATTTCTGCGCCGGTGTCCGGGTCCAGGGCCAGCACCTTGCTGTGGGCGGTGCAGGCATACAGCTTGCCGTTGACCTTGAGCGGGGTGTTCTGGTTGGTCAGCTCCACCGGGTCGTTGTCGGTCGGCAGGTCGCCGGTGCGGATGCGCCAGGCTTCCTGCAGCTTGTGCACGTTCTGCGGGGTGATCTGGCGCAGCGGCGAGTAACGGTCGCCAAATTCGCTGCGGCCATAGGCCTGCCACTCGCCATCGGGCATCTGTGGCGCGGTGCTGCTCATCTGCGCGCTTTCGCGGCCCAGCTCGCCCTTGATTTCACCTGGGTTGGTGAACTGGCTGGCCACTGCAGTGGCGCCAGACAGCACCACTGCCAGGCTCAGCAGGCCGGTGTTGACCTTGGAAGGGTTGCCCAGCAATGGGCGACGGGCCCACGGCAGCAGCAACACCACGCCCAGGGCAAACCACAGGGCCAGGCGCGGCACCAATTGCCACCAGTCCAGGCCCACTTCCCACAATGCCCACAGGGTGCTGCCCAGCAGCACCAGGCCGTACAGGCCCAGGGCGTGCCGGCGCAGGGCCAGCAGGAGGATGCCGGACAGGGCAAAGCCGATGCCTGCGATCAGGTAATACAGCGAGCCGCCCAGCTGGCTCAGTTTGATACCGCCGGCCAGCAGGGCCAGGCCCATCAGCAACAGCAGCACACCGATCAGTCGCGGCAGCCAGCGGGTTCTACTCAAGGCACCATCAGTGCTCATCGTGTGTTCTCCGTTAGGTGAAAAGGGTGATTAGAAACTGCTCTGGATCTTGATCCCGCCGATCAGCGCGTCGTCGACCTGGCTCACGCCACCGGGGTGGCGGATGTACTGCAGGTTCGGGCGCACGGTCAGCCAGTCGGCCAGGTGAATGCCGTAGTACAGCTCGGCGCTGTATTCGGTGTCCTGGATCGGACGGAACAGGGGATCGTTGTAGTCGCTGACGCTGCGGGCCTGATTGATGGCCTGGGCATTCTTGCGATAGGCAGGGTTGACGTGCACGCGGGCCAGGGCGAAACCGATGTCGTCCTTGGCGCGGGCATCGAAGGGCCCCTTGTACACCACACCTGCCTGAACATAGTTGTCGATGGCATTGGTCTTCTTGTCGTGCAGCGTGGCGTTGGCGAACACGCTCAATCCCCGCGAATGGTCGGATGCCAGCGACGTCACCTGTTGCTGGGCGCCGAGCCAGAAGCCGTGCTTGCTCGAACGGCTGCGGTAAGCCTGGCCGCTCAGTGCTGCCGGTTGTTCGTTGCTGTCTTTGTAGACATCGCTTGCCTTGGCATTACTGTAGTAGTAACCGGCGCGATATTCCCCTTTCAGGCCGTTGAGGGCCGGCGTCCAGACCAGTTCGACCGGGATCACCGCGCCCTGGGTGCCGCTGCCGCTGAGCTTGAAGCCGTTGCCGCGATCAAGATTGGAAGGATTCTGCTCATAGGCGCCGATCTGCGCGTAGAGCTCCGGGGTCAGGTTGTACTTGACCCGCAGGGCCCACTGGCTGACCGGCC
Source organism: Pseudomonas tructae (assembly GCF_004214895.1). Classification (NCBI taxonomy): domain Bacteria; kingdom Pseudomonadati; phylum Pseudomonadota; class Gammaproteobacteria; order Pseudomonadales; family Pseudomonadaceae; genus Pseudomonas; species Pseudomonas tructae. The sequence continues at coordinate 4,756,929 of NZ_CP035952.1, read as the reverse complement.
AGTTGTACCAGATGTTCCCGTCCCAGTTACCCACCTGGGAGCCGCAGAACGCCAGGTTCTGGAAGTCGCAAGGGAAGCTGTTGAAGTCCTCGCCCTGGCCGAAACGGCCGAATTTCACATCCAGCGCACCGTCGAAGTACTTCTGTTTGATCCACATCTGGGTCAACCGCCAGGTCTGGCCACGGCCCCAGATTTCCTGGGCCGAGGTGAAGCCGCCAACGCGCGGGTCATTGATGCGGTCGTTGCTGATGTTGTCGCCATGGCGCTGGGTAACGGTCAATTGAAACTCGGCGTCGTGCCAGCCGAGGATCTTTTGCAGGTCCAGATGGGTACCGAGGGCGAACTGGCCGCTGTAACGCGCAGTTTCGTCATCGTCATAGCCGCCGTGCAGGTTGGCACCCATTTCGCCGGTGTAACCCAGGGTGAAGTCGTAGCCGCGTTCAGCCAGCTCCGTGCGGGTGCCGCCCCAATCGCCAAGCATCCATGGCGAGTCGCTGGCGAACATCGCCGCAGCCTGGGCGCAAGGCGCGAGGCTGGCGATGGCCAGACCCGAAAGCAGTGTCCGGGTGGCGGGGGAAAAGCGGAAACGATCATTCTGAGGCATGAGATAGCGCTATCTTTTGATTATTGAACAAACGGCAAGGCCACCGAGCTCCGAGGATCATCGGCGATAAAGCTGCAGAAAAGTGAACTGAAGCGGTTCAGCTTGCGGCGGGGAGGATATAGCTGAATTTGTAAGAAAAAAAGTCAATTCAACGAGAGGCACCATTGCCGGATCGGTAATAGTCCGGCAACGGTGCCATTGGGTAGGAGCGGGCTTGCCCCGCGAAGAGACCTGTACAGCCAGCACATCAGGCGCGTGCTTGATAGCGGGGCAAGCCCGCTCCTACAAGGGTGGTGTTGGGTTAGAAGGTGGTACGCAGGCCGACTTCGACACTGCGCCCTGGCGCCGGGGCGATGTCGCGCAGGATCGAGCTTGCGTAGCGTACGGTCTGGTCGGTCAGGTTCTCGCCGCGGACGAAGGCCAGCCACTGGCTCTGGCCGATGTCGAAGCGATAGCCGACGCTGGCGCCAAGGGTGGTGTAGCCGTCGGTGCTGGTCTCGTTGGCCGGCTTTTTATGCTGGGCACTGGCGTGTTGCACATCCAACCGTGCCTGCCAGCGGTCCAGCTCCCAAAGTAAGCCGCTGTTCAGGCGCAGCGGGGCGATGCGCGGCAGGTCTTCGCCGCTGTCGAGGTTCTTGGCCCGGGTGTAGTCGCCAGACAGTTCCAGGGCGAAGCTGCCGTAGCGGTTCTGCGCCAGTTGCCAGCGGTCCTGGGCTTCGATGCCGTAGAAGCGCGCGCGAACCCCGTGGTAGAGGTACTCAGGCACATCGCCGCCGTGGTCATGGTCATGGTCATGATCGTGATCGCCGTGATCATGGTCGTGGTCATGACCTTCGCGCAGGTTGCCGCTGGCCAGCAGGCCGATGTAATTGCGGAAGTGGCTGTAGAACACACCGACGCTGCCCTTGTGCGTGCCATTGTCGAAGCGCAGGGCCAGGTCGCTGGAGATGGCTTTTTCCTTGTTCAGGTTCGGGTCGCCGACTTCGTAGGTGCCAGTGGCGACGTGGGCGCCATTGGCATACAGCTCATAGAAGGTCGGGGCGCGCTCGGTGTAGCCCAGGGTCGCAGCCAGGGACCAGACTGGCGTCAGCTCGTAGACTGCGCCGGACGACAGGCTGGCGGCGGTGAAGCTGCTCGAACGATCCGCTTCGGCAAAACGCTCGCTGCCCTTGCTGTCGGGTTCGACCCGGGTGTGCTCCAGACGTCCGCCGAGGCTCAGGTTCAGGCGTTCCGTTGCTTGCCACTGTTCGAGCATGAACAGCGCCAGGCTGTTGGTGTCGGTGTGCGGTACGAAGGCCTCTTCGCCGAGGGCGGAGAATTCGTTGCGGCTGACCTGGGCGCCAATCACCCCTTCGACCGGCCCCAGCGGTTGATGCCGGGCCTCGACCCGCGCCTCGTAGCCCTTGTTCTTGAAGGTGGTGTGCACCTCGCCACTCTCCAGTTCGCGGTGCTGGTAGTCGGTGTAGCCGAGGTCGACTTTCACCGAGCTGAACGGACCGTCCAGGTCGTGCAGTTCCGAAGCAAAGCCGTAATGATCCTGCTGCATGTCCAGGCGCACGCCGGGCTCGGCCACCGACCCGTAGTTGGAGTCATAGCGGCTGTAGGAAAGGCCGGCATAGCCGTGATCCCAATGGTAGGCACCGCCTACGGCGCCACCGTCCTGGCGGCCGTCGCTGTTTTCCAGGCGATGCTTGCTGCCTGGTTCGTCAGCGTCGCGCACGTTCGAGCTGCGCGCATAGCCGGGGATGCGCAGGTCATTGAACTGGCGGCTGTTGGCGTCCAGGTGCAGGGCGAAGCGGCCATCGCCGGCCTCCAGCTTGCCAGCGCTGCTGCGGGTGGTGTCGGCGCCACCGTAACGCAATTCGCCAGCCCCATGAATGCCATCGATGGGCGAGGTCGGAATACGGTTGTCGAAACTGTTGACCACCCCGCCGATGGCATTGCCGCCGTAGAGCAGGGCGGCCGGGCCGCGGACGATTTCGATGCGCTCGACGGTGGCCGGGTCCAATGGCACGGCGTGGTCATAGGACAGCGACGAGGCGTCCAGGGCACCGACGCCATTGCGCAGGATGCGAATGCGGTCGCCATCCAGGCCGCGGATCACCGGGCGGCTGGCACCGGGGCCAAACCAGGTAGAAGCGACACCGGGTTGGTTGTTCAAGGTCTGGCCGAGGCTGCCTTTTTGTTGCAGGGCCAGGTTGTCGCCATCGAGCACGGTGCTGGGCGCGGCCAGTTCGCTGTTACCCAGTGGGTTGGCGGTGATCACCTGGGGTTGCAGCTCGACAGCCTGGCTCAACGGCGAGGCGAGCCAGAGCGCGGCGGCGAGGGGGGAGAGGCGCAGGGGTAAGTGAGGCATGGAGGGCAGGGGTCCTTGGCAGTGTTATAGTATTGATACAATATAACATTACAGTCGAAGATAAAACGCTCACGTGCTGGCTAGAGCCTTTGCCCACACTAGAATGTCTTTAAGCAGCACCGCGAATGCGAAAAGTCTGAAGACTTGCAGGCGAGCCTCGGCTAAGGTGCGCACCTTTCGTTGGCTGGAGCACAGGCATGACCGCCGCTAATCAAAACCCGCTGCATGGCGTGACCCTGGAGCAGATCCTCACTGCGCTGGTAGAGAAGTACCAATGGGACGGCCTGGCTGAGCGCATTGATATCCGCTGCTTCAAGAGCGACCCGAGCATCAAGTCGAGCCTGACCTTCCTGCGCAAGACGCCCTGGGCCCGGGAGAAGGTCGAGCGCCTGTACCTGAAAATGCAACGCGGCCGCTGAGCCGGTGAGCCGCCAAACGCTACTGATCGCCCTGGCTGCGTGCCTGGGCTGGAGCGCGTTGGCGATTCAGATGTACCTGCTGTTGTGGGCCCGTTGGCAGGAGCAGGCCAGCCTGCTGGGCGGCCTGGTGACCTTGTTCAGTTTTTTCACGGTGCTCAGCAACACCCTGGTCGCGGTGGTGCTCAGCTATGCGGCAGTTGGCCGGGACTCGCCACTGCGGCGCTTCTTTCTGGCGCCCTGGGTCAGTTCCGGGGTGGCCGCCAGTATCATCCTCGTCGCTCTTGCCTACAGCCTGTTGTTGCGTCACCTGTGGCAGCCACAGGGCTGGCAATGGCTGGCGGACGAGTTGCTGCATGACGTCATGCCGCTGGTGTACGTGGTTTATTGGTGGTGCTGCGTGGAGAAGGGCAGCCTGCGCGCAAGGCATCTGCTGGCCTGGCTGCTGTACCCGCTGGGGTACTTTGCCTACGCGATGCTGCGGGGGCAGGTGATAGGTGTCTATCCCTATCCGTTCATCGATGTGGCCGAACTGGGTTATGTCCGGGTTGTGCTCAATGCGCTGGCGATACTGCTGGGGTTCATTGCCATCGGCCTGCTGTTGCTTGGCCTGGATTATTGGCAGGGCGGGCGCCTGGCCAAAGCCAGGACGCAACCCTGAGGTAGCCGGTCAATCGTCGTGTGAGTCGAGGTTCCAGTAGGAGACGGCCTTGATCATGTCTTCCTTGACGCCCTTGTCATCGATGAGCCGGCGCTTGGTCTTACGCATCAGCGATTTTTCCAGGGCAATCCAGGCGTACATCTGCCCTTCAGGCAGGCTCAGATCCTTCACCACTTCAAGCAGGTCCTGCTTCTGACGCAGCACCCAGATCACCTCGACCTGTGACGCGCTGGTCAACGGCTGTTGCTCCTGGGCGTCTTCGATTTCAATCACTGCCAGCACTTTGCGGCCAGCGGGCAGTTCTTCCAGGCGCCGGGCAATGGCCGGGATCGCGGTTTCATCGCCAATCAACAAATAGCTGTCGAAAATGTCCGGAACCACCATCGAAGCGCGTGGGCCGGCGATATTGAGCACCTGGCCGACCTGGGCCTGGGCCGCCCAGGTGGAGGCAGGGCCGTCACCGTGGAGCACGAAGTCGATGTCCATCTCGCCGCCGGCCAGGTCGATACGCCGCGGCGTGTACTCGCGCATGGTCGGACGCCCGCCGTCACGGCTGAAGTCGAGGTTGTCGAGCAAGGTCTGTTCTTCTGGCGTGCAGGCGAACATCAGTTTGACGTGATCGTCGCTGCCAACACTGGTAAAGCCCTGCAGTTCCGGCCCGCCGAGGGTGATGCGGCGCATGCGCGGGGTCAGCTCGGTGACCCGCAGCACGGTCAGGCGGCGGTGTTTGATCTCGTGGTTGACGCGGTGAATGGTGGCGTTTTCGCTAACAGTCATTCGGGTTTCTCCGGTGTGGTCGCAATGGGCCCTGCGACGATGGCTTTGGCGGTGTCGTTGAGCAGGGTTCGGACCCGCTCGATTTCCGCCGGGTTCCAGCGCCCGCTGTGCATTTGCAGGGCATGGCGCAAGTTATGTACGGCTTCGTGGATCTCGGCCGGACGGTCGTGGCCGCGCAGCGAGCGCTTGCTGACTTCGATGCGCATGCGCACGCCGTCCAGGGCAATGGCCTGCTCGGCCAGGGATTTTTCTCCGGACGCAGTGATGCCGTAGAGGCGTTTGCTGCCCTGGGTTTCACCGCTGATCAATTCGGCTTCTTCAAGAAAATTCAGGGTTGGATAGATCACGCCCGGGCTTGGGCTGTAACTGCCATCGAAGAGGCTTTCGATCTGACGGATCAGGTCGTAACCGTGGCAGGGTTGTTCGCCCAGCATCGATAGCAGCAGCAGTTTCAGGTCGCCAGGGGCGAACACCCGTGGGCCGCGATCGCCACGCTCACGGCTGTGGCGACGTTCGAAACCGTCATGCCGCTCGCCATGCTCGCGATGGGGTTGATGGTCGCGCATGAGGAATCTCCGGTTGCGTTAGATGTATCTTTAGATATTACTCAAGATATATCGTAAAGCAAGCGCGAGAATAGGAATATTTCTCATGAAGTGCGTAGGAATGGACGAATTTGTGTAGGAACCCTTAAGGATTTTCCTACAAACACCTCGGATTGCCTTGATCTACACACCTGGAAAACGCTCCTAAGATTTGCCACGTTTTTTCATCTGTGAGTATTTCACCGTGGCACGTTCAATTTTTTTCATCGGGCTGCTCTGGGGCCTGTCATTTTTTGCCCAGGCTACGCTCCCGGTTACCAAGACCGCTCGCGAGCACAGCGTGCGGCAAGAGCTGGAAGCCAACCTCGATCGTTTGGTCGAGCGTGCTCACCAATTGATCGGCGTGCCCTACCGTTGGGGCGGCATGTCGGTGACGGGGGGCTTCGACTGCAGTGGCCTGCTGGTTTATCTGTTCCGTAACGAGGCCGATATCAGGATTCCGCGCACCACGTCGGCGATGCTCAAGTCCGGTGCCCGCACCATCAAGCAGAGCCAACTCAAGCGCGGTGATGCGGTGTTCTTCAATCGCAATGGGCAGGGGCGGATCGGCCACGTCGGCCTGTACATCGGCGAAGGGCGTTTTATCCACGCCCCCCGGACCGGCAAGCACATCCGTATCGACTCGCTGAAGAACAGTTACTGGAGCAAAAGCTATACGACGGCCAAGCGCTTCCACTAGCGCTGCACCATCCTCGGCGGTTTGCACAGGGTGTGGCTGCCCGGCTCCAGGTAGGGCATGAGGATCGGCGCCATACCCTTGAGCACCTGCACCGGCAGTGCCGAGGTAAAGCGGAAGGACTCTGCCGCCCGACCGGGTACGAAGGCGGTAAGGGTGCCGAAGTGATTTTCGCCGAGGTAGAACACGAAGGTTGCGGTGCGGTTCAGCGAGCGTGAACCGATCAGGCGCCCACCGGCACCGAAGCTTTCGATGCGGTTGTCGCCGGTACCGGTTTTGCCGCCCATCACCAGTGGTGTGCCGTCAGCCAGTTTGAAGCTACCCGACACGCGTCGCGCGGTACCGGCGTCGACCACTTGCGAGAGGGCGCCGCGCAGGGCCCGGGCAACTTCCACCGAGAGCACCCGCTGGCCCAGGTCGGGGTCGCTGGTCAGACGGGTTTCATAGGGCGTTTCAGCGGCGAAGTGCAGGGTATCGATGCGCAGCACTGGCAGGCGCACGCCATCGTTCTGAATGATGCCGATCAACTCGGCCAGCGCTGCCGGGCGATCGCCGGAGCTGCCGATGGCTGTGGCCAGTGACGGCACCAGGTGGTCGAACGGATAGCCGACGCGCTTCCAGCGTTGATGGATATCGAGAAAGGCTTCGATCTCCACCAGGGTACGGATGCGGCTGTCGCGTGCACCTTTGTGGCGACTCTTGAACAGCCAGCCATAGACTTCCTGGCGTTCGAAATGGCTGGCTTGCGCCGCGTCCTGGAACGTCGCGCTGGGGTGCTGCAGCAGATAGCCGAGCAGCCACAGGTCCAGCGGGTGGACCTTGGCGATAAAGCCTTGGTCAGGCAAGTCGTAGGCGCCAGGTCGGTACGCTTCATACAGCTCTTGCAGGCGCTTCTCGGTAACGGTGTTTTGCTTGGTAGCGGGGGTTTTGTTCTCGACCCGGTCTTTTTTCAGGTGCGCCTGGACAAAGGCATTGAAGGTGGCCTGGTCGGCTTCGGGGAACAGATAGCGGTGTACCGCGGCCAGGCGGATCGGTGTGACCCGCAGGCTGTCGAGGAAGGTGTCCAGGCGCTGCTGGGAGGTCTTGCGCTGGTACTTCTTCCAGAACCTGCGCATGTAATCGGTGCCTTCCTTGTCGGCAAAGCGCGCCAGGTATTCCTGCCGGCGCGGTTCGGCGTCGTCCTTGAGCAGGCTGGCACTGTTGCCCGGCTGTTGGTAGGTGCTGTAGCGCACAAGATCACGCATCAGGCGGATGAACGGCAGGTTGATCGATTCGCGCAGGGCATCCTTGAGGGTCGGAATGCGGCCGTTGTCTTCCTTGCGAAAGTTGTTGAACACGTGCAGGCCACCGCCAGTGAAGAAGGCCTCGCCGGGGCTGGCCGAGTACTTGCGCTCAAGGGCGGCGTTAAGCATTGCGTTGAGGTCGCGGTCCTTGTTCTGGATCAGGTAGTCGATGGCCCAGCGGGTGATGAAGTCCAGTTCCGCTACCTGGACTTTCTTCAGTTCGGCGGCTGGAGTGCCGGCGTATTTGTCGTGCAGTTCGCCGATGATTTCCAGGTAGCTGGTCAGCACCCGCAGCTTGGCGGTCGAACCCAGCTCCAGCTTGCTGCCTTCGTTGATGTCGAATGGCTGGTCGGTGCTGTCGGTCTGCACCCGCACCCGCGAGCCGTCGGCGGTGCGTTCGAGCAGGGTAAAGCTGTAGCGCACCTGGGTGGTGCTGGTCGGGGTCAGCAGGCGTTCGCCGTACAAGCCCATTTTCTCGGCAAAGGCCGGGTCGGCGAGGTCTTTGAGGTACTGGCTGACCTGGCCCTGCAATTGCGATTGCAGGGTGCTGGTGGCTGACAGGTCGAGACGGTCGAGGTCGTACAGCGGCCGGCCGAGGGCGGAAGACAGGCGACTGCGGGCAACGCTGATGCCCTTGTTGGTAACGATCGGCTGGATGGTCGGTTGGGCTACCCAGTCGCGGTAGATGGCTTTGCTGGCCAGGGCGGCATCAGCCAGTGGCTTGTCGATGATGTTGCTGGCCGAGAGGATGCGGATGTGGCTGTCGGTCAGCAGCGCCAGCTCCTCACGGCCCTTGGACAAGAAGTGCGAGGGCCGGCGCTGGGCGATCATCAGCGACAGCACCTGACGCAGGGCCAGGCCGCGGGTGGCGAGGCTGGCGGGGTCATTGTCGGTGGATGACAGGGCCTGGTTGACCTGGGCAAAGTCGGCGCCGTACCAGACCCGCAAGCCTTCCGCCATGCCATGCACTTCACCGTGGCCGGGCACTGCCGACAGCGGCACGCTGTTGAGGTAGTCACGTACGATCCGCTGGCGTGCTTGCAGGGTCTGGGGGCCATCCTGATAGGCACGAACGCTGGCAGAAATCATCTGGCGGATCTTCTCGCTGCCCGAGACCGTCAGGCCGTCGGGCGAGTGCCGATACTTCTCCAGTTGGGTCGCCAGGGTACTGCCACCGGCCGACTGGCCGGGCAAGGCCAGGTATTTTGCCACTTGGGTGTAGGCCGCCTTGGCAAAGCGCGGCCAGTCTACTGCGGGGTTGTTCAGCGGGTCGTTGGCATCGAGCAGGTCACGGTTCTCGATGAACAGCAGGCTGTGGACGATGACCGGTGGAATCGAGGCGAAGTCGGGATACAGGTGCTGCGGGTAATGGAACTGGTACAGCGCATCGCCCTTGCAGTCGGTGATCGACAGGCCTGCCTGGATCTTCTCGGCATAGGGAACGAAGAAGCCGTGATCAACGTAGTTCACTAGTGCCGGAGAGAATCGGGTCTGTTCGTTGATCACATAATCGCGCTTGAGCAGCCGTGGCAGGAACTCACCCAGCGCGCTATAGCCAAGGCGCTTGTCGAACGGGCCGTCACCAGGGTAGCGGATGGTGTCGCTGGGGCCGGGCTGCATGGAGTAGCTCAGGGTCGCGGCGAACTGGCTGAACTCTCGAGATTGCAGGCGTGAGGTGTGCATTTCAGTGGTGGCGGCATACCCCAGGGCGATCAGGGCAAGTACCAGCACCAACCAGAACAGCCGCCACCAGAGATGGCGCTGGCGTGGGCTTTTCGGCGATGGCGAAGGTTCGAGGTTTTCAGGGGGAGCGTCCGTACTGTTTGGTTCCGATTGCCACAATGCGCCCATAGTCTTCAGCCCGGCTACGTTTTTCGTCTTGCTTGCCTGAAGCTTAGACGGTGGCCGGGTTTGGTGAAAAATTTGTAGTCAGTTGCCAGGTGATTCCTAAAAGCGTGTCAGAAATGCTCCTTTGGTGGAGCTTGAATTGCCCCGTTTTGGTGCTATGTTAGCCGCCCTGTTTCCTGCAGAGGCTCAAGCACGGGGAATGCCCCTCCGTAGAAGCGGTTTTTGCCGAGAGTTCTCGCCAAATATCGCGCTCTATACAGTGAAATGCCCTGCAGGGGCCTTTCTATACTGCTCGCCCCTTTCGCTCTGCCGGTTTTGCATACCCGGCAGACGGGCCCGCTCACAAGGCGGTGCCCGGCGAGGCAACGCATCCAGCCTATCGGCGATGCCAGGCCTGCACGAATGGTTATATCCAATAACAAAATGAGGTTGTATTTCTATGCCAGTCGGCAACCACCCTGCTCACGGTGAGACCGCCCAAGGCGGCCCACTCAAGCGAGAACTCGGCGAACGTCATATTCGCCTGATGGCGCTGGGCGCCTGTATCGGTGTCGGCCTGTTCCTGGGTTCGGCCAAGGCCATCGAAATGGCCGGGCCGGCGATCATGCTGTCCTACATCATTGGCGGTCTGGCGATCCTGGTGATCATGCGTGCCCTCGGCGAAATGGCCGTGCACAACCCCGTCGCCGGCTCCTTCAGCCGTTACGCCCAAGACTACCTTGGCCCGTTGGCGGGCTTTCTCACCGGCTGGAACTACTGGTTCCTGTGGCTGGTGACTTGTGTGGCGGAAATCACCGCGGTGGCCATCTACATGGGCATCTGGTTCCCGGAAGTGCCGCGCTGGATCTGGGCCCTGGCAGCCCTGGGCAGCATGGGCGCGATCAACCTGATCGCGGTCAAGGCCTTTGGTGAGTTCGAGTTCTGGTTTGCCCTGATCAAGATCGTCACCATCATTGCCATGGTCCTGGGCGGGGTGGGCATCATCGCCTTCGGTTTTGGTAACGATGGGGTGGCCATGGGCATCTCCAACCTCTGGAGCAACGGTGGTTTCATGCCCAATGGCGTGACCGGCGTGCTGATGTCGCTGCAGATGGTGATGTTCGCCTACCTGGGCGTGGAAATGATCGGCCTGACCGCCGGTGAAGCGCGCAACCCGCAAAAGACCATTCCGCAGGCCATCGGCTCGGTGTTCTGGCGCATTCTGCTGTTCTACGTCGGTGCCCTGTTCGTGATCCTGTCGATCTACCCGTGGAACGAAATCGGCAGCCAGGGCAGCCCGTTCGTGATGACCTTCGAGCGACTGGGTATCAAGACCGCTGCCGGCATCATCAACTTCGTGGTGATCACCGCCGCACTGTCGTCGTGCAACGGCGGCATCTTCAGTACCGGGCGCATGCTCTACAGCCTGGCGCAGAACGGTCAGGCGCCGGCCACCTTCGCCCGTACCTCGAGCAACGGCGTGCCGCGCAATGCCTTGCTGCTGTCGATTGCAGCCCTGCTGCTGGGCGTGCTGGCCAACTACCTGGTGCCGGAGAAAGTCTTTGTCTGGGTAACCGCGATCGCCACCTTCGGGGCGATCTGGACCTGGGTGATGATCCTCCTGGCTCAGCTGAAGTTCCGCGCCGGCCTGAGCAATGCCGAGCGTGATGCACTCAAATACCGCATGTGGCTGTGGCCGCTGAGTTCCTACCTGGCGCTGGCGTTCCTGATCCTGGTGGTCGGCCTGATGGCCTACTTCGAGGAGACCCGCGTGGCCCTGTACATTGGCCCGGCGTTCCTGGTGATGCTGACCGTGCTGTATTACGTGTTCAAGCTGTCGCCAAACACCGTGGAGCAGCGCGCCGCAAGCTCGGCGTCCTGATCCTCGCATGAAAAAAACCCGTATCCATGGATACGGGTTTTTTTTGCCTGCGGTTATCAGGTAGCAACCGCCCGCATCGGCTGGGTCAAACGTTTGTTGAAGTCCAGCCAGGCACCGAGCAGGGCCATGATCGTAACCCCCACCAGCGCGGTGAAGACCTGCACGGCAAAGGTGTCATCGGCCATGGCATTGACCATGTCCGCCAAGGGCGCCAACAACACCCCCAGGCAGAACACTTCAAGGGAGTAGCGGCCCATGCGGCAAGTTTGCTGCGCCAGCCAGTTGTGCGTCCAGCCAACGCCCGGCAGCAGTTTGGCGGTGACATAGGCCAAGGCCAGGAAATGCAGCAGGCGCACCGGCGACAGGTCGGTCTTGCTGATCGGGTACAGCAGGTTATTGAGGCTAGTCGGCATCCACGCATCGTGAATCTCTGGCCAGCGCCAGGACAGGGTAATGATGCCCGCAGCCAGTGAGTAGGCGGCTGCGGCGAGGAACAGAGGCTGTCGGCTTAGCGGCCGGGTTTGTGCTGGCCGTGCCTGCTGCCCGTACAACGCAGCGGCGCCGCCAAGCACGAACAGGAACTGCCAGGTGACCGGGTTGAAGTACCACACGCCATCGGAAAAATTCGCCAGGTTCCAACCAAGCTTAGGTGCCACCAGGTACACCGCCATCGACACCCCGACCACGGCCAGGGCATTGCGCATCAGCAGCGGCAGTACCAGCGCCAAGCCAGCCAGCAGCACGATATACAGCGGCAGCGGGTCCATCAGGTTGGGCTTGAAGCGCAGCAGCAGCTCGTCGGTCAGGGCCTGCTGGGGGTTGGTGATGAAATGGGTGAGGCCCATCTCCTGGACCAGGTCGCGGGTCTGCACATGGCTGTTGGCAAAGAACACGATGCCCATCAGCATCGCCAGCAGGAAGATGTGCACCACATACAGCACCCAGGTACGGCGCAAGATCTTCACGCAGGCGATCAGGTAGCCATCGCGTTGCAGGACCTTGCCATAGGCCAGGACTGCGGCGTAGCCGGCGAGAAATACGAACACTTCCGCAGCATCGCTAAAACCGATGTTACGCAGGGTGATCTGGCCCAGAGGGTTGTGGGGGACGTGATCCCAGAAGATGAAGATCAACGCCAGGCCTCGAAAGAAATCGATGCGCGGGTCGCGTCCGTTAAGCATGGCAGCGGGCTCTTGAACAGTTGATGTAGTAGTGACCTGCGGACGAGGGCAATCGCTCGCGCCGCGCGTCGGGCGGGGGGCAGGGTGGAGGTATTTGGCTGCAATTGCAAAAGTTGCTTATTACTGGATGTCTCGAGTCGGCCCGAGTTTGCAGACCGTTGGTCGCAAATGGGCCTTAGCTGTTAATTTTGTCAGTAGACGAACCGCCGGCGACATGGCTTGCTGGTGTAAAGCCGCAGCAGGCAGGGAGGCGGGACGTGGATATGGCCAATATATGGAAAGGATTCTCTACCTACAGCGTGATCGGCATTGCCAATACCCTGGTGCATTGGCAGCTTTTTTTCGTCTTGCGGGTAGCGTTCGATTTAAGTCAGGCCCTCAGTAATCTTCTGGCGTTTTGCGTGGCGGCCAGCCTTTCATTTTATGTAAATGCTCTGTACACCTTTGCCGTGGTGCCCTCGATCGGGCGCTACCTGTTGTTCATGCTATGTCTGGGCGCGATCAGCCTTGCGGTGGGCTGCTTGGGCGACTATTGGCGGCTGCACGGGATAATCACCGTCGTGAGCTTTTCCCTGATCAGCCTGACTTGCGGCTTTCTGCTGGCCAAATGGGTGGTGTTTCGCAGGGCCGCGCCATGAACGTCTCGCTGATCGTTCCAGTATTCAATGAAGAGCAGGCGGTGCGCCCGTTTTACCACGCGGTGCGGCGAGAGCCATCATTGCAGGGGCACTGCATTGAAATTGTCTTCATCAACGATGGCAGCAGTGACCGCACGGCGGAAGTCGCCCGGTCGATTGCGATGGCTGATCCGGATGTAGTGTTGATCAATTTTTCGCGTAATTTTGGCAAGGAACCGGCGCTGTTCGCTGGCCTGGAGTACGCCAGTGGTGATGCCGTGGTCCCCATCGATGTTGACCTGCAAGACCCGGTGGAGGTGATTGCGCAGTTGATCGATCAGTGGCAGCAGGGCGCCGATGTAGTCCTGGCCAAACGCCGTGATCGCTCCGCCGATGGTTACCTCAAGCGCCGCAGCGCTTCGTTGTTCTATCGCCTGCTCAATCGCATCGCTTACACCCATATCGAGGAAAACGTCGGCGATTTTCGCTTGATGGACCGCAAAGTGGTGGACGTGATCAAGACCCTGCCGGAGCAGCAGTTGTTTATGAAAGGTGTGCTGTCGTGGGCAGGCTTCAATGTCGCCATCGTCGCGTACGACCGCGCACCGAGGGCGGTGGGGCGCAGCAAGTTCAACGCCTGGCATCTGTGGAACTTGGCACTGGACGGCATTACCTCGTTCAGCACTTGGCCCTTGCGCCTGTGGAGTTACGTCGGCGCGTTCATCTCGTTGTTGGCTTTGCTGTATGCCGCTTACCTGGTTCTGGACAAGCTCCTGTTCGGCAATGATGTGCCCGGATATCCGTCCTTGATGACGGCAATTCTGTTCTTGGGCGGGGTACAACTGATCGGCATCGGCATACTGGGCGAGTACATCGGTCGTATCTACATGGAGGCCAAGCATCGCCCCCGGTATGTGGTGAAAGAGATTGTGAAGGCTACTGTCTCGGCTTATCGAAAGGAGGCCACGCATGCAGGGGAATGAGCGGGCATTAAGCCCGAAAGAAGTGATGGTGTTTTTTATCGTTCTGTCTCTTGTGTACGTGTATCCGATTGTTCGTGCTGATTATGCCTATGTGGATGACAACTGGCGGGCACTGCTCCAGTCCCAGGACGCCTGGCGCAATCAGGGCCGAATCTTGCTGGAGTGGTTGTACCGGCTGCTGACCTTCAGCGAAGTCGCGATCAATATCTTTCCGCTGCCCCTGCTCATCTGTATTGCTATCCTCGCCCAGGCCATGGTTCGCCTGACTTTCTGGTTGTTTCCCTGCCCCGGGATTACCAGCTGCCTGGTGATCCTGCCGGTTTTATGCAACCCGTTTTTCCTTGGCAATCTGACCTATCAATACGATGGGCCGGGGATGGTACTGGGGGTGGTTGCGGTTATCTGGGCCATCACCTGCCCAATTGCACAGCGCTATGTGCGTGGGCTGGTGTCGGCCCTGTTGATTGCTGCAACGCTGAGCCTCTACCAACTGACCATCAGCTTGTTTATCGGCTTGTGCGTTGTCGAGTATGTCCGTGGAGTAAAGGACAAGGTTCCAGCCCAGGCAGTGTTGCAGGTGCTCATGGAAAGGTGCGTGCAACTCGTGGGTGGTGGTCTTATCTACTTCTTGAGCGCGTACCAATGGGTTATCGATACCCGGGGCAACCCCCTGCCGTTTGCCCAGCAGTGGTGTGCGGTGGTGTGGCAGAAATTCTGCTTTTCGATGCAGATGCTGGGTGTGTTGGTGGCCTCTGCGGGCAATGTGCTCAGCATTACCGTGCTGCTGGGCGCAAGTGCCGGTTTTGTTTTACTCATGAGCAACATCCGCCAGATGCAGGGGCGTACTTCAGCCAAGCTTGGCGTTGCGCTGTTGTACCTGTTCAGCCTCGCGGTCTTGGTCTGGAGTGTGCCGGGCATGATGCTGTTCCTAACCGAACCCAACCTTGAAGCCAGGAACTTCATCGGTGTTTCGGCCATATTGCTGTTGCTGTTCTATTTCAATCACCAGTTACTCGGACAGATCTGGCCGGTTTTGCGCTGGCTGTTGCTCATGCCCACGCTGTTCATGTTTGCCTTCAGCTACGCCTATGGGCAAGTGATCATTGCCAAGAAAGAGCTCGAGTCGGCCATGGCGCTCTACATTGCCAACGACCTGGTATCACGAAGTGAGTTGCGCAGCGTGAGCAAGTATTACTACTTGCGGGCGCCCGGAGACGGTAACTGGTTGCCCAGAGGTCACGGCGCCCTGACCCATATGCCGCTACTCAGGTACATCCTCAGTGGCTCGAATTCGGTGTTGCATGCTCACTTTTTTCCGCGTCTGGGGATCAATAACGTCATCGTCGGTGAGGCTGCAGTCTTTGAGCAACTGGCGGCGGCAGGAGGCGTGAGCGAGCCGCTGGTGGACAACAGGTTCTATTCCATTTACGTCACCGGCGCGCAGGGCTTCATTGTCATGAAGCCCATACAGGACGATGAAAACTACAACCACAACTGGCCCCGCGTCCCTTAGGCCGCTGCCACCTCCTGTGGCTCGAAACTGTCCGCCCGCGCCATCTGC